>CAYQXR010000136.1:0-1513 GCA_964421625.1 uncultured Gemmatimonadaceae bacterium | reverse complement strand
GGTATTGATTTTAATTATAATCCGCCACGGCCCATCACCACCGGTATTAATACCGGCGAGGGCTCCGCATCGGTATGTGATGAAAACGGCCGATTACTGTTTTATACTGATGGTACCTCGGTCTGGGATGCCAGCCATACACTGATGCCTAATGGCCAGGATTTGCCTCAGGTAGGACAGGATATTACTGCCAGTACTACGCAGGGTACCCTTATTGTACCCATGCCCGGAAAGCCACATCAATATTATATTTTTTCTTTAGGACAAATGGAAGCTACTATTGCTGGTTCTCCTTACCTTGGTAAATTATACTATAGTATATTAGACATGAACCTGAATAACGGAAAGGGAGATGTGCTAGCCACTCGTAAAGGAATTTTATTAGACAGCTTGCTTACAGAACACATGATGGCAGTGCAGGGCGATCATTGCAATGTATGGCTGGTGGTGGTATCCCGTACACAGCACGTTTTTAAAGTATACGATATTGGTTTCAATGGTATTGTAGCAGAGCCGGTTACCTCAGCACATACCAGAGGATGGGGGCAGTATGAGGGTATTCTCGGCAGTATTGATATATCACCTTCCCGCCGCCGCCTGGCTATAGCCCAGGGAAACCTGGTATTATATGATTTTGACCCTGTAACGGGCAAGATAGCCTCTCCTGTTGTATTGGACGACCCTGCGCAGAGGGACTATTATTATGGCACTACCTTCTCTCCGGATAATTCAAAGCTATATGCCACCACCTCATCGTCGCTGTATCAGTTCGATCTCAACTCCGGCCATGTGGATACCATAATTGCCTCCAAAGTGAAAATTACGAACACTTATTATACCGCTATAAAGAGAGCGCCTGATAATAAGGTATATTTTACAGGTAGTTTTTATATAGATGATGCCCTGAATGTGATTAATCAACCTAATGCAGCAGGCTTAAACTGCCAGTTACAGCCTTTAGGCTTTCGTCTTGTAACAGGTACTCAATCTAAATTGGGTCTACCTAATAATGTGGCCATTGTACCTGCTTTATTAACGACTAGTTCTGCAACTGATAGTCTTTCTTGTATGGATAGTGTCCTGTTGACAGCTACGCGATTTTCAGGAGATGACTATGTATGGGATGATGGTAGTACCGGCGCATCACGTACTATTGATACACCTGGAGTATATTGGGTACGCTACCGCGGTCAAAGCGCTGCAGCTAAATGTATGGGCTATATTGATTCTTTTTTTGTGTTTTTCAAGAAAATAAGAAGAACGGAGCAGACACATATATTAACCGGAAAATGTAGTACGGATACACTTTTGCTTAGCCCAATCAATCCTAACGTTGGTAATTACCAATGGGAGGATGGCAGTACAGCCCCACAAAGACAGATTTATCAGCCCGGTATTTACTATGTTAGCTACGGAATCGATTCTTTATGCGAACATTATGTGGACAGCTTTATCATAACTTACCCCAATCCGGAGTATAAAGTTTCCTTTAGTACAGATACGTTAGTTTGTG
>CAYQXR010000135.1:0-1639 GCA_964421625.1 uncultured Gemmatimonadaceae bacterium | reverse complement strand
TCACCGGCAGCACTCGGTGCAGTTCCTCTGCCTCCGACACCGGCTCCGCCCCGGGTCGGGTGGATTCTCCGCCCACATCGAGGATGGTGGCTCCCTCCGCGACCAGATGCCGGGCATGGGCCAACGCAACCGCCACGCCGTCGAGCTGCCCGCCGTCAGAAAACGAATCTGGTGTGAGATTGAGGATGCCCATGATACGCGGCGACTCGAGACCGAGCGCACCGTGGGCGTGCCGCCAGGTGGTCGCGGGCTCCGACGGCAACGCCATGCCCACGGCAATCGCCAGGGGTTGCAACGGCTCCGGCTGAATCCAGGGTCTGGCGAAGGCACCGAGCCGTGCGCGGGGGCCAGCGAGCACCATCCAGTCGGGACCGGAGAGCATCTGGAGTCCGAGCCGATGCGCCACCGGCAGCATCGCCTCGATGGTGTCCGCATCGAGTCCTGTCACATGAAGCGCCGTGGCTCCAACGCCATCAGCAGTGTCGCGGGCGAGTGACGGCTCCCATCCCAGAGCGGCGAGCAGGTCCGCCAGGGCGCCGGCATCCGCCCCGAGCACCCGAGCCTGCGGGGTCGGGGCTGTCACCGGCAATGCCTGCCCGATGGCCGGTGGAGGCCATCGGGCGTGATCATGCGCCGGCTGGTTCGGCCGGAGGTGCGCCCAGGATGGGGGCGCGGAATGACGCCTCGCTGGCAGTCGGCACCTTGCCGACCGGCTCAGCAGGCGGCACCGACGGCGGTGCCGTCGATCGCGGCGGCAGCGGCTGGTTCTGCTCCAACAGCGCCAGATCTTCTCGATCGATGGTCTCGCGCTCCAGCAGCGCAGCAGTGATCCTCTCCAGCAGATCGCGGTGCTCGACCAGCAGGTGCATGGCCGAATCGTAGGCTTCGTCGAGGAGACGCTTCACTTCGGCGTCGACCAGTTGCGCCGTCTTCTCGGAGATCTCCCGGCGCGATCCGAACTCCCGCCCGAGGAAGACCTCCTGCTCCCGCTCGCCGAGGGCCATCAGACCGACCGCCTCCGACATCCCGAACTGCGTCACCATGCGGCGGGCAAGCGCCGTGGCCCGCTGAATGTCGTTGCCCGCCCCGGTGGTCACCTTGCCCTTGCCGTAGATCAATGCCTCGGCGGCGCGGCCACCGAAGAACATCGCCAGCGATCCGATGAGCCAGTCGCGCGAGTAGTTCAGCCGCTCTGTTTCCGGCAGTGAGGCCGTCAAGCCGAGGGCCCGGCCGCGCGGGATGATGGTGACCTTGTGCACCGGATCGGAGCCCGGGGTCTTCATGGCCACGACCGCGTGTCCTGCTTCGTGGTAGGCGGTCAGTTCCTTGTCGGCGTCGGTGAGCACCAGCGAGCGCCGTTCGACACCCAGCATCACCTTGTCCTTGGCTGCTTCGAAGTCGGCCATGTCGACGGCCGACTTGTTGGAGCGGGCCGCCAGCAGCGCGGCCTCATTCACCAGATTGGCCAGGTCGGCCCCGGCCATCCCCGGCGTGCCCTTGGCGATGATGTCGAGATCAATGCCCGGCGCCAGTGGGATCTTCCGGGTGTGGACCCGCAGGATGCCGGCGCGGCCCTTCACATCGGGCGCATCGACGACGATCTGCCGGTCGAAGCGGCCCGGGCGCAGCAGGGCCGGAT
>CAYQXR010000134.1:0-1651 GCA_964421625.1 uncultured Gemmatimonadaceae bacterium | reverse complement strand
TGGCGGCGTCGGGCGTCGAGAAAGCGCTGGAATCGCAACTGCGCCTCGGGGGCCAAGGCCCGCCGCCGACGCACCCGCTCCCGCGGGTCTGGTTCCGCCGCAATATCGGGGAACAGGGTGTTCTCTTCAAACATCTCGAGGGCTCCCGCATACTCGCGGTCGAGGTCGAAGCCCTCCTCGGGCACGTCGCCCGCCAGGATCCGCTCCCAGGCCTCGCGGGCCTGCGGGTCGAGCCCCACCAGAGCATCGCCGGCCGGGGCATCGTCGGGCAGCGCGGCCAGCGCCGCGAAGATCTGCCGGAACGAGGCGACGGTGAAGCTGTCAGGAAGGATCTCATCCCGGGCCCGTATGCGCCAGTCCAGGTGCACAATCAGAATCCGCAGCAGCTTCCGTTCGACCTCGGCCGTGCGGGACACGGCCCGCTCCCGGGCCGGTTCCCGCTGGCGGGGAGCCCGGGGTAGCGGTCCGGCGGCCGGGGGCATGGGCGCGCGTGGCGCCTGCTCAACCTCCCGGGCCACGATCTCGCGCGGCACGCCAAGCCGCTCGGCAACGCGGGTGAGATAGAGCTCCCGGGTGATCGGATCGGCGGCGGCCCGCAGCGTGGGCAGCAGCCGGTCCAGTGCCTCACGCGAGCGGCCGGCATCGCTGAACCAACCCTTGAGTTCGAGCAGCAGCAGCTTCCGCTCCAGCAGGTCGATGGCGTCGTGGAGGATGGGCTCCAGGGCCGCTGCCCCGCCCCGCTGCACCAGCGTGTCGGGATCCTCCCCCGGCGGCATGGTGGCCACCCGAACCCGCAGCCCGTGCGCCAGCAGAATGTCTCCGGCCCGGAAGGTGGCCTTCAGGCCGGGCGCATCGCTGTCGTACAGCAGCACCACCTCGGGCGCGTAGCGCTTCAGCAGCGTGGCCTGAGCCTCGGTGAGGCCGGTGCCCAGGGGGGCCACAACCTGATCGATCCCCGCCGCCACCAGGCGCTGCACGTCGAAGTAGCCTTCGACCAGGATACTGTGGCCTGCCTTCCGCATCGCCGACTTGGCCTGATGGATGTGGTAGAGCTGCTCACCCTTGTGGAAGATCGGCGTCTCGGGCGAGTTCAGATACTTCGGCTCGATATTGCCGAGGCTGCGGCCACCGAACCCGACCATGCGGCCGCGCAGATCGTGGATGGGGAACAACAGGCGATCGCGGAAGTACGGATACAGCGTCCCATCCTCGCGGCGACGGAGCAGCGCCACCTCCACCAGGGTCTCGTCCGCAATTCCCAGGGTGCGCATCGCCGTCGCGAACTCGGCACCCGTCGGGGCGTATCCCAGGCCGATCGCCGCCGCAGTCGCCAAGTCGATCTGCCGCTCCGACAGATAGCGCCGCGCCCGCTCGGCCGACGGCGCCTCGCGCAACTGGGTCGCGAACCATCCCTGCGCCACATCGCAGGCCTGGAACAGCGGCTCACGCGGGTCCGGGCCGCTGCGTTCGGTCTCTTCGGGAATCACGATTCCGCAGCGTCGCGCGACTTCCCGGACCGCGGCGGGATACTCGAGGCCGAAGCGTTCGCGATACCAGGTGAACACGTCGCCCGAGGCATGGCAGACAAAGCAGTGGTAGAGCTGCTTGCGCGGAATCACCGCGAAGTTGCGATTGGTGCCGCCGTGAAAGG
>CAYQXR010000133.1:745-1667 GCA_964421625.1 uncultured Gemmatimonadaceae bacterium | reverse complement strand
TATCTATATGAGACATCGAGACTATGAGCTTGCTTTAGCTGATCAAAACAAGGTGATAGAGCTATCTCCAACATATTCGCTTGGATATTATAATAGGGGTCTAAGTTTCTATAATACAGGAAATGTAGAAGAGGCTATGGATGACTTTAATAAAGCAATTGCAATTGATTCAACTTATTGCGATGCCTTATATATTAGGGGTGTAATCAATCAAGAAATATTGAAAAATGATGAAGCTGCACTTAAGGACTATAATAGAGTTATAGAACTAAATCCTGAATTTGAATATGCATATATAAAGAGAGGCGTGTTAAAGCGTAACACAGATCAACTTACGGCGTTAGCTGATTTAGATAAAGCAATAAAAATAAATCCTACAAGTACAAAAAGTTATCTTAATAAAGGGATTATATACATGGATATGAAAGATGATGCAAATGCCTTCTATAATCTGAATAAAGCCATAGAGTGTGACACCCTTTCGTCTGATGCTTATTATAATAGAGCTATTTATTATCAGAAAAGAACTGTGTATGGTTATGCTGTAAGAGACTATACAAAAGCAATAGGACTTAATCCTCGATATGTAAGTGCTTATATCAATAGAGGGGCAATAAGTGTGTCATTTAAAAAATATGAGGATGCATTAGCCGATTTTAATAAAGCAGTAGAGTTGAACCCTGGATATACGCTTGGCTATTTCAATAGGGGATTTGTTTATCAAACTATGGGTAAAAATGATCTTGCTATAAGTGATTATAATCAGGTTGTGAAATTAGATCCGGATAATAAATATGGGCAAACAGATAAGGCAAAAAAGCAGTTGTTGAGTATTGTAAAAGGCAAATAACTTTTTATTCTGTATTTTTTATAACTTTGCTCTCTTATAAAAGATGAAGCCATGCCAGTAAATTTACCTAAT
>CAYQXR010000133.1:0-735 GCA_964421625.1 uncultured Gemmatimonadaceae bacterium | reverse complement strand
ATCTTCCGGCAATAGAGATTCTTAAGAAAGAGAATATCTTTGTTATGAGCCAGTTGCGTGCAAATGAGCAGGATATACGTCCTCTGCGAGTGCTTATTCTCAACTTGATGCCAATAAAGATAATGACAGAAACCGATTTGATAAGGTTACTGTCAAATAATCCATTACAGGTAGAAGTGGAGTTTCTGAAATTGAAAACGCATACGTCCAAAAATACATCCGAGGAGCATCTGTCCATGTTCTATAAAGATTTTGACGAGATTAAGGAGGATTTCTATGATGGTATGATTATTACAGGGGCACCGGTGGAATTGCTCGATTTTGAAGAGGTTTATTATTGGAAAGAAATATCTTCTATTTTCGATTGGGCTCGTACACATGTTACATCCACTTTATATATATGTTGGGCTGCACAGGCTGCCATGTATCACTTTTATGGAGTGAAAAAAGAACTTCTGTCAGAAAAAATGTTCGGTGTATTCAAGCATGTTGTTCACGATAAACGTTTTCCTCTTTTTCGTGGATTCGACGATGAATTCTATATCCCTCATAGTCGCCACACAACTGTTATGCGTGATGATATACTTAAATATGATGAGTTGAAGATATTATCTGAGTCTGATGAATCAGGAGTGGGCATAGTAGCTTCGCGTGGCGGAAGGGAGTTCTATTTGACAGGACACTCTGAATATGCTCCTTATACTCTTCACAATGAGTATATGAGGGACGTGGAGA
>CAYQXR010000132.1:0-1668 GCA_964421625.1 uncultured Gemmatimonadaceae bacterium | reverse complement strand
AGACAGTACGATGTCGAATTTCTGGTTGCGCTATCGTCAGTGGGCGGAGGCCCATGCGCCGCAGCTCAACATGCCAGAGCAGATTCGTGGGCGTCCCTCCGGCTCAACCTCTGTTTTCTTCAAGCCGGATCGATTCCTCAGGGGAATGGTGCTGGTCCACAAGATCACTCGATGAATCGCCCCGGTATTGCCGGAGACTCCATTTCTTGAGAGGTTGGAGTCATGTCACGACCGAGCAGGTTTTCGCCAGAGGTCCGGAGTCGGGCAATCCGGATGGTACATGAGCATGCCCATGAGTACCCGTCGCAGTGGGGCGCGATCGTGTCGATCGCGGATAAGATCGGCTGTTCGGGTGAGACGCTTCGCAAGTGGATGCGGCATGCGGAGCGGGATGGTAGCCAGCGAGTGGGAGCCACAGCTCCTGATGGTGAGCGCCTCAAGGCGCTGGAGCGTGAGAATCGTGAGCTTCGCCGGGCGAATGAGATCCTCCGCAAGGCTTCGGCGTATTTCGCACAGGCGGAGCTCGACCGCCGCGGCAGCTGATGGTGTCGTTCATCGACGACCACCGGGAGGAATACGGAGTCGAGCCGATCTGTGCGGTGCTGCCGATCGCTCCGTCGACATACTACGCGGTCAAGGCTGCTGATCGGGATCCGAGTCGGCGATCCTGTCGATCCCGGCGTGATGCCTTCCTGCGGGAAGAGATCACGCGGGTTTGGCAGGCCAACCGCCGGGTGTACGGGGCCAGGAAGATCTGGAAGCAGCTCGCCCGTGAGCGGATCCCGGCAGCGCGCTGCACGGTCGAGCGACTGATGCGGGAGCTTGGTCTGCGCGGGGCGGTGCGAGGTGCAGGCTGCCGGACGACGGTGTCCGATCCGGGAGCTCCTCGCCCGGTCGATCTGGTGCAGCGGGACTTTCAGGCTGACCGGCCGAATCGTCTCTGGGTGGCTGACTTCACCTACGTGGCCACCTGGCGGGGCTTCGTCTACGTGGCCTTCGTCATCGACGCCTTCTCGCGACGGATCGTCGGCTGGCGGGCCTCCTCGTCCAGGCGGAGCGACCTCGCACTGGACGCGCTTGATCAGGCCCTCTGTGACCGGGACACCGATGCGACGCTGGTCCACCACAGTGACCAGGGAGTGCAGTATCTGTCGATTGCCTACACCAACAGCCTGGCCGAAGCAGGGATCGAGCCCTCGGTGGGCAGTGTCGGCGATGCCTATGACAACGCGCTTGCAGAAACGGTGATCGGGCTTTTCAAGACCGAGGTCATCCGTAGAGATGGACCGTGGCGCGGACTGGATGAGGTCGAGTATGCCACGTTGGAGTGGGTGGCGTGGTACAACACCTGCCGCCTCATGGAACCGCTGGGGTACATTCCACCGGCGGAGTACGAAGCACTGTACCATCAGCACCAGTCGGCTCATGCCGAGGCGGCTGGACTCACGTAACCGGGGCTCCGGGAAACCCGGGGCGGTTCAAGGCGTCTGTCCCATTGCGTGTGCGGCCTGTTCCTCGGACTGCTGATTCTGAATACCGGTCGCTACCGCCCTAGTCACCTCGTACAAGGCGCACCAAGCGTGTGGCGAGAGCGTGCCGGCCTGCTGGAGGTGGCGTCGATCGGTTCTGTTGGCTGGTTCGCGAAGAGCCATCACAACTCGTCGTCCT
>CAYQXR010000131.1:0-1748 GCA_964421625.1 uncultured Gemmatimonadaceae bacterium | reverse complement strand
GGTCACGATGAGCGGGAGCAGACGCTCAACCAGCTTCTGGTCGAGATGGATGGGTTCGAGTCGAACGACGGCGTGATCCTGATTGCTGCGACCAACCGTCCCGACGTGCTCGACCCGGCCCTGCTGCGTCCGGGCCGCTTTGATCGGCAAATCGTTGTCGATGCGCCCGACGTGAAGGGCCGCGCGGGCATCCTGCGGGTGCACACCCGCAAGATCCCGCTGGCGCCTGGCATCGATCTCGAGACCATCGCCAAGGGCACGCCGGGGATGGCCGGGGCCGATCTGGCCAATCTGGTGAACGAGGCGGCGCTGCTGGCGGCCCGCGCCAACAAGTCGGCCGTCGACATGGCGGACTTCGAAGCAGCCAAGGACAAGGTGATGCTGGGCGTCGAACGGCGCTCGCTGGTGCTCACCAACGCCGACAAGGAGCTGACCGCCTATCACGAGGCCGGGCACGCGGTCGTCGCGATGAAGACGCCGGGCTCCGATCCAGTCCACAAGGTCACCATCATCCCGCGGGGCCGGGCACTCGGCCTGACAGCCTCGCTGCCAGAAACCGATCGACTGAACTACTCGCGCGGCTGGCTCATCGGGTCGCTGGCGATGTTCTTCGGTGGACGCGCCGCCGAGGAGCTGATCTACGGCAAGGACAAGGTGACCACTGGGGCGGGCAATGACATCCAACGGGCGACTGCGTTGGCCCGCCGGATGGTGACTCAGTTCGGGATGTCCGAAGCCATCGGATTGATGGCGCTTGGCGAGCGGGAGCAGGAGGTCTTCCTCGGGCGGGAGTTCGGATCGCGTCGGGAGATCTCCGAGCAGACGGCGCAACTGGTCGATGCCGAAGTGAAGCGCCTCCTCGACGAGGCCTACGACACTGCGATGCGCCTGCTGGTGGAACATCGCGATCTGCTGGAGCGCATCACTGCCGCGCTGCTGGAGCGCGAGACCATCGACCGGGAAGATCTGGCCCTGCTGGAGCAGAACCAGCCGCTGCCGCCGCGGCCGACCACGCCGCCGGTGCCACCTGCGGAACCGACAGCCAAGGTGCCCGCCGCCACGGACACGTCGTTCCGCGCCCCGATGCTCGGCGCGCCACCGGCGGAACCGGCCGGCGCGTGATTACACCCGATGGCCGCTGGTGGCCATCGGGAAGGGCTTCCCGGTGACGGAACCCACTCCTCAGGCCAGAGTCCTCGGTGAAGCACCGGGGGCGCTGGCCGATCTGTTGGTGGCCCGTGGGTGGGAGGCGTCGCTCGCGGGTGAGACCGCTGCGGGTGTCGCGGCGACGGCGCTGTTGGTCACCGGTCTCGATGCCGCCACCATCGAAGCCATGCTCCCCGTGGCCAATCGCCTCAGTCTCCAGATGCTGACCGGCCCCGATTGGATGGTGCTCGCTGGTCCGCGAGCCAGGCTGGGTGCCTTCGCCAGACCGTGGATTCAGCCGGAGCCGCTCCAGGCGCTCGCCATCGCCGTTGGTATGGCGTTGCCAGCGGAACCAGCTAGCAGTTGGCGACATCGCGATGGTGTGCTCAGTCTTGAGTCGCCGCGCATCATGGGCATCCTCAACATCACGCCGGATTCCTTTTCCGACGGCGGACAACTCGACGGTGTGGCGGCGGCGGTGGCCCACGCTCAGCGCCTGGTGGAAGAGGGAGTCACCATCCTCGATGTGGGCGGCGAGTCCACCCGTCCCGGGGCGGAGCCGGTGTCGGAGGCAGAGGAACTGCACCGAGTGCTGCCGGTGA
>CAYQXR010000130.1:0-1758 GCA_964421625.1 uncultured Gemmatimonadaceae bacterium | reverse complement strand
GACCGCCGGTCGCCCCTACGCCCTGGTGCAGACGTCCACGCACCAACCCCAACGGTATCCACGATTGGTGATTGGCGCCGACCGGCCATCCGGCGTCCATCGCACATCTGTCGGCACGACGGCATCGTACGGGCGACCGCCGGTCGCCCCTACTCATGCACCTTCAGTCGCGGGTCACCGGCATGCCATCTGGTCCGATCGCGCGTGGCTCTGCAAGGTAGCGCAGGTCGGCTGCGCCGAAAGCGGCCGCCCGCCACCGTCCACCCTCCCGCACGAGGTAGAGGGCATAGGTGAAGGACATCACCCCCCCGAACTCGTTATTGACGCGTCGCAGGGCCTGCAGTGTGAACAGTACCGTAGCGCTGTCCCCCCGGATGACCGGATCGCTCAGTCTGATTTGCACCCCGGTCGTCCCGGAGCATCCCCGCACCACCGGCGGATTGCAGAGGAGCGTATCTGCAGGGGTCGCCACCTTCGCCTTCAGCGCCCGCGCCAGTTCCTCCGAATCCTGTTGTGGCCGAGCCGGCAAGGGCGAGATCATGACCATCTTTCCATCACCCAGTCGGTACCCCAGTGGTGATGGCATCAAGGTCCGAACCGCCGACCGCTCACCGAACATCGTCATGAGCGGGAACAGGCGATCGACCTGCGCGGCAGCAGCGAGCCGAACAACCTGACTATCGGTAGCCTGGGCCGACATCCTGACAGCGACGGACACCAGTGCGCCCAGCAGCATGAGCACACCACCTGCCAGACGGGGCCGGATCTCAATTGAGAACATCGGGGCACCTTCCTTCGTTGTAGAGAACGTCGTAGGACGTCATGGCCATTCCTTCTCTGCCAAACGAAGTGGTCGTAATGTAGACGTCGTTGGCGTCCTTCCAATCGTCCTCGCCCAGGAACGAGTGAGCTGCTTCGTGGTAGAGATCTGCGATGAGCATTTCCAGATCTGACAGCTCGAGATACTTCTCCAGTTCCATGTGGATCGTCCCAGGGTTCAACATGGTCCCATAATCGGCATAACCATACTCGTGGTCTCCGACCATCTGGTCCCAGAGAAGACCCCCGGTGTAGTACATGCCAAGGAGCTTCTGCCCGAAGTCAGGACACCGCACACCGATCTCCTGCACAGCCATGAACAGGAGATCCATGCTGTTCGCCGTCGTCAGGCGCGTGTCGACCACACTCGGCGCAGGAGCGGTACAGCCACCGCCCAACAGCGTGAAAACGATGGATGCCCTGGCCAACCACTGAAGAAACCTGCATGGGCACTCCGATTGAGGAAGTTTACCAACTATAGAGGGTAGCCTCTCGGCTCACAAGTCCCAGCGGCATGGGGATATCGCGCGGCGGGCACGGGCAAACGCGGCCTGTTGGGATGCGTACGGGCGACCGCC
The DNA here is from genome assembly GCA_964421625.1 of uncultured Gemmatimonadaceae bacterium. Classification (GTDB taxonomy): domain Bacteria; phylum Gemmatimonadota; class Gemmatimonadetes; order Gemmatimonadales; family GWC2-71-9; genus Palsa-1233. The sequence continues at coordinate 361 of CAYQXR010000130.1, read as the reverse complement.
GGTCGCCCCTACGCCCGTAATGGATGATTGGTGCGGCCGTTCACGCACCGACCCCAACGGCATCCACGATTGATGATTGGCGCCGACCGGCCATCCGGCGTCCATCGCACATCTGTCGGCACGACGGCATCGTACGGGCGACCGCCGGTCGCCCCTACGCCCGTAACGACATCCGTGATGGATGGTGAGCGCAAACGTCCACGCACATCCGTACGGGCGACCGCCGGTCGCCCCTACGCCCTGGTGCGGCCGTTCACGCACCGACCCCAACGGCATCCACGATTGATGATTGGCGGCGACCGGCCATCCGGCGTTCATCGCGCATCCGTTGGCACGACGGCATCGTACGGGCGACCGCCGG
>CAYQXR010000129.1:0-1794 GCA_964421625.1 uncultured Gemmatimonadaceae bacterium | reverse complement strand
GGCCGATGTCGACTTCGGCTATGTCGATCGGAAGATCGGCGCGCCGACCCTCGCGGATGGCTCCCCCAATCCCGTGCACGTGGCCCATGCCGGCGCCACCCGCTACGCCGACTTCCGGGTGATGCTCGAACGGGAAAAGTCGATCGACGGCGTGTTCATCGCCACGCCGGATCACACCCATGCGGTGATCGCGCGGGCCGCGATGGAACTGGGCAAGGCGGTCTACGTCCAGAAGCCGCTCTGCGCCACCGTGGCGGAAGCGCGCATGCTGGCTGCCGTCGCCGCACGGACCGGTGTGGTGACGCAGATGGGCAACCAGGGCCACTCCACGACCGACACCCGACTGATCCGCGAATGGATCCAGGCGGGACTGATCGGCCCGGTGCGCGAGGTCCACATCTACACCAACCGCCCGCTGGGCTACTGGCCCCAGGCGGTGCCGCGTCCCGTCGCCACCGGCGGCACCTTGCCCAACCAACCCAAGGTCGGCGACCAGTGGAGTCAGGGGAGCGTGAACAATGTCCTCACAGCCGGCATGTCGAGCGGCCCGTGGACACCCCCGCCCACCCTCGACTGGGATCTGTTCCACGGCCCGGTCCCGGTGATCCCCTACCACCCGATTTACCACCCCTTCACCTGGCGCGGCTGGCTGGATTTCGGCGGCGGCGCGCTCGGCGACATGGGCGCTCACCTGGTGGACGGCCCCTTCTACGCGCTGGGGCTCGACTACCCCGACAGTGTCGAAGGATCGTCGACCCCCTTCGGCGGACCACGGGCCAACCCCGCCTCCTTCCCCGCTGCCACCAACGTGCAGTGGACCTTCGGCGCAACGACGGCGCGTCCTGCGGTACGGATGTACTGGTACGATGGCGGCCTGATGGCCCCGCGCCCAGCGGGCGTGCCGGAGAGCTTCGAGTACAACACCGAGGGCGGCATCTTCATGATCGGGGACCGTGGCGTGCTGTTCCACGAGACCTACGGGCGTCGCCCGCGGCTCTTCCCGGAATCGCTGATGGAGGAGGCGGCGCGGGTACCGGCCACCGAGCCCCGCATCACCACCTCACACGAAATGAACTGGGTCAACGCCATCAAGGGGACGGCGACCGCTGCGGCGCCGATCGCCTACGCGTCCAAGCTGACTGAGACGATGCTGCTCGGCGTGGCCGCGATCCGCCATGCCAATCAGGTCAACAAGGGGCCGCAGTATCTCCAGTACGATGCCGCCACGGCCCAGTTCCGCAATCAGCCCGCAGCTAATCAGTATCTGACGCGGGAGTACCGGAGCGGCTGGACCGTGCTCTGATCGCCACTCAGCAGGCGGCGACCGCCAGGGTCGTCGCCTGCGCCGCCACCCGGTCGAGCGCCCCCACCACCGACGCCACCAGGTCCTCCGTCGCCTCGATCCCCACCGACAGCCGCAGCAGTTGATCCGAGATGCCCGCCGCGTGACGCGCCGCGGGCTCCATCGCGGCGTGGGTCATCGTGGCCGGGTGCGCCACCAGGCTCTCGACGCCGCCCAGGGATTCCGCCAAGGTGAACCACGGCAGATCCGCCGTGAAGCACTCGACGGCCGAGAGATCGCCGCGCAGCTCGAAGGCAATCATTGCCCCGAAGCCGGTCTGCTGTCGCGCTGCGAGTGCATGTCCGGAATGATCCGCCAGTCCGGGATAGTAGACCCGCTGTACGGCCTCGTGGCCATTCAGCGCCTCGGCCACCGCGGCGGCGTTTTCCAGGTGCACGCGCATCCGGGCGTGGAGGGTGCGGAGCCCGCGCAGGGTGAGATAGGCATCGAAC
>CAYQXR010000128.1:0-1823 GCA_964421625.1 uncultured Gemmatimonadaceae bacterium | reverse complement strand
CCAGCCGCCTCAAGCAGCCTACCCGCGACTCGAACGGTGCGGGCCGCACCTCGTCGCCTATTTGGCCTTGCTCCGACCGGGGGTTACCGTGCCCCCGCCATTTGCATGGGGGGCGGTGGGCTCTTACCCCACCGTTTCACCCTTACCTGATCCCGGGTTGCCCCGGGCCATCGGCGGTCTGCTCTCTGTTGCCCTGTCCGTCGCCTCGCGGCGCCCAGGCGTTACCTGGCGGTCTGCCCTGTGGAGCTCGGACTTTCCTCGGGCCGGGTTGCCCCGGTCCGCGATCATCACGTTCTACCCCCGTCGGGAACATAACGTGGCCGCGGCGGGTCGCTGGATCGGGCGAGTTCACCTGCGTCCAGAAGACCTCGGCCAACCCGGACTCGCCAGCGACTGTTTGAAGGCCGGTTGAGCATCCCGCGTCATCATGGACCAACCACTCGCCAGGAGCGTGTCATGTCGTGGTCCCAGCCGGTCGTTGCCGCTGTGCTCTCACCCCAGGAACGGGCCCGGGTCGAAGCTGCGGGCGACGGCACCTTTTCCCTGATCCACCACGGCTCGCTGCGTGAGGCCCTCCGCGTGGTACGCGAGCGGCCCGTCGATGCCCTGCTGGTCTCACTGAATCACTGCGGCGACGAGGCGCCGCTGCTGCTGGAACAATTCGGGCGGGCCTTCCCCGCCGTACCGGCCGTGGCGCTGATGTCCCGCGAGGAACAGCACGACCCCAACACGCTGCTCCGATTGGGGGCATACGGGGTCCGTCAGGTGATCGATGTTTCGGTGGCTGCGGGGTGGCGGCGACTGCGGGAGGTGCTGGGTGCCCCGGTGGCGGATCGGGCCACCGCCATTCTGACGCCAATCCTCGACCACCTGCCCTCACTGACCCCGCCGGGACGCGCCTTCTGGGAAGAGCTGGTGCGGGGCGGGCCGGAGATGCCCACCATCCTGACCCTGTCCCGCCGACTCGCCGTCCCGCCGACCTCCCTGACGTCCCGCTTCGTGCGGCTCGGACTGCCCTCGCCCAAGGACCATCTGGTCGGCGTCCGGCTCTGTCACGCTGCGCGCCTGTTCGATGAGGGCGAGCACGGCATCGCCGACGTGGCCTATCGGCTGGCGTTCGCCTCGCCCCAGTCCTTTGCGCGGCATCTGCGGCTGGTGCTGGGGATCACGCCGGGTGAGTTCCGGATCCGCTACCCCTTCAGCATGATGATGGAGCGATTTCTGGATGGCATCGTCCGACCGCATCGCGCCCGCTGGCGCGGCTTCCGGCCCCTGACGCCGGGGGTCAATCCCGCCGGCCCGCGACGACCGCCGAGCGAGTGGCGTTAGAGCAGTTCGGCCACGCCGACCAGCGCCCGGACCGGCACTCCGGCAGCCTCGATCCGCTCCCGGCCACCGGCCGCGCGATCGACCACCGCGAGCACCCCGAGCACCTGACCGCCCGCCTGCCGGATCACGTCGATGGCCGTGAGCGCTGACCCGCCTGAGGTGATCACGTCTTCGACGACAACCACGGCATCGCCGGCGGCGAAGTTGCCTTCGATCTGGCGACCGGTCCCGTGGTCCTTGGCAGCTTTGCGCACCGAATAGGCGTCGATCTCCGGCAGCGCCGCCACGCTGGCGGCGGCCACAGCATAGGCAACCGGATCGGCTCCCATGGTGAGTCCGCCCACACTGCGCGGGTGCCAGCCAGCGTCGCGGATGGCCGCCAGCCCGAGCTGACCGATCAACCGCTGCCCCTGCGCCGACATGGTGGTCAGGCGGCAGTCGATGTAGTACGAGGAGCGCGCCCCCGAGGCCAGCACGAAGTCGCCGTGCCGGAT
>CAYQXR010000127.1:225-1826 GCA_964421625.1 uncultured Gemmatimonadaceae bacterium | reverse complement strand
GCCATGAGATCGTCGTGCGTGCCGGTCTCGACGATCTCATGGCGCAGAACGGACGGTATCGGCGTCTGGCTGACTTGCAGTTCACGGGGGAGGACCGGGGATGACGACAGAGCGATCGATACTCTTCCTCGCCGAATTCGACGATGTCTACCACGCGCACGCCGCGCAGCAGGTGCGTGCCCTGGAGCGGCTCGACGCGCGTGTCACCACCATCGATCTGGGCCGCCAGCCATCGCTGCTGGGTCGCCTCACCGGGCGCGACCTGCCGCGACAGATCGAGCGGGCACTGATCGATCAGGATCCCGAACTGGTGATCGTGGCCGGTGGGACGGTCATCGACGAGCGGATGCTGGAGGGGTTGCGGGGTCTGAGCCGCGCCCGTTGGATCAACTGGCTGCCCGACGACCTGCGCACCGCCACCGAGGCCGCCCAGCGCGCTCGGCCCTACGATCACATCTATGCCGTCGGCACCGACGTGGCCGCCGAGATTCATGAGCGGCTGGCCCGCACCGTCGACGTGTTGGCCTTTGCGGCCGATCCGTCCGTCTACCGCCCGATCCGGAGCACGGGCGAGTACCGGGCCAGTGTGGTGTTCGCTGGGCGGGCCACGCCCCGGCGCGAGCGGCTGCTGAGCGGTCTGGTGCGTCACGGACTGGCCATCTGGGGGCCGGGATGGCGCAGCACCGCGCTCAAGGACTACTGCCGGGGCGAGGCGCCGTCGACGGCCGAGTACATCAAGGCCTACAGCGGCGCGAGCGTCGCGATCAACATCCACCACATGGCGGTCGAGGGCGATCCGCGCGAGGCCGCCTGCAACCAGCGGCTCTTCGAGTTGGCGGCGCTTGGCCTGCCGCAGGTCGTCGACGACCGCGGCGATCTGCCCCGCTGCTTCGCGCCCGAGCGCGAGGTGATGGTCTACCACGACGCGGCCTCCCTGCAGGAGGCGGTGCAGTACCTGCTGGAGGAACCGGAACGCGCCGAGGTCATGGGCGCGGCCGCGCGGTCGCGATTGCTGCACGATCACACCTACATGCACCGGATGCGGCACCTGCTGCAGGATCAGCCGAGGCGGTTTGGGTGAGGGGCGGGCGGTCGCCCGTATGCATCCCAACCGGCGGTAGTGATTCGTTCCCGCCGGGGATCGACGTAGGGGCGACCGGCGGTCGCCCGAATGCATCCCAACCGGTGGTAATGTTCCGTTCCCGATGCGGATGATGTACGGGCGACCAGCCGGTCGCCCCTACGCATCCCAACCGGTGGTAATGTTCCGTTCCCGATGCGGATGATGTACGGGCGACCAGCCGGTCGCCCCTACGCATCCCAACAGGCGGTAATGGTCTGCCCCCGTCGCGGATCGACGTAGGGGCGACCGGCGGTCGCCCCGTATGCATCTCAACAGGTGGCAATGGTTCGTTCCCGCCGCGGATCGTTGTAGGGGCGACCGGCGGTCGCCCGTATGCATCTCAACCTGTGGCAATGGTTCGTGTCCGCCGGGGATCGACGTAGGGGCGACCGGCGGTCGCCCGAATGCATCTCAACCGGTGGTAATGGTTCGTTCCCGCCGCGGATCGTTGTAGGGGCGACCGGCGGTCGCCCGTATG
>CAYQXR010000127.1:0-125 GCA_964421625.1 uncultured Gemmatimonadaceae bacterium | reverse complement strand
CACCCCAACCGACGGTAACGGTCCGTGTCCGATGCGGATCGACGTAGGGGCGAAAGGCGGTCGCCCGTATGCATCCCAACAGGCGGTAATGGTCTGCCCCCGTCGCGGATCGACGTAGGGGCGAC
>CAYQXR010000126.1:0-2035 GCA_964421625.1 uncultured Gemmatimonadaceae bacterium | reverse complement strand
GCTGGGGAATCCGCCGATCAGGCGGCGCAGTTGTTCGCCGCGCTCGCTGAAGAGCGTGCGGATGCTGAAGCGTGCGCCGAGGCCAGTGGGTCCGCGCGCCGCATTGCCCGCCTTCTCGCGCCGTTGTCCGTGACGGGGATGCATTTTCTGGTGGGCCGGCAATGGCCGGGCTCCGGGCGCGCGCGGATGGACCTGGTGGCCGTGGGGCCGCAAGGAGTGTTCGTGATCGATGCCAAGGCCTGGGTCGATGTGTCGGTGGGCGAGGGGAGGATCTACCAGGCTCAGGAGGACGTCACCGACGATCTGCTGGCGCTGGCGGATCTGTCCGATGTGGTGGAGCACGAGCTCGCGGCGATAGGCCTGGCACCGGGGGAGGTGCATGTGGTCGCGGTGCTCGCTGGCTACCGCGACGTCAGGGCGCGCGTGCGGCATGTCGAGGTGGTGAGTGAGGATGCCCTGGCTGGCTACATCGTGGCCCACCGGAGGCGCCTGACGGAGTCACAGGTGGACGTGGTGCTGCGACGGCTGCTGGACCTGTTCCCGCCGCGCGAGGCAGGCCCCGGCATCGGCGCGAATGAGGAGGCGGAGCCGGAACTGACGGCCGATCCCGTGCCCTCGCTGGTCGAGGAGATCGAGACGTGGCTTGCCCACGCCGACGTGGGGGTGCCGCTTGAGGAGTGGATGACGTTCCTGCATCCCGAACAGGCGATGCTGGTGCGCCGCAGCTTCAGTGGGCCGGCCTGCATCCGCGGTGCTGCGGGAACGGGAAAGAGCGTGGTGGCGCTGCACAGGGCGGCGTATGTGGCGCGCACGCGCCAGGTGCGGGTGCTCGTCACGGGCTTTGTGCGCCAGATGCCGCCCAGGTGGGGGGAGCAGATGGCGTTGCTCGCGCCCGATGCCGCAGGCCAGGTGGATTTTCGGAGTGTGTACCAGCTCGCGGTGGCGGTGCTGCGGGCACGCGAGGTGGCGCTCAACCTGGACAAGGCGACGGTGGCCAGATCGTTTGAGGCGGCATGGTCCACGGTCAATGGCCGCAGCCTGCTGCGCCAGCGCGGCCTGGGCAAGTCGTACTGGATGGATGAGATCGCGCACGTCATCAAGGGGCGTGGGCTGAGGTCGTTCGAGGAGTATGCGGCGATTTCGCGCGCCGGGCGCGGGCAGGCGCTCAACCTCAACCAGCGCTATGAGATGTGGTCCCTGTATGAGCAGTATGCGGTGGGCCTGCGGCGCTACAAGGTGCACGACTGGACGGATGTGATCCTGCTGGCCGAGCAGGAACTGCGCGAGCGGCCATGGGGTTCGCAGGCGGGCGACGCGGCGGCGCCGTGGGGTGGGGTCCCCTACGGGGCCGTGGTGGTGGACGAGGCGCAGGACCTGTCCTGCGCGATGGTGCGGATGCTGCATGCGCTCGTGGGGGATGCGCCCGATGCGTTCCTGCTGTTCAGCGACCCGCAGCAGGCCGTGTATCCGGGAGCGTTCGCGCTGGAGGAGGCGGGTGTCTCGGTCGAGGCCCGCGAGGCCGAGCTCACCGTGAATCATCGCAACACGGTGCAAGTGGCGGAGTTCGCCTTGGCTCTGGTCGGGGCGGAGGGGCCGATGCCGGTGGGGCGGCAAGGGCCGATGCCGGAGATCTCGCGCCATGGCTCCCGCGACGAGCACGACCGGGCGCTGGTGGGCAGGGTGCTGGCTGCGACGTCCACGCCCGACGTGAGCATGGGTGATGTGGTGGTGCTCGCCGAGGAGTACCGCACCTGTCAGCGGGTGATGGCTGCTCTGGCAGCGGCGGGACTGCCGGTGGTGGACCTGACGGTGCATGACGGGAGCCCAGTGGAGGCGGTCAAGGTGGGGACCATCAAGCGATTCAAGGGCTTCGACTCGTGGCATGTGCTCCTCGCGGACCTGCGGCCGGGCGATGTGGAGATGAGCGGTGGGGGTGGGGTGCCCGAGGATGGGGCCGCGCGCGAACGGTGGGAGCTGGAACGGCGCGAGCGGTATGTGGCGATGACGCGGGCGCGCGAGGGGTTGTGGCTCGGGG
>CAYQXR010000125.1:0-2044 GCA_964421625.1 uncultured Gemmatimonadaceae bacterium | reverse complement strand
ACCTGCTGGCGCACCCGGGGATCACTGCCCAGCAGGTGGATGGCCGCTGGGGACTGGTCCCGGCGGCGCAGGGCAGTCCACTGCTCGAAGAATGCGCCTTTGCCGTGGTCGACGTCGAGACCACCGGAATGGACGCCACCGGCGCCGACCGGATCACCGAGATTGCTGTGGTGGTGGTGCAGGGCAGCCGCTGCGAGCTGGTGTTCGATTCACTGGTCAACCCGCTGCGTCCGATTCCCGACCGGATCGTGGACCTCACCGGCATCACCTCCGCCATGGTCGCCGACGCGCCCGATTTCGCCGGTGTGGCTGATCAGGTGCTCGGTGCACTCTCGGGGCGGGTCTTCGTCGCACACAACGCGCGCTTCGACTGGGGCTTCGTCGGGGCCGAAGTGCAGCGGACCCGGCACCTGACGCTCGATGGCCCGCGTCTCTGTACCGTCCGACTCGCTCGACGTCTGGTTCGGAAGGAACCGAGCTATGCGCTCGGGGCGCTCGCCGAGCGGTTTGGGCTGACCTTCCCGGCGCGGCACCGGGCGGCCGGTGACGCGCTGGTCACCGGGCATCTGCTCACCCGCCTGCTGGGGCAGGCCCGCGAGCACGGCGCGCGGACCCTGTCGGATCTGGAACAGTTGCATCGCACGCCGCTGCGGGAACTGGGCGAGCGGGGTCGCTGAGGTGGGCGCGGTTATCCGGGTGGGGCAGCCGGAGGATGCGGCCGCACTGGCCGAGCTGGCCGCCCGGATCTTCCAGGACACCTTCGCGGCCGACAATGATCCAGCCGACATGGCGCTGTTCCTCGCCGAGACCTACGGGGTGCGTCAACAGGGCGGGGAACTGGTCGACCCGGCGATCACGACGTTTCTGGCCGAAGTCGATGGCGTGCTCGCCGGGTATGCGCAGCTTCGCCGCAGCGATGTGCCGACCTGCGTCACGGGAGACACTCCGATCGAACTCTGGCGTCTGTACGTCTCGCAGGCCTGGCATGGCCGGGGCGTCGCCCGGGATCTGATGGCCGCGGTCGAGCAGACGGCCCGCCGACTCGGCGCCCGGACACTCTGGCTCGGCGTCTGGGAGCACAATGCCCGGGCCCAGGCCTTCTACCACAAGTACGGGTTCACCGACGTTGGGGCCCACGATTTTCTGCTGGGGACCGATCGGCAGGTGGACCGCATCTACCAGCGGTCGCTGAGCCCGGAGGACAGGGACGACGAACCGGGCAGGTGAGGCCGCAGGCGCCCGGGTATCTTCCCGTGTGACCACACCGTCCCGAGCCAGGAGTGCCGATGACTGCCAGCGTTACCACCCTCACCGTCGGTCGATTCACGGTGCACGCCCTCGAGGCCGGGCTCCAGCAGCTCGATGGTGGGGCCATGTTCGGGGTGGTGCCCAAGACGCTCTGGTCGCGGCGTACCCGGGTCGACGACCGCAACCGGAGTCCGCTGCGAATGCGGTCCCTCCTGATCGAGCACGACGACGGACTGATCCTGGTCGAGACCGGCCTTGGCAACAAGGAAGACGACAAGTTCCGACAGATCTACGGGGTCGAGAACGCCGGGGCGGATGGGCGGACGACGCTCGAGGACTCGTTGGCGCTGACCGGGCATCGGCCCGAGGATGTCCGGATCGTGGTCGACACTCATCTCCACTTCGATCACGCGGGCGGCAACACCTTCATCGCCCCGGACGACCCGGCCCGTCGGGTGCAGCTCACTTTTCCCAATGCGCGCTACGTCACTCATCGGCGGGAGTACGAGTGGGCCACGCACACCAACGAGCGGACCCAGGCCTCCTACCTGCCGCACAACTTTGCGCCCATCGTCGCGGCCGGGAAGTTCCAGTTGCTGGAGGGCCCGGCGGGACAGATTGTGCCGGGCGTCCGGGTGATGGTCACCCCGGGGCACACGCCGAACCTGATGGCGGTGCTGATCGAGAGTGGCGGAGACGCACTCCTGTACCCTTCGGACACGGTGCCGACGGCGGCCCACCTGCCGCTGCCCTGGATCATGGGGTACGACGTCGAACCGCTGCGGACGCTGGAGAG
>CAYQXR010000124.1:0-2170 GCA_964421625.1 uncultured Gemmatimonadaceae bacterium | reverse complement strand
TGCGCACCACGTGATTGGTGGCGGTCACCTCGATGTAGCGCGCCCCGCGCTGGCCCCGGAGCAGCGAGTCGTACTCGGCTTCGAGGCCGTCCTTGCCGACCAGTTCGCCCTGGGTGACCGTGGGGAAGCGGCCCGCCGCGACTTCGCGTTGCGAGATTTCGCCGAGGTAGCCAATCAGGTGGGCTGCGGCCGGGCCGGCCGGATAGGCACGTCGCGGCTCCTGTTCGATCAGCAGACCGGGCAGGATGGCCCGATGCTCCTCCAGCACCGCCACCGTGACCTCCCGGCCCGACGGCAGCACCACCACGGGCCGGAAGCGCGCCTCGTCCCAGCGGCGGACCACGGCCTCGATGTCGATTGACTCGTCGGGCACCAGTTCCTGCATGCGACCCAGCACCGCCCGCAGCGAGTCGCGAACCACCTCGCGTTTGCGATGGTCCTGCGCCAGCAGTCGGACGGAATAGCCCGGCACATTCATGGCGATCGGCGCACCGTGACGATCCGTGATGGTTCCCCGCGGTGCCGGCAGGGGCAGGCGCCGCACCCGGTGCGAGGCGGAGATCGGGGCAAACCGTTCGTGCTGCAGCACCTGCAAGCGGAAGAATGCGCCGCAGAGCAGCAGGAAGGCGAGCAGCAGCACCACCCGCGCCTGGTCGGCGCGCTGCCCGACGGCCGGCGAAGCGAAGACGCTCACCGCTCGATCCGGATGGCGAGCCAGTCGCGGAACAGCACCACCATCAGCACCCCGGCCACCGCAGTGGTCAGCGCATGCAGCGGGGCCTGCACCGCCGCGACCGTCACCAGCGCACCCAGCGGCGTGCCGCTGCCCAGGGCCAGCAACAGATCACGGGACCAGGTCCCCAGAAAGAAGAGACCGGCCGCCACCAGGAGATTGTCGGCAAAGAACATCGCCCGGCCCCAGGCGGCTCCCAGCCCGACCAGCGTGTGGGCCAGCATGGCCGCACCGAAGCGCGTCGGGTGCAACGCGTCCCAGGCCAGCCCCACCAGCAGGCCGGTCACCGCCGCGAACCCCGGCGGCTGACGGACCACCAGCAGCAGCATGCCGATCAACACGAAGTCCGGCGTGTACGGGCTGTCCACCAGCGATGGGATCAGGTAGAACTGGAGCATCAGAATGAGCAGCACGATCAGCGCGATCCGCACCCGATCGGTCCGGCGCGTGCCCATCACTCGACGCTCCCGGGGACGATTCATGGCCGCAGCGTATCCCCGGGCAGCGGCAGGAACGGCGCGCCCCGCTCGGCCCGCAACACCATGGCGTGCGCCACCATCCCCGGGTTCACGAAGGGAATCACCCGGTAGATCCGCTCGTAGGCCAGGGAATCGCCCGCTTCGGCCGAGATGGTCCCGATCGGAATCCCACGCGGGTACACACCGCCCAGACTCGACGTGTACACCCGCGTGCCGATGGCCACGGTGTCGTGCAGGGCCACGCCGCGGAACTCCAGAATCGCCTGGGGAGTGCTGGACAGCGTCGGCACAACCATCCCCATCACGCTGCCGTCCTCGGTGACCGCATGGGCCCGGAACTCCGGATGCAGCCAGGTCAGGACCACGGCACTGTTCCGTTCGGTATCCCAGACATAGCCCAGCAAGCCGTCGGAGGTGATGACGGGATCGAACTGGCGCGCGCCGGTCTCGCTGCCGATGCCGAGCAGCAGCATGCGTTCATCGACCTGGACGGGCTGGTGCAGCACCGTCGCGGGCAGCATCGGCAGGGTGACCCGTTCCGGGAGCGCCAGCAGCGACCGGAGGGACCGGTTCTCGGCGCGGAGCGGCTGGTCGTCCTGGACCAGGCGGGCCAGCGAATCGCGTTCGGCCTCGATCAGGCCGATCCGGAACCGGCTGCTGCGGTCCTGGGTGGCTCGATCCTGCAGTATGACGAAGGGGCGGAGCAGTGTGGCGCGCAGGCCGGAAGTGAGCCCGGCCGCCCACCGGTGCGGCAGGGCCAGCGACAGCAGGGACAGAAAGAGACACGCCCCGAACAGGAGCATATCGCCCCGAGGCGCCCGCCGCTCCGCCGGCCACCGCATGCTCAGGTCGTCAGCACATTACGGTACTTCTCGTAGTCGTCGAGAATGCGCCCGGTCCCGCGGACCACGCAGGTCAGGGGGTCCTCGTCGACATGGATCGGCAACCCGGTTTCGTG
>CAYQXR010000123.1:386-2190 GCA_964421625.1 uncultured Gemmatimonadaceae bacterium | reverse complement strand
ACATCATCGCTGCCAACATCATGGAACGGGCGGCTGGCATGTCCTTCGAGACGCTGCTGACCACCCGCATTCTGACGCCGCTTGGCATCACCGCAGGCTTCTACTGGGGGCCTGCTCCGTATCTGAGTGAGGAGAACCCCATCGGGCATCGTCGTGTCGGGGGCGTCGACCAGGAGCGTCCGGGATTCGACAATCCGCCCTATTTCACTGCAGCCGGAAGGGCCAGCATGACGCTGACGGCGTGGGCGACCATGATCCGCGAAGTGATGTACGCCGATCAGGGCACCTCGGCGCTGGTGCCTCAGGCGCCGTTCCGGGCCACCACCATTCCGGTGACCACGTCCGGGCTGGGTACCAACTACGCCATGGGATGGTGGGCTGGCGGAGCACCTTGGGCCGCAGGTGGACGCGCCATCGTCCACGAGGGCAGCAACACCAACAACCACTCGAGCGCCCAGGTCGCGCTGGATCGCGGTGTGGCCGTGCTGGTGGTCACGAATATGGAGGGTGACGACAGCGTGCCCGCTCTCAACCAGTTGCTGCAAGCCTTGTGGGCCTACTTCGCGGCCAATCCGTAGCGGGGCAGGGGCGGCGGGCGCGCGATCCGCGTGGCTTCCGCCCCCGCGCGCTGTACCGCAACGCTCGCGCTCGCCGCACGACACCCCAACGAATGGCGGCGCAGGTGCCCGCCGCGCGACATCGCAACAAGCAGCGACAGCCCGTGCATGCTGCGCGGCTTCAGCCGCGAGCTCGTGGGCGCTCCCAGAGAGTCCGCAATGGTACCGCATACAGGTCGTCACCGTAGGCAATGGTCGCGCTGCCGTCGTAGAGCACGACCCCGGATGTGAAGTGCTTTCCCGCCGCGTCCCGAAGCTTCCGGAGTCCCCGGAGGTCTCCTTCTGTCACGGTGGCCGCCGCTTTCACCTCGACACCGGCAACCCGTGAGGGCCCCTGTTCCAGCACGATGTCCACCTCAAAGTTGTCCCGGTCCCTGAAGTGGGAGAAGCCGATCGGCATTGGGTGCCAGCTCGCCTGTCGGCGAAGTTCCTGGAGTACAAACGTTTCCAGTATCGAGCCGAACGTGGCCCCGTCCTTCTCCAGCTCGGCCGCGCCCAGCCCAAGCAGGGCGCAGGCAATTCCTGTGTCGCCCATGTGGAGCTTCGGGCGCTTCACCAGTCGACTGAGACGGTTGCTGTGCCACGCAGGCAGCCGTTCAAGTAGGAACACGCGTTCCAGCAACGTGATGTAGTCGTGGATGGTCTGGCGTGTCAGATGAAAGGGTGCGGCCAGATTCGCGACATTGATCAGGGAGGCAGTATAGCCCGCCGCAGCGGTGAGCAATCTGGGCAGGGCATCGAGCGAGCGGATGCGTGCTAGGTCACGTACGTCCCGCTGGATCTGCGTCTCAACGTAGTCTCGGTACCGGGCGCTTTGGCGAACCGTCGTCCGCCGCTCAAGGGCCGCAGGGTAACCACCCGCCACAATCCGCTTGGCGAGGTCGGGCCCCAGACGCTCAACCATGCCAGTTCGGAAGTCTCCGGTCAACAGGTCATCGATGAATCGCGGCCTGGTGCTCTCTATCTCGCATTGCGCCAAGGGGTGCAGTCGGAGCAGTCCCATCCTGCCCGCCAGCGAGTCGGCCAGACTGGGAATGAGGAGCACGTTGGCCGATCCCGTCAGGATGAACCGACCGGGGGTCCGGCGCTCGTCGATGACGGCCTTGAGCGAGGTAAACAGCTCGGGTACTCGCTGAACCTCGTCCAGAATGGTCCTGGCGGGCAGGCTGAGAACGAACCCTACTGGG
>CAYQXR010000123.1:0-376 GCA_964421625.1 uncultured Gemmatimonadaceae bacterium | reverse complement strand
GGCTGCGGCGAGTATGGCTTCATTGTCGAACGTCAGGTAGCGGTACCCGCGGGGCTCGCCCACGACGCGCGCGAGCGTGGTCTTGCCACTCTGACGGGGTCCATGAATCAGGACCGCTGGGGTATCACGGAGCGCCTCAAGCAAGCGCGGCGCAAGACTTCGTGGGTACCTGCTGACGCTCCTGGACATATCGGATAGTAACGTCGGCTGGCGGCTGAATGCAAGATTGGGCGTCGGCTGAACGCTAAGTTCGCCCCCGGCTGAATGCCAAGTTGGACAGTCGCTGCATGCTGGTAGGCGCCGGGTGGGCATGTGCAGGGACCACCGCTGGTAGATGATCCTGGCAATTTCGTGGCTGAGCCGTTCCAGGCGAGAT
>CAYQXR010000122.1:0-2248 GCA_964421625.1 uncultured Gemmatimonadaceae bacterium | reverse complement strand
TCGACCGTGGTGAGCAGGCCGCCGTTACCATGGACCATGGTGAACGGCATGTCCTGGACCCAGGCATTGCCCTCGCGCGAGTACGCGGTAGCGCGATCAGGAACCACCCGCCGGTAGTCGTCGCGCCACTGGGTCCGGGTCATCCCGAGCGGAGCGAAGAACTCCCGCTCGGAAAAGCGGGCAAACGGTTCACCCAGAACCCGCTCCATAATGATCGCGGAGAGCACATACCCCATGTTGCTGTAGAGATGATGGCTGCCTGGCGTGAAGTTGAGGTCCTCCTGATACGACGCCAGATCGAGGATCCAGGGCAGCGTATGTACCGCCTGACCCGGTCCAATGCCCTGAAGGGCCAGCAGAGCCCACTGGTCGCGCAGCCCGCTGGTGTGGTTGAAGAGCTGTCGGATGGTGATCGTGGTGCCGAAATCCTTGAGTTCCGGCAGGTACTTACGGATATCGTCGTCGAGGCTCAACCGACCCCGGATGTGGAGCAGCGCGGCAGCGGCGGTGGCAAACTGCTTGGCCACCGACCCCGATTCGACGATCGAATTGGGCTGGAGCGCAATGCCGTATTCGAGATTGGCCATCCCGTAGGCGCGAGTGGTGCGCTGCCCGTTGAAGTCGACGCCGACGGTACATCCGGGTCCGGAGGTGCTGTTCCACTGTTGAAAGGTCGAGTCCAGCAGGGCGGCGGTCTGGGCGGTCAGGGGCGATACGGCCCCGGCAGTCACCGCCGTGAGGAAGGCGGCTTTGGTCAAGCGAGACATCGGGCATCCCGGTAGAGGAGTCTCCAAAGATGCCCGAATGGAATGGGCGGTGCCAGCGCTACCTCACGCGCCGTCTCCCCAGTGCATCTGGCGTTCCCGCTCGTTGAACCGGACGATCTCGTCCTGGCTCCGCTGCTGCGTCACCAGCGAGCCGATCACGCCGACCAGGAAGGAAAGGGGGATGGTGATGACCGCCGGGTTCTTGAGCGGGAACGGCGCCGCCGCGTTGCCCAGGATATCGACCTGAATGGTCGGCGAGAAATAGATCAGCGCCAGCGTCGTGGTGGTGCCGATGATCATGCTGGCCATCAGGCCGGTGGTCGTGGCGCGCCGCCAGAAGACCGCCAGGCAGAGGGCCGGGAAGTTTCCGCTTGCTGCGATGGCAAAGGCCAGCGACACCATGAACGCGACGTTCTGCCCCTTGAAAACGATGCCCAGCAACACCGCAACGACCCCCAGCAGAACGGTCGCTGCCCGGGCCACGCCCAGCTGTTCGCGGTTGGTGGCGTGCCCATCCCGCACCACGTTGACCCAGAGATCGTGCGAGAGCGCCGCCGCGCCGGACAACGTCAACCCCGCGACCACCGCCAGGATGGTGGCAAAGGCAACCGCCGCAATGAAGCCCAGGAACGCCGTGCCGCCGAGCACCTCGGCCAGCAGTGGTGCCGCCATGTTGCCGCCGGCGTCGACGCCGCGGATGGCGTCGGGCCCGACCAGCACCATGGCGCCGAAGCCGATCACGAAGGTGAGCAGATAGAAAGCGCCGATCAGGCCGGTCGCATAGAAGACCGACTTACGCGCTGCCTGCGCATCGGGCACCGTGAAGAAGCGCATCAGAATGTGCGGCAGCCCCGCAGTGCCGAACATCAGCGCCATGCCCAGCGACACGGCATCCCACGGGTTCGACACCAGGCGGCCCGGTGCCAGGACGCCATCGCCGAAGCGTTCGGCGGCGGCGGCAAACAGCGCGGTAGGGCTCCCTCCGAAGCGCATCAGCACCAGGCCGGCCAGAATGGCCGCGCCCGATATGAGCAGGACCGCTTTGACGATCTGAACCCAGGTCGTCGCGATCATCCCGCCCGCCAGCACATAGAGGATCATCACCGCGCCGACCAGGAGGATGGCCGCTTCGTACTCGATCCCGAACATCAGCCGGATCAACCCGCCGGCGCCGACCATCTGCGCAATCAGATAGAGCGTCACGGTCGCCAGCGTACCGATTGCGGCGGCCACGCGAATCGGCTTGGACCGGCGGTGCAGGGCGACCACATCCGTGAAGGTGTACTTGCCCAGATTCCGGAGCGGCTCGGCAATCAGGAAGAGCACCACCGGCCAGCCCACCAGCCAGCCGGTCGAATAGATCAGCCCGTCGAAGCCGGACGTCGCCACCAGGCCGGCAATGCCGAGAAACGACGCGGCGCTCATGTAGTCGCCGGCCAGGGCCCAGCCGTTCTGGCCCGCGCTGATCGAGCGCCCCGCCG
>CAYQXR010000121.1:0-2434 GCA_964421625.1 uncultured Gemmatimonadaceae bacterium | reverse complement strand
CCACCGCTGGTAGATGATCCTGGCAATTTCGTGGCTGAGCCGTTCCAGGCGAGATCCTGCCTGGACGATCGACCCGGGGCTTCAGCCCCTCAGAGCGAGCGTCAGCGAGCGAGACCGCCGAGCCGCGGCTTCAGCCGCGAGCTCGTGGGGGCCCCGCGGCTCGCCCCCCCCAACCTCGCCTCACAGCACTCCGTATAACTACGTGGTCCCGCTGTTCCACTCAGCTCCGGAGATTGCCATGTCCATCAGCCGCGCCCGCACCGCCACACTCATCATGGCCCTCGCTCTGGTCTCGGCATGCGGCAGCAATTCTGCCGACCTCGGGCCGCCCATGGGCAATGGTCCGGACGCCCCCGGGCGCCCGGCGCTGCTCCCGGGACTGGATGAGCTGCCTCGCCTGGCTCCGCCTCTCGATTTTGATCAAGGAGCCGGCATGGAACCGGCCCTGAGTGACCTGGGTGAGGTGGCCATGTCGCTGCCGAGAACACCGGTGGGGGAACGCCGTATCGTGGTCTTCGACAGCACGGGCCGTCTGCGCGCCCACTTCGGGCTGACGGGCGATGGCCCGGGAGAACTCCCCAGTGCATCGCGTCTGGTCAGCGACGGAGAACGACTGGTGGCCTTCTCCCAGAGCAAGGTGCTGGTATTCACCTTCGGGGGCGAACTGCTCCAGGAGTACCCCGGCCCATTTCCGGCCGCCCCTCCCGGTGGCCTGGTGGGCGATTCGATCGACCTGTTGCAGGCCCTCCCGCTGCCCGGCGAGGCAGGGCGGCCCCGGTATCAGCCCGACCCGATCCTGCGGCAGGCCTTCGACCGGGGTGGTCGGGAGCTGTTGCCGAGCGGACATCCCATCGTCGATCAGGTGATGTCGGCGCGGCCCGAGCGGGCGGATCTCACCTGGCCCGCGTATGTGGCCACCGCCGACCGTCTGGTGCTGGCTGACGGCGCCAACTACCGGCTCCATGTGTTCGACAGCCAGGGGCAGGCGCTGTACCAGTTCGGTCGCGATCTCGAGGCTCGGTACGAGACCCCTGCTGAAGTCCAGTTCCGCCGGGAGCGCAGCGCCGCCCGGCAGGGCAACGCGCCGGAGATGCACCCTGGCCAGACGAGGCCGACCGCCACCGAGCCCCGGCACCTGCCGCACTTCGAGCGCCGGGGAATCCATTTCGACCATCAGGGACGTCTCTGGGTCATCGGGAAGGTGGCAGAACAGACCTTCCTGGACGTGTTCCAGGACTCGGTATTTCTCGGGCGCCACACTCTCGACTGCCAGCGGTGGGCTGGGCACCGGCCCGCCGTCCAGGGGCGCTGGCTGACGGTTACCTGCGCCGCGCCGGACGACGAGTACGTGGTCCGGCTCTTCCGGATCACCGAGCCGACCGGCGGCTCTTGACCTCTTGACCTGAGGGGCCCGGGGCGCTATACTTGGGGGATGCAAGTGGGCCGCGGTGCGGTCCCACCCCGAGCTGGCAGGCGCAGTGAACGGGTCCAGGAGTCATAAGCATCCGGTCGTCAGCGGCCGTGGTGCGCCTCTTCGGACACCCCACGCGATTCGCTCCGTGGGGTGTTCTGTTACGGGAACCTGAAGCAGGAGGAAGGCCACTGTCGAGCGTTGATCGTGAACGGCGGGTCCGGGTCAACCGGCAAATCCGCATCTCCCCCGTCCGGGTCGTCACCGGCGACGGCGAGCAGTTGGGTGTGCTCACCATCGAAGAGGCGCTGGCGGCTGCGGCCGCCCGCAATCTGGATCTGGTCGAGGTCGCGCCGATGGCGCGTCCCCCGGTCGTCAAGATCATGGACTACGGGAAGTTCAAGTTCGAAGAGGCCAAGGCGGCCCGCGCCGCCAAGAAGAAGCAGCACGTGATCCACCTGAAGGAAGTCAAGTTCCG
Organism: uncultured Gemmatimonadaceae bacterium; assembly: GCA_964421625.1. Classification (GTDB taxonomy): domain Bacteria; phylum Gemmatimonadota; class Gemmatimonadetes; order Gemmatimonadales; family GWC2-71-9; genus Palsa-1233. Next base: position 545 of record CAYQXR010000121.1, on the reverse strand, counting down.
GCCGGGGATCGACGACCACGACTTCGATTTCAAGGTCCGCCACGCCCGCGAGTTCCTGGGCGAGGGGAACAAGGTCAAGGTCACCATGATGTTCCGCGGCCGGCAGATTGCCCATACCGAGCTGGGGAAAGCGGTACTCGACCGCGTGGCGTCCGCCGTCGCCGACATCGGCAAGGTGGAGCAGGACGCCAAGCTCGATGGGCGCAACATGATCATGGTCCTCGCGCCCAAGTAGGCGGGGACTGAGCCGGACAGGAGAAACGATGCCGAAGCAGAAGACCAAGCGCGCCGCCATGAAGCGGTTCACCCTCACCGGGAGCGGCAAGATCAAGCGCGCCCGGGCGAACAAGCGCCACATTCTGACCAAGAAGACCACCAAGCGGAAGAACCAGCTCGGCAAGGCCGCCCTGGTGAGTGCCGCGGACTACCGCCGCACGATCAAGCTGCTGCAGGCCTGAGGAGACCGACCAGATGTCACGCGTCAAGAACGGGGTCGCGCATCACGCGCGCAAGAAGAAGATCATGCTCGCCGCCCGCGGCGGCGT
>CAYQXR010000120.1:0-2496 GCA_964421625.1 uncultured Gemmatimonadaceae bacterium | reverse complement strand
TCCGTTCTGGGCAAGGCATCAGAATCAGATCGGCAATATCAATGGGAATGCTATTGATTATAATGAATTCAATCAGCAGGTAGACCAGACTACCGAGATTTACCGGCAGCAACTGGGCGGAGTCCTCAACCCACAGATGAGAAGCTGGGCTGTAGAGCAGGTATGGAGCCAATTTGTCAATCGGGAATTGTTGGTCAACGAGGTTGAAAAAATCGGGCTGAGCATTGGCAAAGCCGAACTGAATGATCTGGTCAATGGCAACAATCCATCCATGCAGATCGTTCAGGCTTTTTCAGATCCACAAACCGGACAATTCGATAAGCAACAATTAATCTCATTCGTCAATCAGGTGAGTACGCTCCCGGCCAATCATGAAGCTGTTTTTCAGTGGAACGCCTTGTTGGAGAACGTGGTAAGCGAGCAACTGAATTTCAAGTATAACAACCTGATCAATAACAGCGTTTATGTCACTACGCTTGAGGCAAGCGATGAGTATGCACAGCGCAATAAATCTGCTAGCTTTGAGTACGTTTTGCTTGACTATACTTCTATAGCAGACGAATCGATTACGCTTTCCGATGCAGATTATAAAGCATATTATGATCAACACAGGAAGCTTTTTGTCAATCAGGAAGAAACCCGTGATATTGAATTTGTAGAGTTCGATGCAAGTCCGCAGTCACAGGACTCGTTGAGGGTGCTGGAGCAGGTCAATACACTGGCGGCCCAATTGGCCGAAAGTAAAACTGATTCTCTTTTTGCTGCTGTCAATTCGGACACGAAATATCCTTACTCCTATTATAGAAAAGGGTCCCTGAACGTAGGTCTGGATACCCTGGTGTTTTCAGTCCCTGAAGGAACGGTTGTCGGTCCGATTTTGAGTAATGGAGTATTTGAGATTGCAAAGGTGGTAGATTCGAGAATCAGTCCGGATTCTATCAAAGCGAGCCACATTCTGTTGAATCCTGTTTTGGAGGGTGGCCAGGATCAGGCGCTTGCCAAAGCAGATTCTATCCGTACACTGGTGAGGAATGGAGAAAGCTTTGCGGCGCTGTCCATTCAGTTCAGTGTAGACGAAAACAGCAGGATCAACGGCGGGGAGCTGGGGACTTTCCCAAGGGGGTATATGGTTCAGGAATTTGAAGAACCCGTATTTGAAGCCAGAAAAGGTGAAGTGATTATTGTCAAGTCACAATTTGGTGTTCACATTGTAAAGATTGAGGATGTGATCGGCTCTTCCCAGGTAGTAAAACTGGCCATTATTGACAAACAGATCAATAGCGGTAAAGAGACTATTGATGCTGCCTACGGCAAAGCCACCAATTTTTTCAGTGATATCAAAAATAAGAATTTGGGAGATTTGGCCGAAGGACATGGGGTCCGTGTCCAAAAAGCGGAACATGTGAATGGGCGTGCATCTATGCTGGGGTCTACCATGGTCAAACGTGAACTGATCCGTTGGGCCTTTGAGGCAAAGAAGGGTGAAGTTTCGGATAAGATCTACGAATCAGAAAACAACGATAAATATATAATTGCCAAAGTGACAGAAATCCGTAAAAAAGGACAATTGCCACTTGACGCCGTTAAAGAATCCATTACCAATGATGTATTGGATATGGTCAAGGCCAACCAACTGGCAGAAAAAGCCGGTAAGGTGATATCAGGTGGTGGCAATCTGGCTGCCATTGCCCAGCAATTGAATGCTAGTCCGGTTGGTGCAGAGAACGTGACTATGGCCAATCCGGTGATTCCCGGCGTGGGAATGGAACATGCCGTGGTCGGTACCGTGTTTGGGTCAGATCTGCATAAGGTTTCCAAGCCGGTAAAAGGCAACCAGGGAGTTTATGTTGTTGAAGTGCATGGATTTGTCAATCCTGAGGCTCCCGGTGATCTGACCGAACAAAAAAGGCAGATGACGCAGGCTCAGTTGCAGCGCAACTGGTCTTTGGTATTCAGGGCTCTGCATGATAATGCCAATATTGTTGACAACAGAGCAAGGTTCTTTTAACAGGAACCAGACGCTATAGGGGTGAGGAGTGATGATGGAAGAAAAGATAATCAATAAAGTAGCTCAGAGTGGATTGGTCACTTTCGATCTGGCCAGTATCTATCCTAAGGGTAAAAGGATTGTTTACGATATCAAAGACAACCTTTTTCATGGTTTGATACTGAAGGAGAAGGATTTCCGTGAGTTTGTGAAAAACCATGACTGGACCGCTTATCAGGACGCTTACGTTGCGATTACCTGTACAGCAGACGCTATAGTACCCACCTGGGCCTATATGTTGCTGGCCAATAGTTTGCAGCCTTACGCGAAAGAAGTGGTGTTCGGGGATCTGGATGTGCTGGAAACCGTGTTGTTCGAGCGTGTACTTTCGGACTTGGACATGGAGCAATTTGCAGACGAAAGGGTAGTGGTGAAGGGCTGTGGGGATATTCCCATACCCGAATCTGCTTTTGTCAAATTTACCTATGAGCTCAGTAAAGTGGCTAAAA
>CAYQXR010000119.1:1646-2563 GCA_964421625.1 uncultured Gemmatimonadaceae bacterium | reverse complement strand
CGCTTGCGGGCCTGCGCCAGGTCGAACTCCGACCGCCGGACGATGATCCGGTGGCGGTGCGCCACGAAATGCTCGAGCATCTCCTTCAGCGGCATGACCCGCGGCGCGCCGTCGACCAGCGCCAGGTTGATCACGCCGAAGGTGCTCTGCATGGTGGTGTGCTTGTAGAGCTGGTTGAGCACCACCTGCGGAATGGCGTCGCGCTTGAGTTCGACCACCAGCCGCATGCCGTCCTTGTCGGACTCGTCGCGGACGGCGGTGATCCCCTCGATCTTCTTGTCGGAGGCCAGGCCGGCAATGTTCTCGGCGAGCGTCGCCTTGTTCACCTGGTAGGGCAGCTCCTGGATGATCAGGGCGCTCTTGCCGGTGCGCTCGTTCTCCTCGATGGCCACGCGGGCCCGCATGATGATGCGCCCGCGGCCGGTGGCGTAGGCCTCGCGGATGCCCTGCTCGCCGTAGATGTAGCCGCCGGTCGGGAAGTCCGGCCCCTTGATGTGCCGGGTGAGATCGTCGACGGTGCAGTCGGGGTTGCGGACCAGCTCCCCGAGCGCGGCCACCACTTCGCGCAGATTGTGCGGCGGAATGTTGGTGGCCATGCCGACTGCGATGCCGCTCGACCCGTTGACCAGCAGACTGGGCACCTTGGACGGCAGGACCGTCGGTTCCTGCATCTGGTCGTCGAAGTTGGGCTGGAAATCGACGGTCTGCTTGTCGATATCCTCCAGCATCTCCATGGCGATCCGGGTGAGCCGGGCCTCGGTGTACCGGTAGGCGGCGGCCGGGTCGCCGTCGACCGAGCCGAAGTTCCCCTGCCCGTTGATCATCGGGTAGCGCAGCGAGAAGTCCTGGACCATCCGGACCAGCGCGTCGTACACCGACTGGTCGCCGTGCGGATGGTACTTTCGGCAAGTACCATC
>CAYQXR010000119.1:0-1636 GCA_964421625.1 uncultured Gemmatimonadaceae bacterium | reverse complement strand
CCGAGCACGTCGCCGACCACCGTGGCGGACTTCTTGAAGGGGCGGGTCGGCACCAGCCCCAGTTCGTTCATGGCGTAGAGAATCCGGCGATGGACCGGCTTGAGTCCGTCCCGCACGTCGGGGAGCGCACGCGAGACGATGACGCTCATCGAGTAGTTGATGAACGACTGCTGCAGTTCCTCTTCGATCAGGCGCGGGACGATCCGTTCGCGGAAATTCGGTGCGGTCATGGGTCCGGGAGAGAGAGGAAAGCAGGGTCCGGGATGGTCGACACGGAGAACACTGAAACATAACGGAACGGCCGGGCGGGGAGAAGCGCGCGGTAGCAGGCCGCGCCGTCTACCGGATCGCCGCGACCCCGGCCACTTTACGGGGTACGGCGGGGGACGCCCCCCGCCCCCGCCCCGTTCCATGCCGTTTGCCCCGACGCCCTGGAGTGCCCATGCCGGCGTGGTCCCGCTGGTCCGTTGCCCCGTCCCGCCCGTCCCGAATGCCCCTCCAGTCGCTGGCCGGAGTGTGCGTCGCGCTGCTGGCCTGTGGGACACCGGCAGTCGATTCAGCGGCCCCCCGCACCGCCGACGCGGCCGGGGTCCAGTTGCCCGACACCAGTACGGTGGCGGGAGTCCTGATCCTGCGGCACAGCGCCGAGGCCGTCGCTGGGGCGCCAACCCTGAGCCTTGATCCGACGCCGTTGACGATCTATCACGACGGTGGCGGGACCTGGGATCTCACCAGGGTGGATCAGATGGCCGGTCTCACCACCGGGCATGTGGTGGCCGCCGGGACGCTCGACCAGGTCGCCCTGCGGCTCTTCGCCCCCGACGGGACGCCGGAACGGCTGCTCGCTGAGCGGGGCGAGGGCCCGGGCGAGATCGGGGCCAGCACCACGATCGCGTTCCACATGGTGGGGGATACCGTGGTGGTCTTCGACCGGTGGCTCCGCCGGGTGTCGCGGTATACCGCCGCCGGCTTCCTCGATGCGGAGCCCTGGGGGATGGCGACAGAGAGTGGTTCGCGCTGTCTCGATCCGGCGGGCTACCTCACCGGCACCGCCCGGTGGGTGTTCCGCTGCTGGGGGGTCGCGCCGGATGCGGGATTGGAGCGGCCGCTCATGGGGGTCGGTGTCGGGACGCCCGCCATGGCCCCCTTGGTCCACACCCTGCCGGGTCGGGAGCGGCGCCGGGTGCCGCAGCAGACCACCGACGGCATGCGACCGGTCTGGTCGACGCTGGTGTTTGGCCGAGAGGGCCGGGTGGTTCCCTGGGACACCCTGCTGGTGGTGGCCGCGCAGGACCGCGGCTACCTGCTGGAACTGCGCGACACGGCGGGCACACTCCGGAGCGAGATCGTGGTCGATCTGTCACGTGAGCCGGTGACGGCGGCGCGTCGGGCCGCGCGGATCGATCGGGAGGTGGCGGTGGCCGGACCGTCCGAGGCACATGGTGGCTGGGCACCGGGCGAACTGGTCCGCCAGGCTCGGGAACAGCCCTTCCCGGATTCTCTGCCACCCCACGGCCCGCTGGTGGTCGGCACCGACGGTGTGCTCTGGGTGTTCTCCTCGCTCTACATCGAGGATTCCGTCTGGTCCGCCCTCGGCTTCCGCGCCGATGGCGCCATCATCGGGCGGTTGAGCGGC
>CAYQXR010000118.1:0-2572 GCA_964421625.1 uncultured Gemmatimonadaceae bacterium | reverse complement strand
ACGTCCTCGTGTGGTGCCGACGGGGGTGTCGGACAGGTGCATTGAACGTGCGTCGGCGTCGCGTTCCGCGCAAGGGGGTCCCCTGTAACTCCTTGTCACCCATTGACATAGCCAGCGGCCCTCGCCTCGGCGGCGGCCCGGAACGCCATCCCCAGCAGCAGGAAGGTGGTCAGGAGGAACGACCCCCCGTGGGAGAAGAACGGCAGCGGGATCCCGGTGATCGGCGTCAGGGAGACCGTCATCCCGACGTTCTCGAAGATGTGGGTGAAGAACAGCCCCACCGCCCCGGCCACGATCAGCGAGGCGAAGGGATCGCTGGTCCGGCGGGCAATCCGGATCAGCACGAACAGCAGCCCGAACAGCAGCAGCAGCGAGACGATCACGCCGATGAAGCCCAGTTCCTCACCGACCACGGCAAAGACGAAGTCGGTGCCATGCTCGGGGATGTAGCCGGAGCGCTTCTGCGTCCCCAGCGTGTAGCCATTGCCGAACCAGCCCCCGGACCCGATGGCCACCTGGGACTGGTAGGCCTGGTAGCCGCCCTCGTCGATCATGTCCTTCGGATTGAGATAGGACAGGATCCGGTTGCGCTGATGCACCTGGAGGGTATTCCACACCACCATGGAGAGCACCCCCATGGCGGCATTGGCCAGGTAGACGCCGATCGACTCCAGCAGGAAGGGACGCCAGACCAGCAGCAGTCCGAAGAGGAGCACCATCCAGGCGCTCCAGATCGCCGTGTTGAACGAGAGCACCAGCGAGATCGCGGGCGACACGAACAGCAGCAGCAGGGAGGGCGGCACCCCGGCCCAGAACAGCGACGCCAGGAGAATCCCGCCGAAGACCAGGGCGCTGCCCAGGTCCTTGCCGGCGGCCACCAGCAGCATCGGCACCGCGGCGATCAGGATGGGCGGCAGCATCTGTCGCAGGGTACGCGGCGGATCCCGCCGGGCCGCAAACCAGCGTGCCAGCATCAGAATGGTGGCCACCTTGGCGAACTCGCTCGGCTGGCCGATGCGGAACCCGGCAATGGTCAGCCAGCTCTTGCTCGATTCGGCTGTGCCGGCGCCACCGCCCAGCCCGACCAGCAGCAGGACCAGGAGCACCAGCCCGAAGCCGTAGAGCCAGGGCGTGGCCCATTCGATCAGTCGGAAGGAGGTCCGCATGGCCAGCACGGCCGCGATGGACCCGATCCCCAGCCACATCATCTGGCGACGCCAGAGACCGGAGGCCATGGTCTCCTGGTCGGTGACGCCGCTGGAATACAGGATCAGCACGCCGGCAATGGAGAGCGCCACGATCAGCGCCAGCAGCGGACGATCGAGGCTGCGGATCACCGACCGATGATCCGGGTGCGACCCAGGGTGTCCGGCACCACGCTGTCGACGGCCATGGTATCGGGCAACACCGGCAGCGGCTCATCGGCCACCGGCATCACCACAGCACCGGTGGGGTGGCCCATGAAGTGGGCGATGGCCTTGACCACCTGTCCCACCACCGAGCTGCCGTGCAGCCCCTCCTCCACCACGATCCCGACCACGATCTGCGGCGCCTCCCAGGGCGCGAAGCCGATGAACCAGGCCAGGTTCTGCTGGCCGGTCACCTGGCCGGTGCCGGTCTTGCCGGCCACCCGGAGGTCGCGCCCGGCCGAGCCCGAGGCGGTGCCCGAGGTGACCACCAGCTTGAGCGCATCCCGCACGCCGTTGAGCTGGGCGGGAGTGAGGCCGTAGTCCCACTGCCGCGCACCGGGCACCGGTGCCACCAGATAGGGTGCGCGCTTCACGCCATCGTTGGCGAGTGCGGCATAGAACGATGTCATGTTGATCAGCGTCTGCTGATTCATCCCCTGCCCGATCGACAGGTTCAGGATCTCGCCGTTGCCGTACCAGCCGCCGCGGCGCTTGACGTAATCCTCCAGCGTGGGATAGTCCGAGGCCACCTCGCGCACCAGATCCACGCCACTGGTGGCCTTGAAGCCCATGGCTTCACCGTCCTGCAGAATGGCGTCGCGGCCGAGCCGCAGGCCGAGCTGGTAGAAGTACACGTCGCAGGAGTGCGCGATGGCCTCGGCGAGGGTTTGATTGCCATGTCCCGATTTGTCCCAGCAGCCGTAGATCCGGTTGCCGAAGCGGTATCCGCCGGTACAGGGAATCGGCATCCGGGTGTCCATGGTCACCAGACCGCGCTTGATGCCCATGATGGCCGTCACCAGCTTCCAAGGCGATGCGGGCGGGTAGCGTCCGGCAATGGCCCGGTTGAACATCGGTTTGCGGACATTGGTAAACGCATCGGCGACGGCGGCCGGATCGTTGCGGGCGATGAAGGCGTTGGGGTCGAAGCTCGGGAAGGAGGCGTAGGCGAGAATCTCACCGCCGGGCGTCATCGCCAGCATCGCTCCCGCCTTGTTGGGCAGGGTCGCCTGCCACAGCGAATCGATGAAGAGCTGCAGCGGCAGGTCGATGGTGGTGCGCAGCGTCACCCCGGGACGGGGCGGGACCATGCCCGCGCCCTGCGGGTTGCGCACCACGTGATTGGTGGCGGTCACCTCGATGTAGCGCGCCCCGCGCTGGCC
>CAYQXR010000117.1:0-2581 GCA_964421625.1 uncultured Gemmatimonadaceae bacterium | reverse complement strand
GCAAGGAAGACACGACCAAGATCACCAACTTCAACATCTCGGTCGGCATCACCGATGCCTTCATGCAGGCCCTGGCCGCCGACGATGAGTACGAGTTGCGCGATCCGCGCAGCGGCGAGGTGACCGGTCGGCTGCGGGCAGCGGTTGTCTGGCAGATGATCATCCACGGCGCCTGGAGCACCGGTGAGCCGGGCGTGTTCTTCATCGACCGCGCCAATCATTTCAACCCGGTGCCCCACCTCGGGACCTACGAAGCCACCAATCCCTGCGGCGAGCAGCCGCTGCTGCCCTACGACGTCTGCAACCTCGGCTCGATCAACCTCGGCGCCTTCGTCACCCCGGCCGGGACCATCGACTGGGATCATCTCCGGGGCGTGGTGCACCTGACCACTCACTTCCTCGAGAACGTGATCGATGCCAACCACTATCCGCTGCCCGAGATCACCGATCTCGCCCAGCGGATCCGGCGCATCGGCCTCGGCGTCATGGGGCTGGCCGACCTCTTCATCCGGCTGGGCATCCCCTACGACTCGGAGGAAGCCGTCAACCTCGGCCGCCAGATCCAGCACTTCGTCGACGAAGAGGCCAAGGTCGAGTCCGAACGCTTGGCCACCATCCGCGGCGTCTTCCCCGAGTGGGAGCGGAGCATCTGGGGGCCGGATGCCTCCTGCGCCCGCGATGCCGTCGGGCAGCGCATCCGCCCCATGCGCGCGCTGCGTAACTGCAACGTCACCACGGTTGCGCCCACCGGGACCATCTCCATCATCGCCTCCTGCTCCTCCGGGATCGAGCCGCTGTTCGCCGTGGCCTTCATGCGCAATCAGGCCGGCGTGCTGATGCCCGACGTGAACGAGGACTTCGTCGCCATCGCGCGGCGCGAGGGCTGGTACACCGAGGAACTGATGCAGCGCATCGCGGCCGAGGGGCGGATCACCTTCCCGGAAGTGCCGGCCCACTGGCAGCGCGTCTTCGTCACGGCCAACCAGATCGCCCCCGAGTGGCACATCCGGATGCAGGCGGCCTTCCAGGAGCACAACGACTCGGCCATCTCCAAGACCTGCAACTTCGCCAACGAGGCCACCGAGACCTACGTCGAGGAGATCTACCGGCTGGCCTACAGCCTCGGCTGCAAGGGCGTGACCGTCTACCGCGACGGCTCCCGCGACATGCAGGTGCTCTCCACCGGTTCCACCGCCAAGAAGGTCGCCGAGCAGGCCACCAGCACCGGCAAGGCGGAGGCCCGCGCCGACCTGACCGTCGCTTCGTCGGCCGACCCGGTCGAGGCCGACATCGACGCGCGGACGGCGGCGGCCGATCTCGTGTCGCAATTGGCCGAGAAGGACACCGAGATCGAACGGCTGCAGCGGATGGTGCACGAGTTGGAGAGCGAGAACCTCCAGCGTCGGCAGAAGCGGTCGCGTCCCGAACTGCTGCGCGGCGCCACCCGGCGGCTGCCTACGCCCCTGGGCGATCTGTACGTGACCATCACCGAAGACGACAAGGGCCAGCCCTTCGAAGTCTTCATGTCGCTCGGCAAGGCCGGCGGCGCGCTGATGGCCGACGTCGAAGCCATCGGCCGCCTGATCTCGCTGTCGCTGCGGTCCGGCGTGCCGGTGCAGGCCATCTACCGCCAGCTCCGCGGCATCTCGTCGGACCGCGCCATCGGCCTCGGGCCGAACAAGGTGCTCTCGGTGCCTGATGCCGTCGGCATTGCGCTGGAGCGGTACCTCGCGGACAAGCAGGGCATCCAGCAGGAACTGCTCGGGGCCAGTGCCGGGGCCGATGCGCCGACGCTGCCCGTGGCCGTCACGCAGGAGGCCCAGCAGATGATGCTCGGTGGCATGCAGCAGACGCTGGCCGGTGCCTGTCCCGACTGCGGTTCCCAGCTCGAGTACGCCGAAGGCTGCGCCAAGTGTCACATCTGCGGTTTCAGCGAGTGCGGTTGAATCGCTGAGTAGTGGGCCAGTCCCACCCGCATCAGTTTCCGGTTGCCCATGCGGCAGCCACTCGGAGGGGGATCCCGACTCGCGGAGGGACCCCCTCCGGTGTATCCACGAGCACTGGACCATCCCCATGCGACCCGGCTATCATCCAGTCGTTGTCCTCTGTTCCCATTCCCTCAGGAGCCATCTCATGTCGTTGTCTGCCACGCTGCTTTCCCGCTGTACCCTGCCTGCCCTGGTCCTGCTCGCTGCCTGCGGCGGCGAAGACAAGGGGACCGGACCCAACGGGAACCTGTCGGCGCAGCAGCGCACAGCGATCAACAACCTGCTCAACAACCAGTCGGTCATGGAGGCGCTCTACTCCGGCACGGCCGGGTCGGGCTACGCGGCGTCCTTCCTGCCGCTGATGGGTACCAGCGTCCAGGGGGCCGGCACCATCCAGATCGCCGAGAGCGAGGGCGGGCCGGCCAGCGGCGAGTACTTCGCCTTCGGCATGCAGATCCCGATGTCGGTCAAGCTGACCGCGCAGGAAGAAGTGCGGATGGTCTGGACCGGCATCGTCGCGGTCAAGAACGTCACCAGCCCCACCGACGTGATCGTCGTCGGCGTGGTGAACCCGGGGACGTCGACGGCGCCGG
>CAYQXR010000116.1:0-2609 GCA_964421625.1 uncultured Gemmatimonadaceae bacterium | reverse complement strand
GAACCTCGGGCTGGTCATGGTCAAGGGAGCGGCCGGCATCGCCGGTCACTCCCAGGCCCTGGTGGCCGATGCGGTCGAATCGCTCGGCGATGTCCTCGCCTCGCTGGTGGTCTGGGTGGGGCTCCGCCAGTCCGCCCGCAGCGCCGACGAGAACCACCCCTACGGGCACGGCAAGGCGGAGTCACTGGCGGCAGCCTTCACCGGGCTGCTGCTCTGGAGTGGTGCCCTCCTCATCAGTTGGCACGCCGTTGCCGGCATCCGGGAGCGGCGTGCCACGCCCCACGTTGCCACGCTGCTGGTGCTGGCCGGCGTGATCCTGCTCAAGGCCTGGCTCACCCGCCGGACACAGGCGGCGGCGCACGCCTCGGGCAGCCGAGCCGTTGAAGCCGATGCCTGGCACCACCAGGCGGATGCCTGGACCTCGGCGATGGCCTTTGTCGGTATCAGTATCGCGCTCATCGGTGGCGAAGCCTGGGCCTGGACCGACTCGGCGGCAGCCCTGCTGGGCGCCGGGATCATCGGCCTCAACGGCTGGCGGATTCTCCAGCCGGCCGTCCACGATCTGATGGACGGCGCACCGCCCTCCTCCCTGACCGACGCCTGCACCACGGCCGCTGCCGCCGTGCCGGGCGTCCTGCTCATCGAACAGATCAAGGCCCGGCGCGTCGGGTCGCGTTACTACCTCGACATGCACGTCCACGCCGACGCCGCCATGTCGCTCCACGAGGCGCACATTGTGAGCGGCTGCGTCAAGAGTGCCATCCGGGCGGCGGTACCGGCCGTGGCCGATGTGCTGGTTCACATGGAGCCGTTCGAACCCGCGACCACCTCGTGACCTCGCTGGTGGAGTACGTTGCCGATCGACTGGCCGCGCTGACTCCCGTCGACGCGACCTGTCTGGTTGCCGTTTCTGGCGGCCGCGACTCGCTGGCGCTGGTCGACCTCCTTTGGCGTGGGCAGCACCGGCACGCTCGTTCACTGGTGATTGGCCACGTCGATCACGGCATTGCCGCCGACCCGGGCGCTGGTCTCGCGAGCATCCTGGCCTGGCAGGCCCGGGTGGGCGCGACCGAACTTTCCCTGGAGACGGCACGCCTCTCCCTCGGTCCAGCCACCTCCGAAACCACGGCCCGGCAGCACCGTCGTCGCGCCCTGCTGGCACTCGCCGATCGAGTCGGCGCTGAGTGGATTGTGCTGGCCCATCACGCGGAGGACCAGGCCGAGACCCTGCTGCTGCGGGTGCTGCGGGGGAGCGGTCCGGCGGGCCTCGCGGGGATGGCCGCCCGGGATGGGCGCTGGCTGCGCCCCCTCCTGGACATTCCGCGCGCGCGGTTGGTGGAGCATCTCCTGGGTCTCGGTGTGACCTGGTGGGAGGATCCCGCCAACGCCGACCCGCAGCATCTCCGCTCCTGGCTGCGGGCGGCCATCCTGCCCGTGCTGACTGAGCGCCTGCCCGACCTGCCACAGCGTCTGGCGGACACTACCCGTCACGCCGCCGCGGCGCGCGCCGCCTGGGACGACCTGCTGGATGTGCTCCCGGATCTGTCATTTGAGCAGTCTCAGCGTGGCATTTCCGTTGCTGCTGACTCATTGCGGGGCTATTCTTCGGTGCTGCGCCGAGCCCTGCTCGGGGCGCTGGGTCGCCGAGCCGGGGTGCTGTTGGCGGACCGGCGGTTGCGGGCCATCGACGGCCTGCTGAGCGGTACAGCCGGGGCCATCGATGTGGCGCAGGACTGGCGCGCTGAGGTGGCGTTCGGACGGTTCCGGCTGGTGCCGGTCGATGAGCACCTGCCGGATGGGCAGGATCTCCTCGATGGCGCCGAGTGGGGAGACGGCCGGTTTCTGGTCTGGAACGGATCAGCCGGATCGAGTGTTCGGACTGGTGGGAGCAGTTGGCTGGTGCCGGGTCGGTACCGGATCCGAGCCTGGCGGGCCGGGGATCGCATCCGGCCACTCGGGGGCCGGGGCAGTCGCCCGGTCGCGGTACTGCTCAAGGAGGCGCGTGTCCCTCCGGGTGACCGCGCGCGTCACCCTCTGGTCGTCACCAGTGACGACACAGCAATTCTCTGGGTTCCGGGCGTCTGTCGCTCGGAGGACCTGGTACCACCCGCAGGAACGGAGGCGATACATGTCGAGTATGCACGCGCCACCGATTCAGGGGGCACCTGATGCCGGGGTCCGGGTCGTGTTCGATGCCGACACCCTGGCCCGGCGTGTCGCCGTGCTGGGCAGCGAAATCACGACGGCCTATCCGACCGGCGATCTCCTCGTGGTCGGACTGCTCAAGGGGAGTGTCATCTTCCTGAGCGACCTGGTGCGCCGGATCCACCGCCCGCTCCATCTCGACTTCCTGGTGGCCTCCTCCTACGGCGCCGGGACTCGCTCCAGCGGCCAGGTCACCTTCCTCTATCGCCCCGGTGCCTCGCTGACCGGCAAGCACGTGCTGATTGTCGAAGACATTGTCGACAGCGGTCGCACTGTGCGACAGGTCCTTGACCTGCTCGCATCGCAGGAGCCTGCCTCCCTGACGGTCTGCGCGCTGCTCAACAAAGAACTGCATGCCCATCCGATCCCCGAGTTGCGGTGGGTCGGCTTCTCGGCGCCTCCCG
>CAYQXR010000115.1:0-2629 GCA_964421625.1 uncultured Gemmatimonadaceae bacterium | reverse complement strand
ACGCGGAGTACTCCTGTACCCCGCGTGGTGAAGCCCCGTCGACCAACCGGGAAAGTCACCTCAGTTGGCCAAGCGCACATACATGCAGTTCATCCATGCCGGGTCGCCCGTGCCCAGCCAGCACTCCTCAGACGTCTGGACGTCGTCATAGCACTCGAAGTCGAAGACGCCGTAGGTCTGTTCCGGGCAGAGAGCCTCGATCCACTCGGCGCAGTACGCGACGCGGTCCTCCAGGTCGGGACACGGCTCCCAATCGAGGCAGAACCCCAGATTCAGGAGCGGGTCCCCGCAGGACTGCCCCGCCGCCGCAGCGGGACCCGACCCCGCGCCCGCGACCACCATCTCCGTCCCGGCGACACCTCCGGCCCTCGCCGTCTCCATCGCCCGCACCTCCCGCGCCGCCAGCACCAGCACCACCGTCGCCAGCAGCAGCGTCAACCGACGCACCACACGCGCATTCATACCGACCTCCTGGTGAGTGGGAGTCCCCGACACGACCGCGCCGGAGACCGGAGCACCAGGGGGTTGTCAGCGCCGCAGACCACCATCCGGCCCAACCCCCTGCTCTGTCCAAGATGAACCCCTGTGGGGCCGGGCGGTATCCTCAATTGAGGGTAGCGCGACGACCTCCTGGAACGAGGCGCTTCACCCGGCCGAGGGACCCTGAACACCCAACTCCTCCAACACGGCCACTAACCGCTTCTGCATCAGGAGCCGCGAGCCGTAGTGCCCCCTTCCCTCGCCGGGACGACACTGCATCTTGACCGCGAGGTCCCGAAGGTAGGTGCGGACGGTCAGAGTGGTGTGCCCGGTGGCCCGCACAATGTCGGAGATGTCCTGCCCTGCGGTGTAGCACCAGAGCACCGACCGGAGGCGCTGGGTGATACCGAGCGCGTCACAGGCCTGACGAAACTCGTCGGCCTTCACAGGCAATCGGCCCGGGAGCAGGAGAGGATTTTCCGGGAGCCCATCATCAAGAGGAACTGCATTGGAATGGACCACGTCTCCCTCGCTTGGGCTGGGTATGGGGTACCGACATATCGGGATTCAGTTTGAGCATCACCCCCAGCCCGCCGATACACGTACCGACGGACATCAGGCTCTCGCTGGGGGACCTCCGTGTAGAGACTCCACACAAGGCAGCAACGTCACATGCCGGCCCCGTCCCCCCGAGGTTGGGGTGAGCCACAACGCCCCCGTGTGGAATGGGCACGGGAGGCCGGCCGGTCGAGATCCAGTAGGAGTATACCGCACCCGCCCCGAAACCCAACAGGGAGGACCGTCCCGGTCCTCCCTGTCATTCCCTGCGTAGCAGTGCCCTGCCAGCCCCGTTTCTCCCTGATGCGGGCCGCACCTGCCGCACGCCAGCCCCCTATCGTGCCGGGGACCCTGTCGGAGGCCCTTCCCCCTGCCCTGCCCGCCGTGCCCGGGCCGACGAATCGGTGATCCGAGCAATCTCCTCCAGGTCCATCACCCCATTCCGTCGCACCACCTGTTCGATCTCCGCCACACTCGGGATCGTCGGCCAGCGATACCCATTGATGAGGACTGTTGGAGTGCCTCGACCACCGATCTCCCGGGCCCAGGCGACTCCCGCCTCGACGGTCGGGAGAGAGTCGGTCTCTGCCGTGCAGCGTCCGAATGCCGCCACATCCGCCACACCACTCTCCCGCGCGAAGGCCGTCCACGACTTCCTGCCCAGCGAGTCCTGTTGGGCGAACAGTCGGTCATGGAAGGCGGTGAACGCCCCCTGCGCGGCGGCGCACTCTGCCGCGCGCGCGGCAGGCCTTGCCTGCTGATGGTAGTCGAGCGGCCAGTGCTGGAAGACCATGGCCACCTGATCAGGGTAGCGCTCGTGCAGAGTCGGCCACGTCACGGTTGCGAAGCGGCGACAGGCCGGACACTCAAAATCCGCGAAGACCACCAGCTCCACCGGTGCGGTCGGCGAACCGATCCGATGTCCCGTGGACACGAACTGTTGCCACAGTGCCGCCTCGACCGCCACCGGCTGGGGTGGCGGCGGCGGTGGGGGTGGTGGCGGGGGCTCGGGAGGAAACACGATCCTGAGCACCAACAGAATCGCGCACGCCGAGATGAGCAGGAGCTGTGCCTTCTCCATGAATGAAGCGGATCCACCACGTGATTCGGCCCTCGGACACCCCCAGGATCGAGTTGTTCGCCAGCGGCCGAGGAGCCTTCCCCCCTACCGCACAATCGTCATCCGGTCCTCGCGCACCACTTCCGCCGAGCCCTGCCGGAAGGTCACCCGCACCCGGTACCGGCCCGGCTTCATATCGGTCAACTGCACCTGCTTGTACCACTCGGCCTCGTCCGCCCGCGCTACCTCCGTCGACCGCACCGTCAGCAGCACTTCCGGGGTCGCTGCATCGGTGTCCTCCAGCAGCTCCAGCATCACCTGGTAGGTGGTGTCCGGCGTCAGGCCCCGCAACTGCGTGAACAGCGACAGAGTGGCGCCCGACGGATAGATCCCGGTTGGGTGCATCGGCACCAGGCGCTCAAACGAGCGCCACGCGTACCCCCGCCCCGGCATCCCCAGCACCAGGTCCGAGGCAAACAGCGCGTCCCCATCCGGGACGGGCCGTACCACGAAGGTCTGCATCGCCCCGCT
>CAYQXR010000114.1:0-2715 GCA_964421625.1 uncultured Gemmatimonadaceae bacterium | reverse complement strand
TACGGGCGACCAGCCGGTCGCCCCTACGCATCCCAACAGGCGGTAATGGTTCGTTCCCGCCGCGGGTGATGAACGGGCGACCAGCCGGTCGCCCCTACGCACCCCAACCGGCGACAATGGTCCGTCCCCGCGGCAGATCGATGTAGGGGCGACCGGCGGTCGCCCGTATGCATCCCAACCGGCGACAATGGCCCGTCCCCGATGCGACCCCCCGATATATTGCCCCCCCAACCTCGCCTACGACCCTCCCTGCCGGAGCGCCTGCATGACCGACATCCTCGCCTTTCTCATCAACCGCCAGTCCGTCACGGCGCTCAGCGGACCCGCGCCCACGCCGGAGCAGATCGACCAGCTCGTTCAGGCGGCGGCGGCAGTGCCCGATCATGGCAAGCTCCGGCCCTACCGCTTTGTGCTGATCGGCGAGGACCGCAAGGAGGCCTTCGGCAACGCACTGGCCCAGGTGGTCGATGCCGCCCGCGGTGGGATTGCCGAGGAGTTGAAGGAGAAGTTCCGCAAGCGCGCCCAGCTCGCGCCGGTGCAGATCGCCGTGATCTACTCGCCGCAGGCCAGCGACAAGGCCCCCGCCTGGGAACAGCGGGTGACGGCCTCCTGTACCGGTTACGCCATGATTCTCGCCGCCACGGCCATGGGGCTGGGCGCGGCCTGGCGGTCCTCATCGGTCATGCGCGGGGAGCCGCTCGACGCGCTGCTGCGCCTGACGGCCGACGAGGAGTTTCTGGGGTGGGTAAACCTGGGACAGCCCGCAGCCTCGCCGACCACGCCGCGGGCCGCCGTGGAGGTCAGCGCGCTGCTCGATCGCTGACCGGGTGCGTGGCGACGAAGTCGCGGATGTAGTCCATCACCTCGATCGTCGGCTCCCAGCCGAGTTCGTCTCTGGCCCTGGTCGCGTCGTTGATGGCCTCGGCGCGGCCGGGGTATCCCTCGACCAGTTGGTGCGGTCCCCCGAAGGCCGCCGCGATGTCCAGGACCGACCAGGTCGTCGGTGCCCCCAGGGCATAACCGTCGCCGTTGCCGCGCTCCCCGGCGAGGATGAGGCCGCGCGCCAGGTCGGCCGCGTGGGTGAAGGCCCGCCGCTGCGTGCCGGGGGACACCACCGTCAGCGGCTCCCCGCGCAGGTACTGCTGCTCGAATTTGGCAATCAGCGTGGCGTACTTGCCCTCGCCGTTCTCGCGGGGGCCGAAGCCGTTGTAGAAGTAGCAGATCGCATGGGGCAGTCCGTACCACCGACCGTAGTCGGTCAGCAGATCGACATTGGTCGCCTTGCTGAAGTTGTACGGCGTCTGATGCCGTCCGTCGCCCTCGATGGCGAACCGCGTACTCGACGCCGCGTACACCAGCTTGCCGACGCTGCGATGCCGACAGAACTCGGCGACGGCAAAAGTCCCGGCCAGGTTCATGTCCCAGACCAGCGCGATGTCCTCGAAGGACGGCGCAATCCGGGCGTACTCGCCGAGGTGGTAGACCACGTCCGGCGTTTCGGGGACGAGCTGGTCGATGTCACGGGTGTGGCCGCGTCGATACTCCGCACCGGGCAGGTGGTTCGCCTCACGCCCGTTGAAGTAGTTGTCGAGCGAGATGACCCGGTGCCCCGGGCGCGCCAGGAGTTGTTCGATCACGTGGGAGCCGATGTGCCCCGCGCCCCCCGTGACCAGAATGAGTTGATCTGCCATGCCCGGAAGGTATCAGGATCCCGCAGCGGCGACAGGGGCCGGTGCGCTGAGCGTCTCGCGGTAGACGCGCAGATACTCCGCCGTCATCTGGCGGTAGGTGAATCGGTCCAGCACCACCTGGCGGACCGCTTCCCGATCCACCGCGTCGAGCGCGGCGCGCTGCGCCACCAGATCGTCCAGCGTGTCGCCCAGCAGACCGCCGGGGGGCAGGATCACCTCGGGCAGGGCGCCCCGACGGGTGCCCAGCACGGGGGTGCCGCTCACCATCGCCTCGATGGCCGCCAGACCGAAGGGCTCCTCCCACTGGGCCGGCGTCCAGACGCAGGCTGCCTCCGCCAGCAGGCGCGCCTTGGTGTCGCCGCCGACGGCGCGGCGGAAGCGCAGGCCGGGCCGCAGGCTCGGGCGCCAGCCACCCGCCACAATCAGGGAGCGCCCGCAGCGGCGGGTGCCCGCGACCGCCCAGTGCCACCCCTTCACCCGATGCAGCCGCCCGAGAAAGAGATCATATCGGCCGGGCGCCGCGCTGAACTGGTACTCCGACGGATCGAGACCGTTGTGGACCCAGTCGGCGATGCCGTGCCGGGCCGCGTGATCGCGCGAGATGGCGATGGCTCCCGGGAGCGGGCTGCGGTCGGGCCGCAGGTTGCCATGCAGCGTCCAGCGCAGCGGCAGGTCGGGCTGCGGGCCCAGCGGGAAGTGGGCGTGGACCAGATCGACGCCGCCCGGGAGCCAGGGTCGCGGGTCGAAGGTCGCCTCGCGCCCCGCCGGAAGCGTGATGGGCACCACCGTGGCCCAGGGCGTGGCCGAGCCCGCCGGTGCCAGCAGCGTGACCCGCACACCGGCCTCCGCCAGGCCGCGGGCCAGCCAGAGCAGCACCCGTTCCGTGCCACCGTAGCGCGGCACCGGTACGCGCGTTGGGCTCACCAGGGCTATGTGCAGTGGCAGAGTATATTCCCCGGGGAGCCCGCGCTCCTCCGTCCAGATGAGGTGACATGACTGCGCCACGGATCGCCGGCTTCTCCAT
>CAYQXR010000113.1:0-2752 GCA_964421625.1 uncultured Gemmatimonadaceae bacterium | reverse complement strand
CAAGGTGGGGCGGAGGTGGTCCGCGAGGACCGGATGACGATTGTGCGGTAGGGGGGCAGGCTCCTCGGCCACTGGCGGTCGCTGCCCACCGGCATACCCTCAATTGAGGATACTCCTTGATCGATCTCGTTCGCATATTGGGGGTAGCAGCTGTGGCGGCTGCGCTTCTCGACAACCCGTTCTCTACAGGAGGTCCGGATGGCCGCATCGGAAAGTGGATCGGCGACGCTTATCGATCGAGGGCTACTGGCGCTCGTCGTGCTCGTGGCGCTGTTTCTGGTGGGCCGGATCATCTGGCCCCCACAGCCGCCTGGGCCTCCACCTCCGGAGCTGATCGCCACCGAGGCCTGGCAGCGGTTCGTGACGACGGGCCACCGGGTCGGTCCCGCCGATGCCGCGGTGGAACTGGTGGTCTTCGCCGACTTCGAGTGTCCCGCCTGCCGTCGGTTTGCGACGGTGACGTGGCCGACTCTGCACCGGCAGTATCCGGATCAGGTGGCCATGGTCTTCCAGCATTGGCCGCTCGACTACCATCCGCAGGCGATGCCGGCTGCGCGGGCGGCGGAGTGCGCGGCGAGTCAGGGGGCTTTTGAGGCCTTTCATGACCGACTGTTTGCCCACCAAGACTCCCTGGGCAAGAAGTCGTGGGGGGCCTTCGCGCGGGAGAGCGGGGTCCCCGACTCGGTGGGATTCCATCAGTGCACCTCGGCGACAGAGCCGATGCCGCTGATCGACGCCGGCATCGCCGGGGCGAAGGAGATCGGGGGGGCCGGGACGCCGACGGTGGTCATCAACGGCTATCGGTGGGGGACGATCCCGACGGCTGAGGAAGTGGAGCTGGTGGTGCGCAGCGGTGGGAAAGTGAACCCGCGGCTGGTGGAGCGGTTCACGGACTCGATGGCTCGGGCACGGCGGGTCGGGCAGCGTGATGGCCGTGCGGCAGGTTCCTCTTCACGATAAGGAGGCTGGTATGCAGGCGAGGACGATGCGTCGGACGACGAAGTTGCTGACGCTGGGGGTGCTGGGGTTGGTGGCGCGTGAGGGGCAGGCCACGCGGTTGGCCGAGACCACGGCGTACGCCCAGGCGGGGACTGAGCCCTGTGGGCCGGGCTGGTACCTTGTCTGCCTGGCCTGGGAGCCGTGCCCGGATCTCGGTGACCTTCTGACGTTCTGTGATGCGGCCTTGGCGAGTGCGTGTCCAGGTCAGGGGCTCATCGCGATGGATGCCCTCTGCCCTCCCAATGACAATGACTATGGCGCGGTCGAATGCTTCCTGGCGACTGGGGATCCGGCGCGGGTGTATTGCTGGATGGTGCGGTAGTGCGCCTGAGAGGCGTCGTGCCGTCCCCCTGTCGCCTGTTTACGCAGTGGTTCCATGTCTTGGGCCGGTTTGTAAGCCTTTTGCTCACAGTGCTTGTTGTCCCGGTGCCTGGAACGGCGCAGTCCAGACTGGATCGTGTCCTCTTGGATTCTCTACTGATCGGTCTGGAACAGCCCCTGCCGTTGGGGACCGCGCTGGCCCGGGACCCCTGCCGGGGGCAGCGGGGCGAGGCCGCGGCACTCTGTGAGGGACTGGCCCTGGTGCGCCGCGCAGTGGGGGCCCCGGACTCCATGGCCGAGTGGCGACGGGGCGTTGTGGTGTTGCGTGGGCCCACGGAGCACCCGCGTTTCCAGGCGTTGCAGGAGGGGTACCGGCACGGGCTCGCGGCGCGGGACCGGCTGACGGCGGTGACCCAGGCGCACCCGACGTGGGGGGCCGCGTGGTATGGGTTGGCGCATCTGGCGCTGGCGAAGGGCGCGCCGATCGATTCCATCGAACATCTGCTGGCGCAGGCCCAGGCGGGGGAGGCTGTGCCGTCAGGGCTGGTGGCGCTGCTGCGGGCGCGGGCGCGGTTTCGGGACGGAGACACGACGGGCGCCTGGCAGGCGTGGGCCGCGATGCGGGCGGACTCGGCGCCGGTGACGGCCGCGGCCGGGTGGGCGATGATGCAGCAGGTGCTACCACCAGACACGGCCATCGCGTGGAGTGTACGACCGGCTGCCGATGCGATGGAGGGGGTGTCCGAGTCCGCACTGGTCCGATCCATGATTGCGTTCCATCTGATGCAGGCACATGCGTGGGTGCCGCTGGTGGCAGTCAGTCGCGGGTACCTGCTGTTTTGGCAAGGACACCCGGTGCTGGTAGGGGTGTTCGCGTTGCCCCGGTCGCAGTTGGCGTGGGAGGTACCCAGGGTGGCTGATGGTCAAGCCGTGACGGTATATCCGCTCGGACTCCGGCAGGCTATGGTCCGCAGCGATGATACACGAGTGAACGTCCATGACACGACGTACCGCCTCCAGAGTCGGCTGCCTTCGCCGGTCCAGCCCGACACTCGGCAACTCGAGCCGGATGTCAGGCAGGAGTACCGTATCACTCCTCCTGGGGCTGCAGGTCAGACCCTAGTGATCGGACCCGGGGCTCTCCCCCCCGATGTCTCAACGGTAGGGCTGTCGATCCAGCAGGTGCTACCGGATGGCGTGTCTTCCGCGGTGCTGGTGCGCCTGGAACAGACGGGTGGTCGGGGCCGGACGGTGACGTTTCTGCCGCGCGTGGTGTCGCTGAACGGCGGGCTGGTGGCGTCGGACCTGGTGCTGGGGATGCCGGGGCGGGGGTATACGTGGCGGTCGGCGGAACGGTGGGTGCCGATGCACCCGACGGGGATCTATCCGTCGGGCGCCACCCTGTCGCTGTTCACGCAGTTGCGGGGCCTGA
>CAYQXR010000112.1:0-2833 GCA_964421625.1 uncultured Gemmatimonadaceae bacterium | reverse complement strand
GGCGCTTGATGACTGGGCGATCTATGGCCCTGGAAACCCACGGATCGCGGAACTGATCCATCGGTTGGTGCTCCGGCATGATCTCCGCGTGGCTGATATCGAGAGCCACATAGAAGCCGGACTGCGGGAATGGCTACAGAGGCTGGAGGTTGCCGAAGAGGGTATCCAAGGGAACAGCACCGGCTCGTAAAGGATGGCGCTGCAAATCTGCAACATCCCCGCGTTCGACCGTGCGTGGGGCGGACAGCGGTCATTCGCTGCATCGGCGAACAATGTCCGCATACGGGCAATCAATGCGTTTTCATTGGCCTTTGCCGGCGACATCCGACGATGCAGCTCTCAGGTCCCGCGCAGCCGACTGTAGGGCCGTGAACGTCCGATATCGGGCCATGTGAAGCCGGGCGAGGTTTCCTCCGGCGGGAGAAAACAACTGCGCCTGTCCGGACATGGCCGACATCGCCGAGCGAGCGTCCGGATGCTCTCCGCAAGCCATGGCCGCCAGCATGGCGGACCCTAGCAGTACGGGCTCCGGCGCCTCCGGTAGCGCGACGGCAAGTCCAGTACTGTCGGCGAGAATCTGGCATGCCAGTTGCGACTGGGCTGCCCCGCCGCTGACGATGATGGTCGAGATCGCAATCCCGTTCTGCGCAAACCTGTCCAGCAGTTGCCGCAGGCCATAGCCGATGCCGGCCAGACCCGCGAGGTAAAGCCGCGCGAGGCTGTCCATGCCGCGGTCAAGGCCGAGGCCCGCGATGACCGCACGCGCCTGGGGTTCTGCAAACGGCGAACGGTTGCCAAGAAATTCCGGCACCACCAGAAGATCATCCAGGGACAAGATAGTTTCCGACGGACTCGCACCAAGGCCGGAGGCGTGGTTTGCGACGGCTGCCATCAGACTTTGGCCGCGGGCTCCGGCCTCGGCTGCAAGGGCCGGGGCAT
Organism: uncultured Gemmatimonadaceae bacterium; assembly: GCA_964421625.1. Lineage (GTDB taxonomy): Bacteria > Gemmatimonadota > Gemmatimonadetes > Gemmatimonadales > GWC2-71-9 > Palsa-1233. The sequence goes on along the minus strand of CAYQXR010000112.1, from coordinate 1,894 downwards.
CGCGGTGCAGGTGGATAAGGTGGTCCAGCGCCGCGCCCGCTGCGGACTGACCGCCTTCGTTCAGCCAGAGACCGGGCAGCATGGCGTCGTAATACGGTCCCCAGACCCCGGAAACCGGCGTGGCCTTGCGGGTCGAGGCCATCGAGCAGGCGGAGGTGCCGAAGATGTAGGCCAGCCGCTGGGTGGGATCGGTGCTCGCACCGGTCACGGGGACGCCAAGGGTCCCGAGACCGCCCGCATGGGCGTCGATCAGGGCGGCGGCCACCACCACATCCGTCGTCAGGCCAAGGTCCCGTGCTGCGTCCGGAGTGACTGTGCCCAGCGGCGCACCCGGGCTGACAACCTCGGTTCCGATCCGGGCGAAATCCTCGTCCGCCAGCGTGCCAAGACCGATGGCCCGGAAGTAGGCCGGGTCCCACCGGCCCTCATGCGCGAGGTAGGTCCATTTGCAGGTCACGGTGCAGGAGGAGCGGGCCAGACTGCCCGTGGCCCGCCAGGTCAGATAGTCCGAGAGGTCAAAAAAATGGGCGGCATTCGCGAATGAGACGGGCAGATTGCGGGCCAGCCAGAGAAGTTTCGGCGTCTCCATCTCGGGCGAGATACGGCCGCCAACGTAGTCAAGCACCGCATGGCCGCCGGCGTTGATCTCTTCCGCCTCGCCCTGTGCGCGGTGGTCCATCCAGACGATAACGTTGCGGTCCGGATCGCCCGAGGGGCCAACCGGCACGCCCTGCCCGTCCGGCCCCACCACGACCAGCGAGCAGGTCGCATCAAAGCCGATGCCACGGATCGCCCCGGGTGCTACGCCGGCCGCCGCCATGGCCTCTTTCACCGCGTGACAGACCGCCTGCCAGATCTGGTCCGAGGATTGCTCGACGATCTCGCCGGCTTCCTGCCACATGGTAACGGGGTGCTTGCCCACGCCCAGAAGCGTGCCCTTGGCATCAAAGACCCCTGCACGCGCCGAACCCGTGCCGACATCGACCCCGATCAGCATGTCACAGGTCCACCGTGTTGGGCAGGATGACCAGGTCGCGCACCACCACCCCCCTGCGGCGGGTCAGCATGAAGACCACCGCCTCGGCCACTTCCACCGGCTGCATCAGGCTGCCGCTGGCCAGCGCCTCCTCCATCTTCGCCTTCGGCCAGTCGTCCAGCAGCGCCGTCACCACCGGGCCGGGCAGCACCGCGCCCACGCGGATGCCATGCGGGGCCAGTTGCCGCCGGATGGTATGGGCAAAGGCCTGCACCGCGAATTTCGAGGCGGTGTAGATCGGCTCCCACACCACCGGCACGACGCCGGCGATCGAGGAGGTCAGCACGATGTCGCCCGTCTTCCGGTCGATCATGTGGGGGAGGACAGCATGAACCGACCGGAAGGCCGCATTGATGTTGAGGTTCAGCATCCGGTCCCAGGCATCCGGGTCGCCGTCCTGCACCGGGCCGCCGATATACGCCCCGGCATTGGCGTGGAAGATGTCCAGCTGCCCGGTCAGCGCAAGGATGCGCGGCAGCACCCCCGACACCTGCGCACCATCGAGGAGGTCCACCACCAGCGGCCGGGCGCCCGGGCCAAGCTCCGCGCAAAGCGCGCGCAACCTGTCCTCGGCCCGGTCGATCAGCACGACCCTCGCCCCTTCCGCCAGCAGCGCCCGTGCGCATTCCAGCCCGATCCCCGAGGCCGCGTCGGTGATCGCGGCCACTTTTCCCGTCAGACGTCCTGTCATCTTGGTCTCCGTTCCTTACCCGCGGCCATGGCTGACGCGCGATTGGCGGGCCAGGCTGTCGACGATCACGGCGATGGCCAGGACGCCGCCGGTGATCATGTAGCGAAGGGACGACGACAGGTTCAGCAGCGTCAGCCCGTTGGAAATCGCCTGGATCACGATGATGC
>CAYQXR010000111.1:2401-2863 GCA_964421625.1 uncultured Gemmatimonadaceae bacterium | reverse complement strand
ACGATGGGATAGCCTGTTTTTCCCTCGCACCATTGTTCAAATTCCTGTTCATCATTCCGCCATTTGATATGGTCATATCGCTTTTTGAAAGATTGATGTTCAACGTGTGGAAAGTGATAGAGAATCTGCATGAAAAATTCCCGCCAAATCAATTCGTTCAGCCAGGTTTGATTGTGCTCCACCGCAAAAGCTAAACATTTGCGGATGCTAATAGTGCCAAAGCGCAAAGCCACCCCCAATCCCGTTGTTTTTTGCAGGGCCGGAAAATCCCTGAATTTATCATATTCACCAATAATCCCCGCATCCAATGTCGGGATTTCAAAAGTGATGTCCGTTTTCGCAAAACCGATCTCATCCAGCGAAAGAATTTCGGTGAATTGCTGCCTGAAAAAATTAGCATAGTGAGGTTGATAGGTCTTGTAATGATCGGTAGCCAACAACTGTTTCCATTTTTTGGAATAC
>CAYQXR010000111.1:2171-2391 GCA_964421625.1 uncultured Gemmatimonadaceae bacterium | reverse complement strand
ATGACCTGGTCTTTAAATAATCTAAAAGTGATATTGTGTTCCTTTAAAAAGTGATAGATTTCTATGTCCCGCTGGATGGCACTGGGCTCATAATCCCGATTGCAGAAAACCAGTTGGATGTCAAACTCATCTGCAAGCCTCCTGAAAATTTCCACCGGACTTCCGTATAAAGTTTTCAAGGCCGAACCCCATAATTTTAACGCTAAATTGATCTGTGTGA
>CAYQXR010000111.1:0-2161 GCA_964421625.1 uncultured Gemmatimonadaceae bacterium | reverse complement strand
TCCGACAAACTGGCCAATATGGCTTCATCGAAAATAAAAAGGGGAAGAACGGGAAACCCTGAAGATAAGGCCTGGTACAAACCCACATTGTCATCTAAACGCAAATCTCTGCGAAACCAGAATACGGCAACCTTACTTCGCTTTTTCCGGGGTAAAATTTCGTTTTTTCCTTTCATCTTGCGTATTTTTAAATCGTTTAAAGAAATAAAGTACCAATAGAAACTGCGTGTAACCATATACCGCATCTTCGACAGGGATCGTCCCTATACGGACACCCAGAAAATCCCCGGGATTGTAATTCACTATGGGTGTCGCCAATCCGGTGCCGGTCAGCACGCCATTTACCGGAAAGAAGCCCAACATCAGGATCGTGAATACCAGCGATGCCTTTCCAATCCAATCAGCACGGACAATGAAATGCAAATAGATCAGCGTCATTACGGTAGCGATAGCGGTGATGAGTGTATAGATTTTGTCAAAATGCAATAAGGCAATGACCGAACAGACAATGACACTGAAAAAGACGATCAGGTTATTGAAACCGGCAAGCCATTCCATCTTGAAAAATTTGTCAATACAGTAATACGTAAATATGCACGAAAAGGGTATGCAAATAAAAAAAAGCCATTCTTCAATCGGCAATCCGGCGATCACTATGCCGAGCGTATAATCCGTATTGAACCACCACACACCTTTTGCGGTAAACCAGACATCCCAGGCAATAAATGGAATTGCAACCAGGATTGTAGACTTTATAAACGCTCCAAAATAACGGTTGAAAAGAATCCGCCTGTCAAAAGATGCGATGAAACAAACAATGACCGTAAAAAATAAAACCAATGAATAGGTATATGCCATCATTTTTTAGACGAATTGAAATACATTTTAAAATACTTGAAAGGCACATATAAAAAACCAAAACATTCCCCATCTTCTTTGCCTATATGCTTGTGATGCTGTTTGTGAGCCCTGCGGAGGGCGAGAAAATAGGGGTTTTTGGTGTGTGTAAAATATTTTATCCGTTGATGGATGAAGACATCGTGTACGAAAAAATACGCCATTCCATACAACATAATGCCCAATCCTATAAAAAACAAATAATTAAAGTTGTCCAGCGAACCAAAATACATCAATATTATGGTTGGTATAGCAAATATGACAAAGAAATAGTCGTTTTTTTCCAAAACGCCTTCATTGCTGTGATCGTGATGGTCCTTGTGCAAAGCCCAAAGAAAACCGTGCATAACATATTTATGGATAATCCAGGTCGCCCCCTCCATTACTAAAAACGTACCGAATGCGATTAAAAAATTCATAGATGTTTTTTTTTATTAAACAATTTTTAAATGTTTCGCTAAACAATTTCTAAATGGTCCCAGCCGAGAACAAAAGCGTATCTATATTTTTCTGCAAGATCCCTGACGCGATTTTACGGCGGTTTTTCCGAACAAATTCGCTGTCTTCTTTTACGTTTGATTTATATCCCAAAAAAGACGGAGCGTTTTTTTGAACAGAAAGTCGAATAAATCTCAATTCTGCATTTTCAGGTTCTTTTTGAATGGCTTGTTCGATGTTTCTCTTTCCTTCTTTGAAGGTATTGAGTTTGCTTACCGGACTCAGAACGTGACGGGCCCAAATGGTTTGCAAAGCACCCAAATAAGCCAAATGAGTAGCCGAATTGTTTTTTGTTTGCGCTAATTCGGCCATCATTTGCTGACACAATTTTTTGTCTGACACAGCGTTGCCGTAATTCGCCCTGACTACATCCAAAACGGTGGTGTCAAAACTTTTCGGATAGCATAGAACCAGAAGTAATAAACCCAATTTCATCATAAACAAGCCGCCTTATATCTTACATAGCTTTTGAATGCCACAAATGCTTTTTCAGAATTGGGAACCCGAACCCTGCTATTCAATATTTCTAACGAAGATTTTCTCTTTATCTTTTGGAACAAAGACAAATAATATTTGTAAGCCAGATATACCCCGAACATGGAAGTATTTGGGAGTTTCTTGATCCCGATCAAAGCCTCATTAAACTCTGCTTCTATTTCGCGTTCTATTTGGTGTTTCACACAATTATCAAATACACACATATCAATATTCGGGAAATAAGTTCGTCCCAAAATCTGGTAATCATCTTTTAAATCCCTTAAAAAGT
>CAYQXR010000110.1:0-2977 GCA_964421625.1 uncultured Gemmatimonadaceae bacterium | reverse complement strand
GGGGCGCTGATCGGCGAGACCTGCGGCCGGATGCACAAGCGGCTCTCGCTCGAGATGGGCGGGAAGAATGCCATGATCGTCATGGACGACGCCGATCTCGATGTGGCGCTTGAGGGCATCCTCTGGGGGGCGTTCGGCACCACGGGACAGCGCTGCACTGCCACGTCCCGGCTGATCCTGCATCGCAAGATCCACGACCGGTTCCTGACCCGGCTGGTCGACGCCACCAGCGCCCTGCGCCTGGGTGATGGGCGGCAGCCGCGGTCCCAGGTGGGCCCGCTGATCCATGAGGCCTCGCGGGACAAGGTCGAACGCTACGTGGCCATCGGGCAGGAGGACGGCGCGGACCTGGTGGTCGGCGGCAGTCGGCCGCGCGGGACCCGTCTGGGGCAGGGCTGGTTCTACAAGCCGACCATCTTCGCCAACGTGAAGGCCGGGTCCCGACTGGCCACCGAAGAGATCTTCGGGCCGGTGCTCAGCGTGATGAAGGTGCGCGACTACGAGGAGGCCGTCCGGGTGAACAACGAGGTGAAGTACGGCCTCTCGTCGTCGCTGTACACTCGCGATGTGCAGCTCGCCTTCCGGGCCATGGACGACTTGCAGAACGGCATCACCTACATCAACGCGCCGACCATCGGCGCCGAAGCGCATCTGCCCTTCGGGGGCGTGAAGCAGACGGGCAACGGACATCGGGAAGGTGGCTGGGAGGTCTTCGAGTTCTACTCGGAGACGAAGGTCGGCTACATCGACTATTCCGGCACCCTCCAGCGGGCCCAGATCGACACCTGGGAGTAGCCGGAGCGCCGCGCTGCGGTGTAGTGCAGCCCCCCGTCCCTGGATTGCCGGGGGCGGGGGGCTCTGTCGTTCAGCGGCGGAGTGCTGCGACCACGGCCCTGGGGTTGGCCGCGGTCACGCGCAGGAGCGCCTGCGCCGGACCGTCCGGTACGCGACGTCCCTGTTCCCAGTTGCGGAGGGTTGCCACGCTGACCCCGATCATCAGGGCGAAGTCCTCCTGGGTCACCTGGAGCCCTTCACGGATGGCGCGCACATCCGTCGCGGCCATGGTCGTGACCCGACTTGGGCGCCGGGTCCCGCGGTGGATCTGCCCGGCCTGGCGTACGCTCGCCACCAACTTGTCGAAATCGTCTGTCTTCATTCGAATTCCTCCTTGACCAGTTGCCGCAGAATCTTCACCTGGGAGGGTGTGAGGTCGGCGGCCTCGCTCTTCCTATAGGCGAATAGCATGTAGATGATGCTGTCGCTGACAAACCAGTAGTAGACGACCCGTATGCCCCCGCGCTTCCCCCGGCCCCCTCCGGTCCACCGCAGTTTGCGGAGCCCGCCTGAGCCGGGAATCACTGTTCCCTGTGAGGGGCGCAACAGGAGAGCGGATTGCAAGGCCCGATAGTCATCGTCCGGCAGGAGCTCCCGGATCGCGGTCGTGAACACGGTGGTCTCAACGAAGCGCATGGACGAATGTACGCCATTGGCGTAGTTGTGGCAAGGGTACCGGGCTCGTGCCCCCCCCCCGTCCCCGGATTGCCGGGAGCGGGGGACTCGCACGTAATCCTACTGCATCCGCACCGCCGTGAAGAGGAAGGGGTACTGTTCCCCCGGGCCGACCTCGTTGTCGTCATAGTCCACGAACCAGATCCAGATCTCGAGCACGCCCGACATCGTCGTGCCGTTCCGGTTGGCGTTGAACCGTACCCCGCCCGCCGGGCCGGTCTGGGTCCCGGCACTGGGGACATTGTACGACGTCATGCCGAGAATGTTCTGGCCCAGCACGGTGCCGCTGGTCAGGGTGGTGGTGCTCTGACTCCAGGAGCCATCCCGCCAGGCTGAGAAGTAGGGCCCCAGCGGATAGTTCTGGGGTGTGTCGGGCCCGAGCACCATCCGCCATTCGTTCCCGGAGTTGTAGGGGCCGGGGATGCCGTCCGGCCAGGTGCCGCTCTTGCGGACGCGGAGGTAGAGGCCCTTGCCGCCGGGGCCATCCTCGATGGAGATCATGGCCGCGCCCGGCACGGTGACCATCCGCTTCAGCATCTGGTATTCCTGGCCGCCGCCCTCGATCTCCTCATCGTCGAGCAGCTCGTCGGCGTCGACTGCAGTGACCAGGCGCCAGTAGGGCATCGGACCGCTACCGACCTCGACGGTGTCCGCACCGAGCAGGACGTTGGTGGTGCTCAGCAGCGAGGCGATGACCTGGTAGTTGCCGGGTTGTTCGTAGGTATGCGACGCCACGCCGGCGTTGGTGGTCTCGGTGGTGGTCTGATCGCCCCACTGCCAGCGGATCCGGAATCCCTCGGTGGGAGGCATCGGAACCTTGGGGGTGAGTTCCACCTTGCGGTCTTCGGGCATCTCCAACTCGTCGGGCGTCACCTCGAAGTCGCCGCGCATCATCGAGTAGGTCGCCGCACTCATCTGCCGGAGCCCCTGCAGCATCATCTGCTGCCGGGATACCGTGACCTGACGCGGCGGGGACTGCGGCAGGTTCTGGAAGAACGGTGCCGCCGCATTCAGCGAACCCGAGGGGCTGGCGATGTCCTGCGAGCCGGTGGTGTAGTTGTGCACCACCAGGTCGGCGGGCGTGGTGAGTCTGATGGTGCCAACCTTGCTCCGCAGCACCAGTTGCTTCCGCTGCACCCGGTACCAACCCTTGCCCGCCTCGGTCTCCTGTTCCAGCTCGGTGGCCGGCAGGCCGGCTTCAATCGACATGCTTTCACTGATGTCGGCCCGCTCCTCGAAACTGGCTGTCGCCATCCGCTGCAGGTTCGCCAGTATCAGGTGGGCCCGCTCGTATGGGATCACCGTCGAGTTGAGGGGCACCACCCCGGTGGACGTGACCGTGGGTCCGTCGGCTGTGGTGGGCACAGTGCGCGCGGCAAAGCCGCTGGCCTCTGAGAACAGGTGGCTGGTGGCCGCCAGTTGCCCAGGCGTGATATAGGTGACGCTGGTCCCGCTGCCGCTGGTGGCG
>CAYQXR010000109.1:0-2986 GCA_964421625.1 uncultured Gemmatimonadaceae bacterium | reverse complement strand
GGCGTGCGGATTCCATCGCAGATGTAGGCTGCCTGGCTCATGGGTCGCTCGCTGGGCCGACAGTCGACGCGCCAGCGGCACGGCCGTGCCGGTCGGAAACGCCGATTGTCGAGGACCGAGCCACTCTATGAGGCCGTCAGGGCGGAGTCAAGACCGAATATCGAACCATCTGTCCGATTATCGGCGCCGCAACGCGCGACGTCGCTCTCAGGCCACGCCCGATGTGAACTGTCAGGTCAGGTTTTCTCGAGTCTGACCCGAGCCACCGCGGCGTTGACCACCGGCGCCGACACGCGGCATCCGGCCGGCGATCCATCTGCCCAGGCCAGATCGATTGTGGCGTCCGGATCTGCCAGCGTGGCCAGTTTGCGGATGAAGCGAGGATCACCGGGGCAGATGGCCGCATTCTGCACCAGGCTGGGATCCTCGAAGATCTGCCAGATCACGACGACGCCGTTGCCGATGGCCGCGTCGTAGTTGCGGTTGGTCGATGGACCCGGATAACGGTTCTCGATCAGGAAATACTCGCGCGCGACGTGCAGGGAGTCGTGCAGGAGAAGGATCGAACGCCCCGATTCCACGGCACCGAGATTCCATTCCACCGTCGTCAGGGTGTCCAGGTCGACGTCCCAGGGCTGCACCCAGCCGTTCTTCATCTTCTCGAACGGATCCAGGTGGGTCGGCGCATATCCGTAGTCCATGATGTTCAGGCGGCCTGCCGAGATGGCCCTGCAGTTCCCGTACAGGTCGAGGGCTCCACACACCAGGTGCGAGAACTCGTGCGCTGCGGTGGCCACGCCTTGTTCATGGCGATCCGGATTGGCTGATATGTACAGATCCAGGATCGGTACCTGAAGCTGGGTGGTAATGCCATCGAGGCTCGCCTCGGGATAACGCAGGGTGCCATAGGGCTGGTTCTGCGGCTTCACGATGGCCACCACCAGCTCATCGGGTGATATCTGGTTGCTGCGATCCGCGTCGAAGGCGTGGAAATCCACCACAGGGTCTGCGGCAGCGAGTCCATCGCGGTGCATCTGGTCCCACCTCGGCGCCCCAGCGTCGCCTTCCCAGTACCAGTTTCCCTGGCGTCCCACCGGGGCCTTGAACCACTGCCCGTCGTGGCAGCCGACGTAGCGGACAGCACCGAGCGTTGCGATGCCGCCTGAATTCTCCTGCAGCCAGCCGCGCAGGTTCCTGCCCGGATCGGTGGCCACCGGGCCGAACGGGCCTTCGTCGATGACCTGCGGCGCTCCCTCGAACGTATTGCGCACGCGCTCGAACGCCGGCACCGGGTGCTCGGGGCGGACCGGATCGAAGCCCACGACCAGCATCCGCAAACGCCGCATGCGGGGGGTCATCCCGAGGAACGGCTGGACCCAGTCCGCGCCGCGGCGGCGTTTCCAGAACACGCGCACCGTGGTCGGCCCGAACTTGCCCGTGGTCTGCGGGTCGACGCGTCCCTGAACCCGCACGCGATGCCGGCCGCGCGGCACGTTCTTGATGATGAAGGTATGGCTGGTCGCTCTCCGGCGCGAACCGCCCTGAATCAGCGTCACGTCGCCTGGCACCGCTGGAGCGCCATCGAGCAGAACGCGCAGGAAGACCCGGCCCCTGCTCGACAGCACTTCGGTGGAGGCCGTCACCATGACGACCGACACGGAATCACGAGTCTCGATGATCGCCGATCCGGTGATATCGACCCAGGAGGTTTGCGACACGGCCAGCGCCGGCTCGTGCGCCGCGGCGATGACCCGCTGGGTACCGGCATAGGCCGCCGACACGCTGATCGTACGATCGCCGATCCAACAGCTGCCATTCGCGGCTCGCCATTGCAGCCGCACAGTGGCCGGGCCCGCCGGTATCGAGGGGACGACGAAGGTGTAGGAGCGGGTGCCGGAGCGCTGGGCGTTGCCGGCCTCCACGAAGGTGACTTCCCCCGTTGCGGCTCCGTTCACCAACGCCCGCACCAGCAGCCGCCCCGAGTTCGCCCAGGCCTCTGCGCTGAGGGTCATGGCGAGGCTCGAGGGGACGGTGACGTAGGCGGACCTCGAGAGGCCGGGAATGTCCTGCCAGTTGGTCGGAGCCTTGATCGACGGTCCGCTGGACGCCGCGCCGACAAACAGCAGGCTCGAACCGTTGAATGCCGAGGTCGACAGCACGGTGAGCGAACGGTCGCGGATCCTGACGGCGGTGTTGCTGCGCATCTGGATTTCCACCAGGTGCTGTCCCTGCGTCGCGACGACCTGTTCCACGAAGGTGAACGAACGGACACCGTCGAACTCGGTGCTGCCAGCCTTGAACTGAACGTCGGAGGGATGGACCACTCGACCGTCGAGCAGGGCGCGCATCCACACCGCGCCCCCGGACTGGTACACCTCCGCACTCACCGTGATTTCCAGGCTGTCGCCGATGTTCGAGGCGATGGCAGTGGCCAGTCCCGGCACCGGTGACCAGACATGGAGTGGCAGGTCCACCGGCGCGGCCTCGGCCGGCGAAACGGCCGTCAGGCAGGCGAAGTCGCTGGTCGATCCTGGAATGTCCCGGACATCGCCCACGGTATTGGGCCGTTCAGCCGGCGAGACGTCCCTCACCCGTGACCGTGACGGCACCTTCTTTTTGCCCTGCTGGGGCGCGCGTTGCGTACGTCGCTGGGACATGGGCATCCTCCTCGTCGACGAGTTGGTGTCCCGGAACCGTGATTCGTGGCATCGACCGCGGAGTGCCCGGGCTGGCACGGCGCGGGCGCCATTCTGTGCCGGGAGCCCGGTGCCGGTCATGAGCGAACCGGGAGAGAATTCGGGGATTTTCAGGTCACCGCCGTAGCGGCCGAGGGGAGGGCGTCAGGAAGGCGTCGATACCGGCAGCACAAGACCGTTACTGACGTAGACGCGGGGCTTTGTGCCCCGCAGACCCGGCGGGCGTGACCACCTCCGCCGAGGCCCCGGTGGTCCGCCGGAGCTTCAGCGAAGGCGGAAGCCCGCCGGCT
>CAYQXR010000108.1:0-3042 GCA_964421625.1 uncultured Gemmatimonadaceae bacterium | reverse complement strand
TCACTCATCAGAACTCCAATCCGCCCTCGCGGGCGCCTTCGGCAACGGCCTTGACGCGGCCATGGTACTGATAGCCACCGCGATCGAACACCACCGCCGAGATCCCGGCCGCCTTGGCGCGTTCGGCGATGAGCTTGCCGACCGCCGTGGCCCGGGCGAGCTTGCCGCTCCCCTCGACAGCGATGCCCTCGCTGGTGTCGCTGACACCCAGCAGCGCCACGCCGCGGGTGTCATCGACCAGTTGGGCGTAGATGTGCTTGAGTGAGCGGAAGACCGCCAGCCGCGGCCGGGCCGCCGTGCCGACCACCCGCTGCCGCACCCGGACATGCCGGCGGTAGCGCTGCTCACCACGCGTGCTTGGTGCATGAATTGGCCGCATTACTTGGCTCCCGTCTTACCCGCCTTGCGGCGGACCTGTTCACCCTGGTAGCGGATCCCCTTGCCCTTGTAGGGCTCGGGCGGACGGACATTGCGGATCTCGGCGGCAATCTGGCCGACGAGTTCCTTGTCGATCCCTTCGACCCGCAGCAGCGTCGGCGAGTCCAGCTTGAAGCTGATGCCGCTGGGTGCCTCGATCGGCACCTGGTGCGACAGCCCCACCACCAGATTCACCCCGTACGGCTTGGCCTCGGCCTTATAGCCGACGCCGTGCAGTTCGAGTGCCTTGGCATACCCCTGCGACACGCCCTCGACCATGTTGGCCACCAGCGTGCGGCTCAGCCCGTGCAGCGCCTTGTGGCGCGGCGCATCGGACGGGCGGGACACCTGGACTTCAGCCCCCTCGACCTTCAGGCCGATCTCGGACGGCAGTTGCCGATTCAGCGAGCCCTTGGGCCCCTTGACCGTCACCGCCGAGCCGTCCACCGTCACTGTGACGCCGGCCGGAATCGCGATGGGTCGCTTCCCGATACGTGACATCGCGCCTCCTACCAGACGACGGCGAGCAGCTCGCCGCCCAGGTTGGCCGACCGGGCCTGCCGGTCAGTCATCAGTCCCTGCGGCGTCGAGACGATCGCGATGCCCAGCCCGTTGCGCACCCGGGGGAGATCCCGACACTTGACGTACCGCCGCAGCCCGGGCGTCGAGACCCGCTGCAGTTCACGGATCACCGAGAGTTCGTTGTGGTACTTGAGGTAGAGCCGCAGCAAGGCGGTGCCATCCTCCTGGTCCACCACCCGGAAATCGGCGATGAAGTGATTGTCCCGCAGCACCGTGGCCAGCTCCCGCTTCAGCTTGGAAAGCGGGATGTCCACGCGGCGATGACGGGCCGCACACGCGTTGCGGATGCGCGTCAGCATATCCGCGATCGGATCGGTCATGCTCATACCGTGCCCTCCCCTTCAGACGACCGGGCGCCCAGGGGCGCAGACCGGCGGCAGTCCTTCAGACTCATGTTCATGTTCACGCCACCTTCAGGGCGATCGGGGTCTCACCCCGGAACGGCCAGCCGAATTCGCGCAGCAACGCCATTGCGAGATCGTCCCGCCCGGCCGTGGTCACCAGGGTGATGTCCATCCCGTGGATGTGCTCCACCTTGTCGTAGTCGATTTCCGGGAAGATCAGTTGTTCCTTGATCCCGAACGTGTAGTTCCCCCGCCCGTCGAACGAGCGGGTGGGCAGACCGCGGAAGTCGCGGATACGCGGGATCGACAGGAAGATGAAGCGGTCCAGGAACTCGTACATCCGGGCCCCGCGCAGCGTCACCGAGCAGCCGACCGGCATGCCGACCCGCAGCCCGAAGTTGGCGATGGCCTTCTTGGCGCGGGTGATGACCGGACGCTGTCCCGTGATGGTCGCCAGCTCCTCGACCGCCACATCGATCAGTCGGGGCGTCTTGGCGCCCTCGCCCAGGCCGATGTTGAGGACGATCTTGGTGAGCCGCGGCACCTGATGCGGATTGGTCAGGCCGAACTGGCTGGCCAGCCGTGCCCGCACGGTCTCCTCATAGTGGCGCTGCAGGCGGGGCTTCCCGATGCTCGCCTTGGGTGCCTCGTCCGTCGGCAGCGAGGACACGGCCCCGCGGGGGCTGCCGCCACCCTTGGCCGGCGCGCCGCCACCCTTCTTCGCCGGCGCACCACCCTTGGCCGCGCCGCCCTTGCCACCCTTGGCTCCGCCCTTGGCGGGAGCTGCATTCTTCTTGGCCATGATCAGCGGTTCCTCGGGATCGAGACCCCGGACTTCACCGCAATCCGTTCCACGGTGCCGTCCTTGTCCTTCTGGCGGCGGATGCGGGTCGGAGCCCCGGTCTTGGGGTCGATCAGCATCACCTTCGAATGGTGCATCGGGGCCGGGAACGTCACGATCCCGCCCTCGGTGGTCTGGGTCGGCGCCCGATGGCGCTTGGCCAGATTGAGTCCGTCAACGGTCACCCGGCCGGTCTTGGGGTAGACGCGCAGCACCGTGCCGCGCTTGCCCTTTTCCGTGCCCGAGATGACCTGGACCGAGTCACCCTTGGTGATATGGAGGCTCTGTCGCACGGGCGCTTCGTGCCGCACGCGCTTGGCCTTCCGGTGAACCAGCCGCTTCATGTCAGAGCACCTCCGGAGCGAGGGACACGATCTTCATGTACCGCTTCTCGCGCAGCTCGCGCGCGACCGGCCCGAAGATACGGGTCGCCTTGGGCTCCCCCTGGTCATTGATGATCACGGCCGCGTTCTCGTCGAACCGGATGTACGACCCGTCCTTGCGCCGCACCTCCTTGGAGGTCCGGACGATCACCGCCTTGGCGACGTCGCCCTTCTTCACCTGGCCGGTCGGGATGGCGTCCTTGATCGCCACCACCACCTTGTCGCCCAGGGACGCGTACCGCCGGCGCGATCCGCCCAGCACCCGGATCACCAGGGCCTTGCGCGCGCCGGAATTGTCGGCGATCCTGAGCATGCTTTCCTGCTGCACCATCGTGGTATCTCCCCGGCCTCAGCGCGCCCGCTCAACGATGTCGACCGTCCGCCACCGGACGGTCTTCGCGAGGGGTCGCGTCTCCATGATCCGCACCGTGTCGCCCACATGGGCGTCATGGTTGTTGCGTGCCTTCACCTTCAC
>CAYQXR010000107.1:0-3220 GCA_964421625.1 uncultured Gemmatimonadaceae bacterium | reverse complement strand
AGGAGCGGTAGTTGATGGTCTCCGGCTTGGTCACCTCACCCCAGGACCACCAGTCGCGACCACCCTGGTTTTCGACGCGCTCGCGCTCCTTCAGGTCGCGCGGACCCCGGATTTCCTCAGGCGAGGCGATCCGGACGGCGATGTAGTCGAAGCTCGAGTTGCGCGGCTCGCGCCCGCTGCGAAAATCGATCATGGCCTTACTCCTCACCCTTGTCTGTGGTCCCCAGGGTCACCTTCAGACCCAGCGCCTGGAGTTCCTTCACGAGCACGTTGAACGACTCCGGAATCCCGGGCTCCGGGAGATTCTGGCCCTTGACGATGGCCTCATACACCCGCGACCGACCGTTGACGTCGTCCGACTTGACGGTCAGCATCTCCTGCAGGACATGCGACGCGCCATAGGCCTCGAGGGCCCAGACTTCCATTTCACCGAAGCGCTGGCCGCCGAACTGGGCCTTGCCGGCCAGCGGCTGCTGGGTGACCAGCGAGTACGGCCCGATGGACCGCGCGTGAATCTTGTCGTCGACCAGATGGCTCAGCTTGAGCATGTAGATGGTGCCGACGGTGACGTCGCCCTTGAAGAACTGGCCAGTGCGGCCGTCCCGCAGGCGCGCCTTGCCGCCAGGCGTGAGCCCGGCGTGCCGGATGAGCTGATCCGACGCCGCACTGATGGCCACAGGATCGGCTCCCTTCCCAAGCACACCGGCGAGGGCGCCCAGCCCCAGCGCTTCGAGACGGGCAGGCACATCGTTGCCCTTGGCCTTGCCGGTCTCGTTGTTGAGTTCCCGCTCGACGGCGCGCTGCGCCTCTTCGCGTCCGGCCAGCTCGGTGGCTGCCGCCGCGAGGAAGGCGGCCACGTCAGCAGCAAGCTGCTTGGTGGTCGCACTGGCCCCCTTGACCGACAGCGCCTCGATGCCGGTGCCGTCCAGCGTGGCACCCACGAAGGCCTTGCTGGCCTTGAGGTCGGCGATCAGCGTATCAATGACCGCAACCGACGGTTCCGGCGCCGCATGGGCGAGCCGCAGCGCTTCGCCAGCCCACTTCAGGCCGGACAGGCGCAGCAGCACGCCGATCTCGCTCTCCTCCGCACCACGGAAGACGGGCGTCTTGGCCTTGAAGCCAAGCATGCGTCCGCACCAGCCGAGGTGGGTTTCGAGAATCTGTCCGACGTTCATGCGGCTCGGCACGCCGAGCGGATTGAGCACGATGTCGACCGGCGTGCCGTCCGGGAGGAAGGGCATGTCTTCCTCGGGAACGATGCGCGCCACGATACCCTTGTTGCCGTGACGACCGGCCATCTTGTCGCCGACGGAGATCTTGCGCTTCTCGGCGCAGTAGACCTTGACCAACTGGATCACGCCCGGGGGCAGCTCGTCGGGCTGGAGAATCTTGTCGATCTGATCCTCGGCCTTTTCCTCGACCCGGGCCCGCTCTTCTGCCGCAGCCTCGATGCAGGTGTGGATCCGACCCGTGACGGCCTTGTCGGCCACCCGCAGGGTCTTGAGGTCGACATCGGTGAGGACCAGGTCGCGCAACACGGCGGCGGTGAGCTTGGTGCCGCTCGGCAGCAGCTCCTCGACCGTCCCCGACCGCAGCATCAGCCCCACCGTCTGCCCATTCAGCAGGTCGGCGACCTCGTCCAGCATGGCGTGGGTGATGCGCGTCTTCTCTTCGGTCTCGCCCTTGCGGACGTCGCCGATGCGCTCACCGCGGTCCTTGTCGATGACCGTGCCTTCGACGCGGGAGAAGATCTTGACGTCGATCACGGTGCCCTTCATGCCCGGCGGCACCTTGAGGGACGTGTCCTTCACGTCCTTGGCCTTCTCGCCGAAGATGGCCGTCAGCAGCTTCTCTTCGGGCGACAGCTCGGTCTCGCCCTTGGGCGTGATCTTGCCGACCAGAATGTCGTTGGGCTTGACCTGCGCGCCGATGCGGATGATGCCCCGCTCGTCGAGATCGACCAGCGCCTCGTCGGAGACGTTGGGAATCTCGCGGGTGATCTCTTCCTGGCCGCGCTTGGTGTCGCGGACGTGCATTTCGAGTTCCTGGATGTGGATCGACGAGTAGACGTCGTCCTTGACCAGGCGCTCGGAGAGCACGATGGCGTCTTCGAAGTTGTGACCGTACCAGGGCATGAAGGCCACCAGCACGTTGGAGCCCAGCGCCAGCTCGCCGTCCTCGGTCGCGGCGCCGTCGGCCAGAATCTGCCCGGCCACCACCTGGTCGCCCTGACGGATCAGCGGCCGCTGGTTGATGGCGGTGTCCTGGTTGGTGCGCCAGAACTTCTTGACCCGGTACCGGTCGATCCGCGCCAGGCGCCCGAGCGGCACGGCCCGATCCGACGCCTCGATGCCGGCGTCGATGATGATCTCGTCGGCCGTGACGCGGGTGACCGTACCGGCCCGCCGCGCCAGGATGACGGCGCCGGAGTCGGTGGCGACCTTGCCTTCCAGTCCGGTGCCGACGATCGGCGCCTGCGGGAAGAGCAGCGGCACCGACTGACGCTGCATGTTCGAGCCCATCAGGGCGCGGTTGGCGTCGTCGTGCTCCAGGAACGGAATCAGCGCCGCGGCGATGGAGACGAGCTGCTCCGGCGCGACGTCCATGTAGTCGATCCGGCTCGGCGGCAGCAGCGGGTAGTCGTCACCCTTACGGGTCAGCGCCAGCGGCTCCACGAAGGTGCCATCCGGCTTGAGCGGCACGCTGGCCTGCGCGACGGCGAAGTCCTCTTCCTCACTGGCCGACAGCCAGGCGAGGTCGTTGGTCACCTTGCTGTCCCGCACGATCCGGTACGGCGTCTCGATGAAGCCGAGTTCGTTGATCCGCGCGTAGGTCGAGAGCGACGTGATCAGACCGATGTTCGGCCCTTCCGGCGTCTCAATCGGGCACATGCGGCCGTACTGCGAGTAGTGAACGTCGCGGACCTCGAAGCCGGCCCGTTCCCGGGTGAGGCCGCCGGGCCCGAGCGCCGACAGACGGCGCTTGTTGGTCAGCTCGGCCAGCGGGTTGGTCTGGTCCATGAACTGCGAGAGCTGCGACGAGCCGAAGAAGGCCTGAATCACCGCGGACACCGTCCGGGCGTTGACCAGGTCGTCCAGCGAGATCTTCTCGGGATCGGCATTGATGCTCATCCGCTCCTTGACCAGACGCGCCATGCGCGACAGACCGACGGAGAACTGGTTGGCGATGAGTTCGCCCACCGACCGGATGCGCCGGTTGC
>CAYQXR010000106.1:0-3248 GCA_964421625.1 uncultured Gemmatimonadaceae bacterium | reverse complement strand
GACGCTCTGTGCGATCAGCGCGTCAATCCCAGGGTGTGTCCCGGCAGGTGGCAACTTGGGGACAGCCCGGACACTTGAGCAGGTACTGCGGCGAATGCCGCTCCCCGCGCGCCATGTGCTCTGCCACGATGGTCGCCATCGCCTCGGTGAAGAGCGGCAGATCGTTGAGCGCCGGCGCGCGCCGGTAGCCGGTGATGCCGAGGGAGCGGGCCAGGTCGCCGTATTCCTTGTCGAGTTCCGACAGCGTCTCGATATGGTCGCTGGTGAAGGCGACCGGAATCACCAGCACATTGCGCCGCCCCTGCTCGGCGAGACGGTGCAGCATCTGTTCGGTGCTGGGGCCGAGCCACCGGACCGGGCCGACATCCGACTGCCAGGCGAGCAGGTGGGGATTGGGGCGTTCCAGCGCCGCCATGATCCGATCGGTTGAGGCGGCGATCTCGGCCGGGTAGGGATCGCCGCGATCCACCACGTTCAGCGGAATCGAGTGCGCCGAGAAGAGCAGCAGCACCTGGTCGCGCTCCTCGGCGGGATACTGCGCCAGTCCTTCGCGCACCCGTTCGGCCATCGCGGCAACAAAGCCGGGATGCGTGTGCCACCGGTCAATCACCGACCAGGTGAAGCGCTTGCCGAGGTTGCCGCGGCGCACCGCGCGCCAGAGATCGTTGAACGACGAGCCGCTGGTCGAGCAGCTCCACTGCGGATACTGGGTGAAAACCACCACCCGCTCGATGCCGTCGGCATCCATCGCCCGGAGCGCGTCCTCGGCGAACGGGGCGACGTAGCGGAAGGCGATGTAGTGCCGGTACGGGCCCCATTCGGGAGCGATTTGCTCCAGGTGGTCGCACATGGCCTGCCCCTGCACCTGGGTCCAGCGCAGAATCGGTGAGCCGCCGCCGATGCCGGCGTACAGATCCCGGACCTTGCCCACCCGGCGCCGGACAATCCAGGGCCCGAGCAGGTTCTGCATCGGGAGCTGGATGATGTCGCGATCGGCAAAGACCCGCTGGAGAAAGGGCTCGACATCGTCGAGGGTCTGGGGGCCGCCCATATTCAGCAGGACGACCCCGGTGCGGGGCGACGGTGCGGCGGTGGTCAGGGGCACAGACATGCGGCAGAAGATACGGGGATCGGTACCGGGCCGCTTCCGGAAGGCTTCGGAGGGAGGGCGAGGTGCGCGATCCCACAGGCTGGCGAGTCTCCCGCCCGTTCGCGGCTGAAGCCGCGGCTCGATCGTCGAGGCAGAACTCCTATCTGCCGCGCGGCTGAAGCCGCGGCTCGGCGGGTCACGCCCGCTGACGCGGGCGTTTAGGGGCTGAAGCCCCGGGTCGATCGTCTGGCGAGATCGTAACAGTGTGATCGACCCGCGGCTGCACGGGGGACCAGCCGGTCGCCCCTACGGTCATATCCCAATGCCGCGCACCCCTATTCCACGATGGACCCGACCCATCGGACAGCCCGCCAGCGTCCGTCGATCTCGCGCAGCACCCACTCCGCGATGGCTGATGCTGACGAGCCCTGACCGACGGTCATTTCCACCACCCCGAGGCTGGCCTCGCCCTCGACCAGATCGACCGTAAACTGATACTTGGTGGTATCGCTGGCCTCACGCACCAGTCCGGCGAGGATCCGCAGTTCCCGTCCGGCGGGACAGTCCTTGCCGATCGGTTCCGAACTGAAGATCGGAGGACAGCCGGCCCGCAAGTCGTTTTTTGCACCAGCCTTGTCCAATCGCTCAAATACTGGAACCCGCCGAGCCGCCAGGACAGCCCGGCGAGCTGCAAAGAGCCTGGGCAGGGCCGGGTACAGCTCAACCACTCGGGCACCGATATAGGCTCCCTCGGAGGTGTCCACGGGTTCCACTGAGAATCGGACAACGTACCGATCCCCTGCCCGCGCCACCACCGTGTCGACCACCGCAGCGAAGATGATGGTGTCCCTCGTGATGTACTCCACCAGATGCGGGGGCAGGCTGGGCGTAGCCCGGCAGGCGACGGCGCCGAGGAGGAGCAGCAGGATGGACTGGGCGCGCGTCATGGGTGATCTCCGGTGCAGTCATGGGTGGGAGGCGTGTGTGCATGACGCCTCAGCGGGTAGCGACATCAGGTGTGGGACGCGCGAGATCTCAATGGTTGGCGAATCTCGCGCCCGTCCGCGGCTGAAGCCCCGGGTCGATTACGTGGGTAAGATCGTACCAACGCTATCGAACCGCGGCTTCAGCCGCTCAGAACTCGCGCAGCGAGTTCAACCTGCCGAGCCGCGACTTTAGTCGCGCGGCAGACTGATCCGCTCCTACTCGTTAGGATGCGCTGTACGGGCGACCGCCGGTCGCCCCTACGGTCATATCCCAATGCCGCGGCGGAACGGGCGACCGCCGGTCGCCCCTACGGTCATATCCCAATGCCGCGGCGGAACGGGCGACCGCCGGTCGCCCCTACTGATCGTAGTAGCCAAGCCGCCGGTCGGCGCGCCAGCGTCCGTCGACCGAGACCAGAATCCACTCGGCGCTCGCCGACGACGCGCCGCCCGGGCCGGCACTCATTTCCCACACCCCGATGCTGGCCTCGCCCTCGGCCAGGTCGATCGCATTGTGATACTGCGTGGTGTCGCTGGCCTCGCGCACCCAGCCGGCGACAACCCGGATCTCCTGCTCTGCGGGACAGTCCGGGCCCATGGGCTCGTTGCTGAACGCCCGCGGACAGCCGGCCCGCAGGACGTCTTCCATGTTGGAGCCGACCCCGAATTCCAGCACCGGGACACCCCGGGCCACCAGGATGGCCCGCCGCGCGGCGATGATCCCGGGCAGTGCCTCGCGCAGCTCGGCCACCCGCGGCCCGAGATAGTCGCTGCTGGACGTGTCCACGGGCTCCACGGCGAATCGAACGGTGTACAGACCCTGGGCCCCAGCCATCATCGAATCGACCACTGCCGAGTAGACGATGCTGTCCCTCGCGATGAGGTCGGCCACGTGGGAGGACTGGCTGGTGGAGGAACTGCAGGCGACAGTGCCAAGCAGGGGCAGCAGGATGGACCAGGTGCGCGTCATGGGTGGTCTCCAATGTTGGGATAGTCGGGGTGCTGGCAGCCAGCCCCCGGCATGGAATATGGCGGGGGCGGCGGTCTGGTGCGCGATCACCTCAGCATCCGGCAACGCCCCCGCCCACGAGCTCGCGCAGCGAGTTCAACTGCCGAGCCGCGACTTTAGTCGCGCGGCGAACCGTGCTCCCGCGGCAGCGAGCGCTGCTGCT
>CAYQXR010000105.1:0-3272 GCA_964421625.1 uncultured Gemmatimonadaceae bacterium | reverse complement strand
CTAAAACCACGCCCGATGCATCTCCACCAGCAGGTCCCTCGTCAGCGTCTCTCCCGGCAGCGAATCCGGCAGAACGGAATCGATACCGCAGCGGGGGCACTCTGCGGTCTGCCCCGGCGGCGGACCGTCCGACCACTGGCGGATCTCCGAAGGCCCGAAAATCTCCAGGCAGTAGAAGCAGCCGCACTGCTGTGAAGCCAGAATCTCTGCTCGATGGCTGGAACAGTGACGATGCAGGGCCTGCAATCGTCCGTCCAGCGCTCCCCGATCAGCCATCCTCCAGCCCTAACACCCGCCGCCGTTGCCCGGCCATGTCCTTCTTCTCCATCAGGTTGTAGGCCATGAAGCGCTCACGCTTCAGGTCCATCGCATCGAGGCGATTGCCATGCCGCTCGGCCAGCATCTCGAGTTCGGCAATCAGCTTCAGCATCTCCGGATCGCTCTGGGCGTATTCGCTGATGCGCCGAGCCGTGGCGCGAAGCACCTGAGCGGCATCGCCCAGCGCACCGGCACGATTCAACTCGGTCGCCTCGCGACGCGCCCGGGCGGCATAACTGGTAGCTACCGCCAGATCCACGCTGTGATCGCGGCGCTGGTGGTTGTTCGCCGAGTGGGCCGCGTACTCCCACTGGTACGATGCGGTGATGGCACCCAGCACACCCTCACGATCGTGCAGGCGAACCCGGAGGCCGACTCCCGTACCCACCTCGCCCAGCGGGAACGTCACCCGGACCAGGACATCCCCCTGCTCACGCGAGACCAGATCGTTGAGCGCAATGTCCACGGTGCTGCCGTGATGCGTCACCCGGCGCTGGTCCATGCTGTGCAGCGTCATCCCCTCGTCGAGCTGGACGGTCAGGACGGCGTCCCGCGCAACGACCTCAAGCGCCTCACCAAGCTCGCTCATCAGGAAGTCGGGAATCTGTTCGGGCCGCTCAAGGCAGTAGAAGTTGCCACCACCCTCACGCGCCATCACCTCCATCAGCCGCTCGTCGAACTCGGCGCCGACGCCGAAGGTGGAGGTGACCACCCCACGTGCACGGAGGGCCGCCGAGTGGACGGCCAGTTCCTCAGCGGCGGTGATGCCGACGTTGGCACAGCCGTCGCTGAGCAGCAGCGTTCGCGCAATCGAATCCTCGCGACCCGACGCCGCAACCTCCTCACACCCACGCAGCCAGCCACCGGACAGATTGGTCGACGATCCGGCTTCCAGCCCATCGACGCCCTGAAGCAAACGGCGACGGTGATCGGCCGTCAGCAACGCCCCCTCGGCCAACACCTCGACACCCGAATCAAAGGCGACCAGCGCAACGAAATCGTCGGGCCCCAGCAGGTGCACGGCCTTGCGTGCCGCCTCCTTTGCCAAGGCAATCCGTTGGCCACTCATGGAACCCGACTTGTCGATCACCAGGGCTATATCAAGCGGCAAACGAACGGCCCGTGCCACCGCCTGTGGCGCGGCGAACTGGACCCGCAGGTACCGGGTGCTGCGTGCTTCCGCGCGCACCAGGCGGCGGTCAGCGGTGAGATGCAGGGTCATGGCTCTTCTCCGTTGGTGAGGGTGGTACGTGCAAGCGCGACCAGTCGCTCCACCAGGTTCTGCTCGGGGCGCGACAGCGGCCTGCGAATGTGGAGTTCGATCTGTGGGCTTATGGCAATGCGGTCCCACGTGGTGGTCTGCGGTGCTGCGCCCCGACGCAGGCCACCGCCGGGGCCGGTGTGCGAGGGTGTGCCCAGACGCACCGACCTGGCATAGGCCGCCGCACCGCTGCGGCCCGCCCCGAGCAGCGCGAGTTCGCTCTCGACCCCCTCGGCATCCAGCGCCACCACACGAGCGCGCACCTCGGCCAGCGTCAGGCGCTGCTGCTGCAGACGCTTGATCAGGATCAGTCGGCGCAGATCGGCCTGCCCGTAGCGCGACGCCTTGCCCCGCGTCCCCGGTGCCGCCAGCAGCCCCTCAGCCTGGTAGAACCGGACCGTGCGGACGGAGAGTCCGGCGCGATCCGCGAGTTCCTGGATGTCGAAGTCGTCCGAGTCGATAGCCATGCCGTAATATACAGTACCACTGTCGTACTGTCAATCTCCGCAGGCAACGGCCACTGAAGGGCGCCCCAAGGGGACAGTCGGCCTATCCGGTCGGAGCCCCATCACGCCCCCAGCCGCCACACCGTGCATCGTTGTATCTCATTTACTGCCAACGCCTTAGCAGCCTTCGTGCACGATTGACCACCTGGTGGACGATAATCCTCCGCGTCGCGGACAATCGTGCAACTCGATGGCAGATCGGCGGTTAGGCTCATCCCAGGTGCCCCAGGGCTACCCCTCCCCACCCACCTCCTCACTGTGCTCTCGCAGCCACCCGGCCAGCTCCTGCTCCGAGATGCTCCCCTCCGCCACACCGACCATGACCAGCACCGCGTCGATCTCGCTGGCGGTCAGTTCCTGTCCGTTCGCGCCGAGGAAGGTGTACATCGTCTGGAACGCTGTGCGCTTGTTGCCGTCGTTGAAGGCGTGGTTCTTGGCGATGCCGAAGCCATAGGCTGCGGCGCAGTCCCACAGACTCTCGGCGTCGCCATACTCCCAACGATGGCGGGGCCGGGCCAGCGCCGACTCGAAGAGACCCGGGTCGCGGAGTCCGTACATTCCGCCGTTCCGCGCCAACTGGTCGTCATGAATCGCCTGGACGACGCGTGCTGCGAGCCATTCCGGCTCAGGAAAGGATGAAGGCATCTGGACAAGTCCGATCAGCGCTCAGAGAGATCGCGCATCGCGTTGCGATACTTCTTGGCCCCGCGACGGTAGATCGCCATGGCCTTCTCGAACACCGGATCATGCCCTGTGACCAGGATCCCGTCCGGGGTCTCCTGCAGGAAGATCTTGTCCCCGGGGCTCAGGTCGTACTTCGCCAGCGTCTCCTTGGGGATGGTGACACCGGCCGAGTTGCCGATGGGACGGATAACGCTCTCGCGGACACGCATGACGGGCTCCGGAATCAAGTTATAACAATAGTAATCACGCCCCATCCCCAATCAAGTGCGCCGCGGCCCCATTGGCTTTCCATCGGAATCTGTGTACACTTGGGAGCCCTCGGACATTCCAGGGGCAGCACGCAGAGGACGGGGAGAGTTCTGGCTCCGAGATCCGTCCGCCATCCGTCGTCCTGAGAGTCGCCATGACTCCGCACGGTGGCCCTGCCAGCCCGCACCTGGTGCGGGATCCGTGCGCGGTCTTGCTCACCGAAAGGACTCTGCCATGTCGTCCGACACGTTCTC
>CAYQXR010000104.1:0-3556 GCA_964421625.1 uncultured Gemmatimonadaceae bacterium | reverse complement strand
GAGCTGCGTGCGAAGGCGATGGAGATCCTGGCGGCTGCGGCGAGAGCTCGTCATGCAGTCCTCCGTGCGGTACCTGGCGCCGGGACAGCGTTATCTGGGGATGGCCCCCAGATAGTCGTCTCCCACACTGCTGAGGTTGGGCCGTCGTTGCGGCCAGATTGCTCCGCTGTCAGCGTCGTGACCGGATGGGCGACCGGATGGGTGACCGGAATATCGGCCTGAAGGTACGCAGCGGTCATCAGCTACCTCCTCTTGGTGTCCGGCCAATCGGCTCGTCGTCTGGATCAGCGGTGGGAGCGGCCATCGTCGGCCCGGATGGTTGCTGCACGGGTTCGGTGGGATCAGCACCGTAGCGTGCCTGGCTTTCGCGCCGGACCGCATCCGGGTCGGCAATCGCCTGCGGGGGCGGGAGCGTCCGGCCGGAGAACCAGCCGGTCTGTCGCCCGCCAGAAAGGAGCGAGGCGTAGATCCCGTAGGGTGGGAGCTGAACGAAGTCCTCGGGCGCGAGGCCACTCCCACTGGCGACGGCGGTGGCGTCGGTCCGTTCGAGGGTGAACACAATCTTGTTCCGGGTGTTGGCGTCGATCCCCGCCAGCAGGTCGAGTGGCATTTGCCGTCGATGCTGGTGGGCCAGATGCCAGGCGACGTTGAGCGAGCGGGACTGTTCGAGCGCCTCACCGAGGTCGGCATCGAGATGGAGAAACGATTGGGCTTCGTCGAGGTAGACGCTGACTGATCGTCGATGGTCTGGCGCAACTGCCGACTGCGCCAGCGCTGCGTGCCACAGCTGGCTCACCACGAGCGAGCCAAGCAGGATGGCTGACTGCGAGCCCAGCACCCCCGCATTGAGTGCGACGATCACGATCCGCCTCTGGGTAAAGAGCTCTCGAATCTGGAACTTGGTCATCGGTTGGTCGAGCACCGCCCGCAGTCCCGGCCGGAGCAGGAACTGGCGCAGGCGTGACAATACCGGCCCGATCGCTTCGGTCTGCTGGCCGGAACTCAGGCCCTCCCACTGCGCCCAGAACGCGCCGAGGCCGACCGGATCATGAATCCGGGCAGTGAGGGATCGCTGGAACGACGCATCCGTTAGCAACGCGGGCAATTGGACCAGAGTCGCGTTGGGGGCATGGGCCAGGGTCAACAACGAGGCGTGGAGGATGTCGGCTGTCCGTGGCCCGATCGTGCCGGGGAACAATCCGTTGAAGACGGCGAGGAGACCGTCTGCTACCAGGGCGCGTCGGTCGGCGGCTGCGGCGAGCGGGTTGAGTCCCACCGGATTGGGAACGGTCGGGTCAATCACCACGACGTCTTGCCAGCGGTGGGCAGGAATCAGGGACAGGATATCAGTGGCCAGGTCACCCTTGGGGTCAATCAGGACTATGGATCGACCGGCATCAATATCCGCCTTGATTAGGTGCTCCATCAGGGTGCTCTTGCCGACACCGGTCGGGCCAAGGATATGGGTATGACGGGCGGCGTCGGCGTGGCTGATGCTAATGAGCCTAACGGGACCGGGCGCGGTGGTAACGGCAAAGGCGCGGTCTCGCACCTCCCTATAGATAGGAGGCGGTGAAACCGGCCGGGGATGCAGCGCAGACATCCCCGGCAGCTCATCGTCGCCGTGTGGCCAGGCGAGAAAGGCCAGCGCTTCCCCTGGCGTCAGGCGCAGCGGCAACCGCAGCGGAATCTGGGCGTCATCGACGGCCGCTGGGCGGTCTGACTCGAGGTCGACCCGAGTGCCGCCGCTCTGCAGCTGACGAAAGGCAGCCAGCACGCGCTGCACGGCCACCATCCGGCGTCCTGGGGTGGAGGCCGAGACGCTAATGCGCACGACGGCCCTAAAGCGGTATTGGCCGACCTTCCCCCGCATCCGAGTCCGCAGTTCGCCCGTCGCGGGTCGCGTTCCGGACCAGAGTTTGGTCCAGATCGAGACGGTCGGGTCTTCCGCGCTCGGCGCGAGGGCTTCCGGCATCACAGCCCGGCCGAGGATGACCTGGATGACCAGCACGTCGTCCTTTGCCGTCATTGCTGCCAGCGCTCCGAGGAGCGCGGGAAGCATCTGGACACTCCCCTCCAGGTTGAGCGCCAGCGACCGCTGCCGAATGTGGAGGCGACCAGATCGCTCCGCTTCGGCGCGGGGAAAGGTCAACCCGTCAACGGTGGTGCCCGGAACCAACTGCGCCAGCAGGTATGATGTCTCCCGCAGATCCTGCTCATCGGCTCCGAGCACGTACCGCACCTGACCGGCTTCCGCGCGAGCTTCCCAGACGAGCGGACCGCGCTGCTGGTCGCTGGCCAGTCGGGTCAGCAGCCCAAGGAGTGGCACGCTCGAGACCGGTCGCGGCCAGTGCACCTCACGCCAGGCGATCATGGTTTGATCCCTTCAACCGGTTGGTGTCGCGTCGACGGCGTGTGGGCTGGTGGATCGGTGGTGTCCCGTCGTCAGGCTCCTGCATAGGCTGGTGATCCATGGCGGCCTGTTCGAGCGCTGCTCGCGCCAGGGCATCGAAATCGATCGGGTGGCGGCGAACGACCCGGACCCGCAGTCGATAGTGGCGGCTTGGTCGTCCTCGTTTCCGACTCATCGTTGGCCTCCCTTCACCACTCGTCGCGCCGCCAGCGTCGGGCCCAAAAGCCAAGCCGGATACATGCGGCCAAGGCGACGATGACGACCAGCCAGATCCAGACCTCGACGAGCAGATGGACGGCGATCCAGAGGATTCCCGAAATCAGGAGGATGGTCCAGGCCGCCCCGAGCAGGCGGGAGAGCATGGAGTTCGGGACGCACATGGCTGAACTCCTGGTACGGACGGAGCGGGTGTGGTGCGGCATGGGCAGTCATGGCGAGACCTCCTGAGGACGTCCATCGCTTGGTACCGGGTAGCCCGGGATCGTGATGTCGGCGTCGATCTGGTTGCCCCAGGCCGCCCAGCCGGGTCGGCGACGCCGGGCGAAGAGTTCGAGGTACGGACCGTCCGAAAGCCGTTCGATCACGGCATATTGCTCTTCGGGTTTGTGGGAGTGCTCCTGCAGCGGCGCGTACATCCACGTCCCTTGACCCCGGAACTTGACCGGTGCCTTGCCCCGGGTTCCCAGCAGCAGGTGTTCGGTTTGCTGCCGCAGGTACTGGCCAAGGCCGAAGCGGGGTTTGATCCAGGTCAGGGGCGCCCGGTAGGTAAAGCCCCAGGCTTCCATCACGTCGATCCCTTCGCGGATCGCGCCATTGATCACCCAGAGGTAGAGATGGGCGTTGTCCTCGGCGAGATCGGCAACCGGCAGGTCCGTGATCCGCTCGAGGGTCATGAGGTCGTAGTGCTTGTGAGCGCCGTAGCGCCCGTCCCGCTGGCCAATGTCCCACGGTGGGTCGGCCATGATCGTCCGAAACCGCTGTGGTGCGACGTCGGTGTTTGTTGGATTGCTGTGCATATGCTGCCCCCTTTCTGTGACCGGCACGCGTGGGTGCGGGTCTCCCTTCCGAGTACGCCTGAAACCGAGGGATGCGGCAATCGTCCGGTCGGACATCACCCCTGTCTGGACATCGTGTCCGGATTGG
>CAYQXR010000103.1:0-3557 GCA_964421625.1 uncultured Gemmatimonadaceae bacterium | reverse complement strand
ACAGCGCGTCCCCATCCGGGACGGGCCGTACCACGAAGGTCTGCATCGCCCCGCTGCCGCCCGCCTGGCGCAGCGCCACCGTCACCACCGTCTGCCCCGGGCCCACCCCCTGCTCCATCACCAGTCCAGCCGCCTGGGTGTCCACGGAACGATCGCCAAACGGACAGGTATACTTGCCCACCTCGGGGAGATACTGTACCTGACACTCAATCCGAATCCGCGATTGCTGCCTAGATCCAAGCGGCCGGGTTTCAGTGATCGGCCGCAAACTCCGGATCCGGTATGGCATGGCGTGCGTCGTCGTACCACCGTCCGCTCCCTGCACCCGCACTAGTTCAACATCCACCGGGAAGATCGTCCGCACCAGCTCATCATCCTCCGGTCCTGGGACCTCCCAGCTCAGTTGCTGGCGGGGCACGGCAAACACGCCCACCAGCAACGGTTTGCCCCGCCGGAACAGCAGGTACCCTCGGCCATGGACCTCCAGCGGCAACCAGGTCGGCGCCTGCCCCAGGTACACCTGTACCAGGCTCCGGTGCAGCGGCGACGCCGACAGCTCGCCGAGGGCCGCGATGGTGGCGGTGCCGTCCCAGCGTTGGACCAGTTCCGGCGGAAAGACCTGCCGCAGCAGCGCCCACGCCACCGCACCGGTCAATGCGGTGGAATCCGCCAGCATCCGCTCCCACGCCCGCCACGCCCCAGCGCTGTCACCCTCCCGGAACCGGAGCCGGGCTTCCAACAGGTCCAGCACGCCGGGCGCGAGGCCACCTCCGGCCCGCGCCTGCGCCAGCAGCCCGTCGACCGAATCCGCCGGCATCCCCTTGATCAGGGCCAAGCGCGCCAGCGCATACGCCACCACGCCCGGGTAGGTGCGGCGCACCCCCTGCAACTGCCGCTGCGCCGCGAGGCTGTGCCGATAGCCCTCCGCAAGGAACCGGTGATGCGGGTGCATCAGCCGTCGTGTGCCCAGCCCATCCTTGAGCAACACCTTATTCCGAACCACGACGGAAATCGAATCGGGCGCCGTCACCGCATGGCGCAGCAGCACCAGGCCCTCACAGAGCGGACCGAAACTCCGGCACTCCTTCAGGGCCAGCTCCGCCCCCCCCGGGGCAGGGCGTTCCAGCCCGACCACTAGTGAATCGAGCAGCCCCTGCTCTCCCCCCTGTGCCCCGGCGTTGGTCAGCGCCCCGAGGAGGGTCCCGACCACCATCGTCATGCGGAGTAGTGTCCTTGTCTGCATGCCACCCCCTACTACTGGAGCCCCTACCGCACAATCGTCATCCGGTCCTCGCGGACCACCTCCGCCCCACCTTGCCGGAAGGTCACCCGCACCTGATCCCGCCCCGTCACCCCCAGCACCAGGTCTGAAGCCACCTGCCCTCCATTCAGAGACACCACTCACGGCAGAAACGTCACATGCCGACCCCGGCCCCTCGACATTGGGGTGCATCACAACGCCCACGCGTATGCAGGGCTAGGGAGATCGGCCTGTCGAGGTTCAGCCGGAGTATACCGCACCAGCCCCCAAACGCAACGGGGAGGACCGTCCCCGGCCCTCCCCGTCTGTACCCCGCGTAGCCGAGACCTACCGGTCCCGCTTCTCCTTGATGCGGGCCGCCTTGCCGCTCAGGTTGCGCAGGTAGTAGAGCTTGGCGCGGCGGACCCGGCCGCGGCGCACCACCTCGATGCGCGCGTACATCGGCGAATGCAGCGGGAAGACCCGCTCGACGCCGACACCCGCCGACACCTTGCGCACGGTGAAGGTCTCACCGGGACCGCCGCCGCGCCGGGCGATCACGACGCCCTCGAAGGCCTGCAGTCGCTCCTTGTCGCCTTCCCGCACCCGCACCATCACCTTGACGGTGTCACCGGCGTCGAACTTCGGGATATCGGTGCGAAGGTTCTCGCGGTCGAGTTGACCGAGGATTTCCATGCCCATCTGCTGCTCCTGCGCTCGCGCGCCGTACAAGGTCAGGACGTCGTCCCCGACGGTGGGGAGTCCGTTGCCACGTGTGCCGCCCAGAGGTCGGGGCGACGCACCTGCGTCAGTCGTACCGCTTCCTGCTGTCGCCACGCCGCGATGGCGGCGTGATTCCCCGAGAGCAGGACCTCGGGCACCTGGGCCCCGCGGACCTCCGCGGGACGGGTGTAGCTCGGCGGGCTCAGCAGCCCGTCGTAGTGCGAGTCGGAACTCGCCGACTCATGGTCGCCCAGCGCCCCCGGGAGCAGCCGGACCACGGCGTCGATCACGCAGAGCGCCGCCGGTTCGCCGCCGGAGAGGACAAAGTCCCCCAGCGACACCTCCTCCGCCCCCAGGAGATCGACCACCCGCTGGTCGATGTCCTTGTAGTGACCGCAGAGGATGGTCAACTGCGTCCCCAGCGACCACCGCACGGCATCACGGTGACTGAAGCGGCGCCCCCGCGCCGACATCACCACCACCGGACCCGTCCGCGGCCCGAGCGACTCCACCGCCTCCAGGAAGGGCTCGGCCTTGAGCACCATTCCCGCCCCACCCCCGAAGGGGTAGTCGTCGACCGTCCGGTGCCGGTCGTGGGTGAAGTCCCGCAGGGCCGCCAGCCGGTAGGAGACCTTTCCGGCCGCCGCCGCCCGCGCGGGAATGGAGGCCTCGAGATAGGGCGCCACCACCTGCGGGAACAGCGTCACCACCTCGATCGCCAGCATCCGTCAGTCCAACAGCCCCGGCGGAATCCGCACCACCAGGCGCTGCCCCTCCCGGTCCGTGGTCAGGATGCAGGAGGCCTGGAACGGGAGCAGAAACTCCCGGACCGCCCCCTGCACCTCGATCACCGGCCCCTGCGGCAGCTCGTACACCGCCGTGACCAGACCCAGTGCCGCGCCGTCCTCGTCCTGCACCGACCAGCCGGCCAGTTCCTGGACGTAGACCTCGCCCTCGGCCAGCGGTGGCAGCACGTCCCGCGGCACCGCCAGGAAGTGGTTGCGCCACTCCTCCACGGCAGACCGGTCGGTGTGCCCCTCGAACCGGAGCAGGCACTCGCGGTGGTAGACCCGCGCCTGCGCGATCACCGCCCGGCCGCGCTCCGCCCCGTGCAGATCGAGCAGCGCCACCTCGCGTCCCACGGTGAAGATCCCCTCGGGATCGTCGGTCAGGGGGAAGATCGCCAGCTCACCCTTGAGCCCGTGCGGCTTCCGCACCCGCCCCACCACAATGGGACGCTCCATCGGACTAGAGGCCTGCCCTCTTCAGCAGCCCGGCCACGGTGTCGCTCGGCACGGCACCCTTGGCGATCCACTCCCGGGCCTGCTCCAGATCGACGGTCATCTGCTTCGCCGCGTCCTGCTCCTTGGGACGGTACGACCCGATCGTCGTAATGAACCGCCCCTCACGCGGCGAGTCCTTGTCGGCAACCACGATCCGGTACATCGGCAACTTCTTGCGCCCTTCACGGCGCAGACGAATACGCACAGCCATCAGTATCTCCTGAGACAGTCTATCGCGGCGGAAACGGGGCGCCGCCCCCAAAGGGGAGCTTCATCCCCGGTTTGCCCATCACCTTCATCATCTTCTGCAT
>CAYQXR010000102.1:0-3785 GCA_964421625.1 uncultured Gemmatimonadaceae bacterium | reverse complement strand
ACATCGTCCGGGTAGGGGGCACCAACTTCCTCGCGACATGGCGAGGCCGCTGGTACGACGGCTATCGATTCATAGATCCGCAGTTCGTCAAGGGCTACATGCGGATTCCGGATTTCACAGATTGCGAGGGGGTGTGATGAGCCTACTGTATTCGACGGATCGGCCTGAGTTTTTGGAGCGGATCGCCAAATTGGCCGGCGGGACGACCTTCCGGGAGCCTGCGGGTGGGCGGGGCACGAAGATGGACCAATTGCCGGACGTGCACGCGATCGCTACGGCCCTGGCATTCGCCCGCAACCCGCACGACCCCGACGATATCGGCCCGGACGTGGCCTATTGCTGGGCGACGCAGAGCGATGCCTACCGGGAGCGCGTGACCCGCCGGCTGTCGATTGCGCTCAGGTGCCACGCCACGCGCTCGCATGGGCAACACCGGCTCGCTGCGGCCCAACTGGCATGGGATGCGATGATCCACAACCGCAAGGCGGGATCGCGGCCTCCGGCTGACGTGCGCCCGATGGATTGGGACCGGCTGCTGTTGGCCGCTGTCGCCACCCTCCAGTCGCTTGCATGGGAGGCGCTCGTCGAAGCGGAGCGCGCATACCGCAGAGAGGCTTGACATCCTGCTGAAAGTGCGAAATATTCCATCTTGAGATAAAGCCCTCGGCCAAAAGCCGGGGGTTTTTCGTTTCCGGCGCCCTTCCCCTGGCGCCTGCCGGTTCCCGGAATCAAGGCTCAAGTTCCGCTTGGGACGCTCCGGGGCCGGCACCCTCTACGCCCGCAACCCTCGTCCGGATCAATCCTCGTAGCTAGCCGGCAACGGGGCGGGCACCTATTCCTGAGCCGCCATGCTGACAGCCGCCGCCATCGTGAAGGTTGCGAAGGCGGCGCGGCCGTATGCCGATGAACTGGCGGCCCAGATGGCCGAGGCTGGCATCCAGGCCAATCGGAGGCGGGCGGCGATGTTCCTGGGCCAGATTCACGTCGAGTCCGCCGGATTCACGGCTGTAATGGAGAACCTGAGTTACAGCGAGCAGCGGATTCGGGATCTGGCGGCACAGTCCGCCCCGGGCTCGCGCTGGCGATCGCTGGGTCCGCGGGCGAAGGAACTCGCGCGGAACCCGCGCGCGCTGGGCGAGGCGGCCTACGGCGGCCGGATGGGGAACGGGCCGGAGGGTTCGGGCGACGGGTATGCATTCCGCGGCCGGGGCCTGAAGCAGCTGACCGGTCGCGACAACTACCGGCGATTCAGCCGTGCATGGCTCGGCGACGAATCGCTGCTGGCGAACCCCGATCGGGTGGCCGAGCCGGACGGCGCGGTCGCCTCGGCGGTGTGGTTCTGGCTGGCGAACGGGCTGAACGAGATTGCCGACCGCGGCACGGTCCGCGACGTGACGATCAAGGTCAACGGCGGGACGTTCGGACTGGCGGACCGGGAATTGTGGACGGATCGCTACCTCGCCCGGTGGGCGGACTTCAGCAACGTCATCAGTGGTTCGGACACGGTGCCGGGCTGAACGAGGAACGCAGCTTGGACACGACATCGACCAACGACGGCCGGCAGCACATCTCGCTGGGGCCGGTCGAACGCTGGATCGTGGGCCTGTTCGCGACCGCGGTCGTGGGTGGCGGGTTCTGGTTCGGCCGATCACTGACGGATCGCTTGGACCAGCATACGAACACGCTGCAGTCCGTGGTGACGCAGCAGGCGGTGACCAACGGGAAGGTCGACACGCTGACGACGCAATTGGCGGACGTCCCCCGGCTGACCCGGGAGATGGCCGAGACAAAGGTGCGGGTGGACCGGCACGAGCAGGACATCCGCGAACTGCAACGGAGGAGACCATGAGCCTGTACATCCTGATCCTGCTGGCCGTGGCCGGCATCGTGACCGCCGGCTACTGGGCCGTGAAGGCCATCGGCGGCAACGTCGGCCTGATTGACGACTGGAAGCGGGGCTACCTGTTCCTGTCCGCGTGGGGCATCGCCGTGCTAGGCGCCTGGCCGGACATCTACAACGCGATCCTCGCGTCCGGGCTCCTGTCTGGGGACACCGCGCCGGAGGCGCTGACATGGGGTGGCCGTGTGTTGGCCATCGCAGCGCTGATCGGCCGGTTCGTCGCCACGAAGCGGCCTGAAGTCGCCGACACGGACTCTGCCGGCGCCTGACGTGAACCTGATCGAGGCCATCGGGCTTGCCACTATCGGCATGGCGGTAGCCTTCGTGGGCGGCTGCATCAAGGGCGAGCACAAGGGCGAGACGGAGCGGATGGTGTTGTCGGCCAAGGTGCAGAACGCCAACGGCAACATTGAGGCATGCGCGGTCTCACTGGACGCCATGCAGCAGCAGGCGGCCGAGGAACTGGCGAAGGCCGAGGAATACGCCGACGCCGGCAAGCAGGCGCTGGAGGACGTGGTGCGGGAGAACCTGGCGCTGGCTGACCAGTTGGCCGAGATCGAGCACAGGCAGGCGCAGGCCCGGCTGGAACCGGGCTGCCGGGAGCAACTAGAGATCGAAATCTGCCCGCAGGTGCCCCTGCTATGAAGGTGATTCCGCTGATGCTGTGCGCCGTATTGGCCGGCTGTAAGTCCGCCCCCGAGGTCCGTCCGTTCGTGGCGCCGACCATCATCGAGGTTCCGGTGACGAAGTACGTCCCGCTACCCGAGGGACTGACCCGGCCATGCCCGCTGTCGAAGGCCAAGACCCGCAAGGTCGGCGACGTGGTGGACGCCTACAACCGCAACGTACTGTCGCTGACGCAGTGCAACAAGCAACTGGACGCAATTCGAGGATTGGCGCAATGACTGGACGCATCTACTACTGGCTGGCGTTCAAGGCACCGTGGCCGCTGCACAAGCTGGCCCGTCCACTGGACAGGGCTCGCGCCCGCTTCGTCTGGCTGGGGTGAGTCGTGGGTAAGACCGCATCCGCCCGCTTCGAGGTCTACCAATCGAAGGATGGGTGGCGGTGGAGGCTGATCGCAGGCAATGGCCGGATCATCGCTATCGGTGAGGCTCACACACGCGAGCGTGATGCTTGGCGCGCAGTGGCTACTGTTGCTGAGACGGCACCGGTGGCGAGGCAGCGCTGACTGATGGCATGCAAGCCATGTGCCGCACGCCGCAAGGCGCTGCAGGCGAAGAGACAGAAGAAGCTGGCCGAGAGTAAGCCGGTACAGGCCGCAGCCATAGGCGCGGTGCTGGCGGTGTCGGAAGCGGTAGGACAAACCCTAGGTATCCACGGCGAGGTGGAAGATGGCGACAGACAAGATTCAGGCGGAAGTGGATATTCCGGCGGTAGCGGCGCTGAACCGGATCGCTGACGCACTGGAGCGGCTGGCCGACGCCTACCTGTACTGCAACGCCCCCGAGGGCGAGGAAGGCGAGAGGCCGGAATCCAGCCTGCCGGGCGACTTCAGGGGGATGCGGTGATGGGCGAGCTTGATACATCCCGCTGGGCGGATGAGTACGCGAAGCATGTTGATCGCTGGCTTGCGGGCCAAGAGCACTTAGTGCCAGTCGCAGAGTTCATTGCGCAGAAGTTGGCGGCGCATGTTGTTGAAGAGGTGATGGCCGAGCAGGGCTGGCTTGCTGCCTGATGGCTAAGAGCCAATACGCCAACCGCTGGGGCAAAGGCCGTGGCGGCCGACCGTGGCGCCGGCTAGTCGAGGCAGTCAAGTGCAGGGATCAGTACTTGTGCCAGGCGTGCGGCAGGCTGACGGACGTTGGCTGCTGCGACCACAAGATCCCCACGAGCAAGGGCGGCACGGACGACATGGCGAACC
>CAYQXR010000101.1:0-4014 GCA_964421625.1 uncultured Gemmatimonadaceae bacterium | reverse complement strand
GACCTCCGGGTTATGAGCCCGGCGAGCTACCAGACTGCTCCACCCCGCGTCGACCCAGGTGAGCTGCCGCGCTCACCGACCTTCCGTTCCGGAACCACCGTCGTTCCGGCAGAGCGGGAAACGGGACTCGAACCCGCGACCCCAACCTTGGCAAGGTTGTGCTCTACCAACTGAGCTATTCCCGCGCGTCCAGCGGGCACCCAACGTACCATCGGGTGCTTCCATTAGCAACCGTATCGGCTACCGCCCGAACGGGCTTCCGACCCGGTCAATGGAGACGAGGGGGATCGAACCCCTGACCTCGTGAATGCCATTCACGCGCTCTCCCAACTGAGCTACGTCCCCATTACCTTCCCCGGTAGCTGCCATCGCTCCCGGGCCAAGGAAGCGCGGCAAGCTATCAGCCGCCATCAGTCGTGTCAAGGAAAACCGCTCTGTCGCCACCCGCTGCGCCGTCGCCGCCACCGCCGGGGAAGCCGCCTGCCGCTGAGTCCGTCCGCCGCCCCCGGCGGCGCGCGCCCGGCGCGGCGAAGCGTGCCGACCTCGCGCGGGACCTGCCCGAGCGCGACATCCTGGACCAGTACCTGCACGAGGTCGCCCGCACCCCACTCCTCACCGTCGCTGAGGAACGCGAGGTGGCCCAGCGGGCCCGTACCGGGGACGAGGCCGCCATCGCCGAGCTGGTGACCCGGAACCTCCGCTTCGTGATCTCGGTGGCCAAGAAGTACCAGAACCGCGGCCTCTCGCTCATCGACCTGATTGGAGAGGGCAACATCGGCCTGATGACGGCCGCGCGGAAGTTCGACCCCGACCAGGGGGTCAAGTTCATCTCCTATGCCGTGTGGTGGGTCCGGCAGTCGATTCTGGCCTCGCTCGCCCGCGACGCCCGCACCGTCCGCCTCCCCCTCAACCGCACCGCCGACCTCGCCCGGCTGGTGCGCAGTGCGGCCCAGTTGCGGCAGGAGCTGGGGCGCGAGCCGACGCACGACGAGATCGCCGCCGCCACCGGCCTGACCCGCGAGACAGTGCTGTCGCTGGCGGCGCTCAATGTGGCCGCGCTCCGCCTCGATGCCCCCATCGACGCCGAGGGCGACCGCTCGCTGATCGACCGGTTCACCCAGGACGAGAGCCCCGACGTCGAAGCCGAGGTGCTCCAGCGCCTGCTCGGTGAAGAGGTGAGCCGCGCCCTGCGCACCCTGCCGCCGCGCGAGGCGCGGGTGCTGATCCTCTACTTCGGTCTGGAGGAAGGCGACGAGTTCACCCTGGAGGAGATCGGTGCCATGCTCGGCGTGACCCGCGAGCGCGCCCGGCAGATCCGTGACCGCGCCATCCGGCGGATCCGCGAGGGCGAATGCGGCGGCGCGCTGCGCTCCTTCGCGGCCGACTGATCGCGCCGCTCACTACCTTTCCCCCATGTCCAGCCACATCTGCGCCTCCTGCGGGAGCCCCTTCCCCCGCAATGACGTCCTCGCGACGCTGGCCGACGGGCAGCGCTTCGCCTTCGATCCCGCGCGGGCGCGAGTCTGGCGCGTCTGCTCCGCCTGCGGCCAGTGGAACCTCCTCGGCGCGGAGGCGTCCGCCGGGGCGCTGCCCGAATTGCAGCAGCGCTTTGCCACCGGACTCATCCAGGAGTTCGATGGCCTGGCGCTGAGCGGTCTCGCGGGCACCATGCAACTGATCCGGCTGGGCGCGACCGACACCCCGGCACCGACCGACCCCGGTGCGCTGCGGGACGACGTGGCCCGGCAGGCGAGGCGCCGGGAAGTCGATCGACGCACCCGCGGGCTCATGGGTTTTTTCTGGTGCATGCTCGGAAGCTGGGTTCTCCTGACGCTGTACTTTCTGGGGGAGCCCCTTGTCGAGGGTGGTGGCCGGGGCGCTGCGCATGTGGCGGCCGCACTCGGCATGTGGTTGGGCATGGTGGCCATCGCCAACGCGGTCTGGGGTCGACTCCAGGTCGGTGCTGTGAGTCTGTTCACGCCCTGGCGTCAGCCCACCCGCCTGGCACAGCTCGTCAATGGCGGGGCGGTGACCTACCTGCTCTACGGGATAGCAGATATTGCCTACCGTCTCTACGAAGGGACCTTCGAGCTGCACAACATAGCGGTCCTGGCGATCCTGCTCTCCGTCCTGTCGACCGTATTCCATACCAGACTCACCTCGCTCACCTCGACGTGGACACCACAGGCGCTCCATCGCTTCGGTCTCACTCTCAATGGGGCGATGTTCGGTGTGTTTGCCCTGTATTTCTGGAGTCTGCCTCGTTGGATTTTGCTGGCGACTATGGCCATTGGCTTCGCCTTCGGCATGGTGGGGTACGCCCGGTCACGGCGGCCAGCGTTTGCGGTGACTCTGCGTTCCGGGCGGACCATCCCGATCAAGCAGCGGGCCCTGAGAGGTCTCGCGGTCTACTGGGTGGAGGAATTCCAGACCTTTCGGGTGACCGGGCTGCCGGACGGGAGTTGCCTTGACGGCGACGATGCGGCCAGTGCAGTGAGCGCACTGCTCAGATGGTACCATGGGGTGACCCATCAGTTGTCGGACACCACCGAGCAGGCCTGGCAGTTGCTGCGGTCGGTGGGTGACCTGCGCGGGCTCCTCGCCATGCTCGCGGGGTATCGCGCCGACCAGGACGGGCGCATCGATCTGCTCAATCTTCCGGCGGTGTACCGCCTCGCCCTCGATTTTGCCCTGGCCGATCGCCAGCGCGTCACGACCGGGATCGCCCCCCTGCGCGACGCATCCGAGGCGGCGATCGAGGTCGCGGAGGAGGCCGAGGAACTGGACCGCGAGCTGCGACTGCCCGCGCCGCCGTAAGCGGCACCTCTCCCTACGGTAGCCGCGTGTGCCGGACCCCGCAGCCGCCTTGCGTTGCCGACGGAGGCCGCAGGCCTGCCGAGAGGCGACGTGCAGCGGCGGAGGGGTCTGGCACACGCGGGCGAGGGGGCCGGAGCGCATGGAGTCGAGGTCTGACACACACAGCCAATCGCGCCGCTCACTACCTTTCCCCCATGTCCAGCCACATCTGCGCCTCCTGCGGGAGCCCCTTCCCCCGCAATGACGTCCTCGCGACGCTGGCCGACGGGCAGCGCTTCGCCTTCGATCCCGCGCGGGCGCGAGTCTGGCGCGTCTGCTCCGCCTGCGGCCAGTGGAACCTCCTCGGCGCGGAGGCGTCCGCCGGGGCGCTGCCCGAATTGCAGCAGCGCTTTGCCACCGGACTCATCCAGGAGTTCGATGGCCTGGCGCTGAGCGG
The DNA here is from genome assembly GCA_964421625.1 of uncultured Gemmatimonadaceae bacterium. Lineage (GTDB taxonomy): Bacteria > Gemmatimonadota > Gemmatimonadetes > Gemmatimonadales > GWC2-71-9 > Palsa-1233. The sequence goes on along the minus strand of CAYQXR010000101.1, from coordinate 761 downwards.
TCTCGCGGGCACCATGCAACTGATCCGGCTGGGCGCGACCGACACCCCGGCACCGACCGACCCCGGTGCGCTGCGGGACGACGTGGCCCGGCAGGCGAGGCGGAAAGAGGTCGACGGGCGGACCAGCAGCTTGATGTGGCTGTTCTGGTTGCTGCTCGGAAGCTGGATGCTGATCAGTGTCCTCAACCTCGGCGTGCTGTTGGTGGAGGAGGGCCGACGGGGTGCCCTTTTCGCCGCGGGTGCGGTCGGCGCATGGCTCGTGACCCTCGGCGTCACGAGCATCCTGTGGCGCCGACACCAGCCGACGTCGTCCAGCCTGTTTACGCCGTGGCGGCAGCCGACCCGCAAGGCGCAGTTGGTCAACGGCGGCGCCGTGGCTTACCTGCTCTATACCTTCACGCAGGCGGCCAACCGCATCCATGGCCACGGCCTGGAAGTCTCCCAACTGGCGGGACTTTTCGTGCTGCTCGGCGCCTTCCTGCCCATTCTGATCAACGTGCCAGGGAAGGGGCGGACCAGTTGGTCGCGGAAGGCGATCCGCCGACTCACCATCTTCAGTATCATCCTCCTCCCCGTCACCATCGTGTTGCTGAGCTGGGGCAAACCGCTCTGGTTGCCCGCTTTGATGGTCGGCATGTTGGGACTGATTCTGACGCCGGCGCTCGTGCGCGTCCGGCGCGGACGGTTCACCGTCCCCCTCGCGTCGGGGGAGACGCTGTCGATCCGCCACACCGCGCTGAAGCGGATGGTCTTCCACTGGT
>CAYQXR010000100.1:0-4104 GCA_964421625.1 uncultured Gemmatimonadaceae bacterium | reverse complement strand
AGACACGCCTCCTCCGCCTGACAGACCTCAGGAAACCGCTCGGCGATGAGCCGATGCGGACAATTGTGTTCGGTCAACACGCCGACCTCCTGGCCGTGATGCCAGGTCGCCATGTAGCCCTCGCGATCGAGCAGACGCGCCAGCGCTTCGCCGCGATCGGCCGGGTCCACCTCGCGCAGATGCTGCTCGTACCGCTCGGCGAGCCGGTGATACGAAGACGTCAGACAGGCCACCACGGCTTCGCGACCGCCGGTGGCCAGCAGATGATCGAGCAGATCGCCGACGGCCTGCTCGTACCGATCGGGAAAGAGCGCGTGACCTGTCGGCGAGAGGTGGAAGGCATGGGCCGGCGCGCCGACACCCTGCGGGGCCCGGTCGTGCCCGATGACCCCCTCGGCCTCGAGTTCCTTCAGGTGATGCCGAACCGCGTTGAGCGAGAGCCCCAGCGCCGACGAGAGGTCACGCGCCGTGGCGCTGCCCTCCCGCTTGAGGTGGCAGAGAATCCAGCCACGCGGTCCCCGGTGCCCCGCCAGATCGGCGGTTGGGAGGTCGTGGGGGAGAGCCAGGGCGAGGGTCGTCATTGGGGCCAATCCTACCGGGATAGACCGGGTAAGTCAATTCGTACCATGAGATTGGCGCGAACTGGTCGTGCCCAACCGTGGCTGCGTGGATCGGGGTGTCGGTCCGGGCGTTGCAGCCCGCCCCTTGCGCCGGACGCCGGGCATTCCTTACTTCCCCTCGAATCCGGTCGCCTGACCGGGATCTGACCCCTGCCGGAGGGTTTCCGGCGGCGATTTGGAGGGAGCCCCATGCCGTATGTGATCACCGAGGCCTGTATCGGCGTCAAGGACCGCGCCTGCGTCGACGTCTGCCCGGTCGACTGCATCTATGAGGGCGATGACCAGCTCTACATCCACCCGGACGAGTGCATCGACTGCGGCGCCTGCGAGCCCGAGTGCCCCGTGTCGGCCATCTACCCCGAAGAGGACGTCCCCCCCACCCTGGCGACCTACATCGCCAAGAACAAGGACGCCTTCACCTCGGACACCCCGCCGGGCCGCCCGCGCAAGTAATCAGCCGGGAGCACCCGCGGTAGTAGTAGGTACTACCACTACATGAAGGCTGGCCCCAAGGGGCCAAAAACGAGAACGCCCTCCGGGACCTGTACTGGCCGTGGTCCCGGGGGCGCCTCTTGAGGCAGGAATTCTGTACTACGTCTGGCAGTGACGAAGGGTGAGGTTTCGTCGGGTCCGCCATAGTCCTATACGCCGGGCGGTCCCGAAAGGTTTCACCCCCGCGACAGCCCGGCCAGGAACTCCTGGATTGCCTGATTGGTCGCCTCGGGCTGCTCCAGCCCCGGCAGGTGCCCGGCACCCGCGATCTCCACCAGACGCCCCCCCGGAATGGCGGCCGCCATGGCCTGCGTCTCGCCCGGCAAGCGCAGGCGATCCTCCGCCCCGGCCACGACCAGGGTCGGAATGTCGCCCAGCGTGGCCAGCAGCGGCGTTGCGTCGGGACGGTCCCGCATGGCGCCCAGCGCGGCGGCAATCCCGGCTGGAGCCGTCCGACGCATCCGCCCCAGCACGGGCTCCCGCACCGAGGCCGGGGTACCCGCCCCAAAGACCTGTTCGCCCAACCCCTGGACAATCGGCCCGGCGCCGTTGGCGGCGAGCGTCGCCAGCGCGGCGTCACGCCCCTCGCGCTGGGCCGGGCTGTCGGCTGCCGCACGAGTGGCCATCAGGATCAGACCGGCCACCCGATCGCGGTACCGCTGCACCAGATCGAGCGCGATGTAGCCGCCCATGGAGAGGCCGCACAGCACCACGCGGGGCACCTCCAGGTGGTCGAGCAGGGCGATGAGGTCGTCGGTGTACGTGGCCAGCGTGGCCGGTCCATCGACCACCTCCGACTGCCCGAAGCCGCGCAGATCCGGCGCCAGCATCCGCACGCCGCGCAGACCGGTGAGCTGCTGCGCCCAGATCTCGCGATCCAGCGGGTAGCCGTGGATCAGCAGCAGCGGCGTGCCGCCGCGGCCGACATCCTCCACCGCCAGACTGACCCCGGTTGGCAGCGATACCCGGCGCGGCTCCATGCCCAGCGCCGCGAGAATGGCTTCGGGTACCGGCACCGGATGCTCCTCCTCGTCGATGCAGACGAAGACGATCTCGGCGGTCGCCACCAGGCGCAGATCGCGGACGCGGATCGCCGTCTGCTTGAGCGTGAAGGAGGTCCGCCCGCGGTGCAGCACCTCGACCTCGAAGCGGAGCCGGTCGCCCGGCCACGCGCCGGCATGAAAGTCCAGCACCGCCCGGCGGACGGCCGGCCAGACGCCGGCCCGCGGGAAGGCATCCATCCCCGGCCCGCGGGCCAGCACTTCCCAGCGCGCCCGTTCGAACAGCGCGAGATAGGATGCCTGATTGAGATGACCGAACGAATCGCACTCGTCGGGGTAGACCGTGAACTCGATGGGCATGGCACCATGACGGGCGAAAGGTGGCAGTGAGGCCGGGAACCCGACCGCGAACACCCAGCAAGTTAGGGTGACCGCCCGCCTGTCGCTACGTTTCCCCCGACGACCGTTGATCCTCTTCCCGGAGTTCTCTCATGGCCCCGACCACCGATTACGTCCGCCACGCGGCCAAGCTCTCCCGCAAACTGTACCTCGACGCCTCGATGGCGGGCGAGACCCCGGCCCCCGACCCGGAATTCTTCAAGGCCCTCGCCAAGGCGCTGGAAGACATCGCCGACGGGCTGGAGCAGACTGCGAAGCGCCGCGACTGATGCCCCATCGCCTGGTTGACGACGCCGACGCCCTGGCGGACCTGCTCGCCGCCATCGCCACCGAACGGTGCGTGGCGATCGACACCGAGGCCGCCTCGTTCCATCGCTACCACGATCGGGTCTACCTGATCCAGCTCTCCACGCCCACCCGCACGGCGATCATCGACCCCCTGAGTGCGGGCGATCTCAGCGGGCTCGGGGCGCTGCTCGCCGACAACGCCATCGAGAAGATCTTCCACGACGGCGACTACGATCTCCGGCTCTTCGACAAAGATCTCGGCTTTCACGCCCGCCACCTGTTCGATACCCGCATCGCGGCGCAGTTCCTCAACGAGCCGGGCATCGGCCTGGCCGCGCTGCTGCAGAAGTACCTCCAGGTCACGCCAGACAAGCGCTTCCAGCGCGCCGACTGGTCCGCACGGCCGCTGACCGATCCGATGCTCGACTACGCCGCCGGCGACACCGAGCATCTGCATGTGTTGCGCGGCATTCTGGAAGAGCGCCTGGTCGCGCTCGGCCGCCTGCACTGGCTGGCCGAAGAATGCGCCCGCCTCGAGAACATCCGCTGGTCGACGGCGCCGGTCGATCCCGAGACGGCGTTTCTCAAGCTCAAGGGCGCCAAGGCGCTGCCGGGTCGGGCGCTGGCGATTCTCCGCGAACTCTACAATTGGCGCGACGAAGTGGCCGCCACCCTCGACCGCGCACTCTTCCGCGTCCTCGGCAACGAGGTGCTCTTCCTGCTGGCCGAGCAGCCGGTGACCGACCTGCGCGCGCTGGCGGCGGTGCGTGGCATGAACCGCGATCTGGCGGAGCGGCGGGGCGAGGAGATCCTCGCGGCCATCGCGCGCGGTCTGGCGCTGCCCGAGGATCAGTTGCCGCGGCCGCCGCGCGCCCAGCGCTTCGTGCCCGACCCCGAGTTCGAAGCCCGGGTCGACGCGCTCAAGCGGATCCGCAACGCCGAAGCCGAGCGACTGGAACTGGCGCCCGGAGTGCTGTGCCCCAACGGGACGCTGGAAGCAGTGGCGCGTGCGGCGCCAACCTCGCTGACGGCGCTGGCCGCCATCCCCGATCTGCGCCGCTGGCAGGTGGAGGCGATTGGCGCGGCGTTGGTGGCGGGCGATTGACGTAGGGGCGACCGGACGTCCTGCGTCCATCGCACATCCGTTGGCACGACGGCATCGTAGGGGCGACCGGCTGGTCGCCCGTCCCAACCCCAACGGCATCCACGATTGATGATTGGCGCCGACCGGCCATCCGGCGTTCATCGCACATCCGTTGGCACGACGGCATCGTACGGGCGACCGCCGGTCGCCCCTACGCCCT
>CAYQXR010000099.1:0-4165 GCA_964421625.1 uncultured Gemmatimonadaceae bacterium | reverse complement strand
TTCTTACCTCCCCGATCACCACCGGGGAATAGATCATGCCTGCCACGCTTCCGATGCGCTCTATGCCGAAGTCGCTTACTTCGTTCTTTCGCGTGCTTGTCGCGGCAATATTGTTCTTGCTGTGCGCTGGCATATCCATCGCCCAGAACTACGACTCGCCCGCCAAGGCTTCCGCGTCGATCACCCCCCAGGGCGAGGGATCGGAGCCGCCGCCGGAGCCTGCGCCGCCGGAAGAGGCGCCTGTTCCGGACGAGGAGGTGGCGCAGTGGGATCCGCAGCGCGAGCTGAAGACGGTGGTGGAGCCGCGGCTGGAGGTGGATCCGACCAGCCTGTCGGCGCTGGGCGACGACTATGATCCTGCAACCGGCAGCGTGAGCTTCTCGGCCACGGACATTTCCCTGCCGGGCACCTTCGACATCCCGGTGGACCTGCGGCGCTGGGTGCCGCAGGACGACTACGACACCGGCGGGCCGACCGGCTGGGCCTGGAACCTGCCGTTCATCCGCGGGCACTTCCTGGATCGCACGCCCGGCACGGACTACGCGCTCTGGGACTTCGGCGATTTCACCTGGCACGAGGGCTGGAACTGCTCCGGCGATGCGGCGGTGGCGTCCTACGACGGGCACGAGTTCTACGATCCGGACGGCTACTGGCAAGGCAAGCTGCTGCACATTCCCGGCGTGGCTTCGGAGACCTTCCTGACGGCGAACGGGCAGCAGGTCACCCAGTCGAACTTCCGGATCATCGACTGCCTCCAGAACCCGCCCAATGAAGGCGAGCCCATCGCGGGCATGAGCACCAGCCACCAGGGCATCGTCGTGGCCGGGCCGAATGGGCTGACCTACACCTTCAACCACCTCAAGAGCTACTACAACGGCAAGTCCCAGTTGCGCGGCGCGCGGGTCAAGACACGGCTCCTGATGGTGACGAAGATCCAGGATCGCTTCGGCAATCATGTCGACTACCTCTACGACAGCGATGGCGATGAAGACGGCGACGGGGACGGCAACGACGCCGACGACGGAAACCTGATCGGCATCGTGGCCTCCGATGGCCGGAGCATCTCGATCGCCTACCAGACCGTGGGCGGGGTCAAGCGGCCCGTCCAGGCCACCGCCCACGGGCGCACCTGGCAGTACGGCTACCCCAGTGCCGGCGTGCTCACCGTGACCTTGCCCGACGCCAGCCAATGGCGCTACGAGGGCACCGACGCCGTCAGGTTCAACCCGAACTTCAACGCCGGATACAGCCAGGCGTACCGAGTCGAACCGGGCCAGCCGCCGATCTATCCCGGCTGCACGGCGGCGGCCGGCCAGCCTCTGGTGAACGTGACCAGCCCCTCGGGCGTGTCGACCACCTACACCTTCCAGGACACGCTGCACCACCGTTCCGAGGTCGATCCCTCGGATTATGTGGTGGCCGATGTCATCCCCTATACGATCACCCGGTCGATCCACTGTACGGTCAAGCGGTCGCTGATCGAGAAGACGGCCAGCGGCCCGGGCCTGGATCCGGCCGTGTACCGCTGGACCTACGCCTATTCCACCAATCGCGGCACCTACACGGCATCCAGCGGCATCGTGCTGCCGGATCAGCCCGGCCCCAGCGACGATCCGCCGCTGCCACTGCCCAGCGTGGGCGGCTATCCCGCGCCGGTGGCCGCCCACGGCGCGGTGAACTACCGCAGCGTCACCATCGTCGGCCCCGGCCAGAAGGCGATCCTCTACATCGACCGCCAATCCCGGAGGCTGGTCAATGGCCTGGAAGTGCCGAACATCGGCGAGGGCCGGGTGGTGGCGCAGGACGTGCTGAACGCGGCCGGCACGCAGTTGCTGCAACGCACCGAGTCCACCTTCGAGCGCGGAGCCTATGTGGGCCTGCACTGGTACATGGGGGGCGTGAGCGCGCCGCCGATCAACGAGGATCAGCTCATGTACCGGGTCCATGAGACCCAATCGGTGGTGAAGCGATATGCCGCCAACGGCACGGACACGTTCACCACGACCACCGGCAACTTCGACGCGTACGGCTTCGCGCAGAGCGTGCAGGAATCCAACACGCTGCCCGGTTCCAGCCCGCGGCAGACCGGGAAGACCTGGCAGCACCTGATCCAGAACCCCGGCCAGCCAACCGAATGGCGGTTGATCGGCCTGCCGAAGACCGAGACGGTGAACGGCACGCTGGCGCTGGAGCACCAGTACTACGCGACGGGACAGGCAACGGGCCTGAAGGAATGGAGCAAAGCCTTCGGCCAGGTACAGCAGACCCTGACCTACTACGGCACGGAGATGACGGTGGCCAGCGGCCAGCGCGGTGCGCTCAAGACCTTCACGGACGGCAACGGCCGGACGACCACGTTCAGCCAATGGAAGCGCGGCATCCCGCGGGCCGTGGCGTATGCGGACGCCACCAGCCAAACGGCCACGGTGAACGATCACGGCTGGATCACGCAGGCGACCGACGAACTGGGCCACGGCACGAGCTACGACTACGACCCGATGGGCCGCCTGAAGACCGTGATCTGGCCCATGGGCGATACGCCGGCCTGGACGGACACCACGTTCGCGTTCGCGCCCTTGACCGGCACCGATCCCGACGTCGGCCTCGCTGCCGGGCACTGGAAGCTCACCCAGGTCACGGGCAATGCGAAGAAGGAGACCTGGTTCGATGCGCTGTGGCGGCCGATCCTGACGCGCGAACGCGATATCGGGGACGCCGCGACGGCGCGCTTCGTGAAGCGCACATTTGATCCCGATGGCCGGGAGACGTTCGCCTCCTATCCCACCCCCAACCTCGTTGCGACGCCGCCTGGGGTCAGCACCACCTATGACGCCCTGGGCCGTGTCACGAACCTCGCGCAGGACGCCGAGGACGTCACCGGCGACGGCGTGCCGGACGTGCTGGTCGCGCAGACGGACTACCGTTCGCCGTTGCAGACGCGCGTGACCGATCCGAAGGGCCATCAGACCACGACCAGTTACTTCGCCTTCGGCCAGCCGGATTATTCCGCGCCGCTGAAGGTCGAAGCGCCGGAAGGCGTCACCACGACCACCACCCGCGATGCCTGGGCCAAGCCGCTGACGCTGACCCGCAGCGGCAGCTACAGCCCGCCCACGGGCGGCACCGAACCCCTGAGCCTGACGCGCAGGTTCCTCTACGACAGCCACCAGCGCCTGTGCAAGACGATCGAACCGGACGCGGGCATCACCCTGTTCGACTATGACGCGGCGGGCAACCTGCTGTGGAAGGCCACCGGCCAGAGCGGCCTGGCCAGCACCACGGCCTGCCAGACCGCCAGCGTCCCCACGGCGGAACGCTCCACCCACCACTACGACGCCAGAAACCGCCTCATCGCCATCAACCACCCCAGCGGCACCGACGATATCGGCTTCACCTACGAAGACGACGGCGCGCTGAAGACCGCCACCACCGGCACCCTGAGCAACACGAACCCGGTCACATGGAGCGGAACCAAAACCAGCGAATGGACGTACGCCTATAACCATCGCCGCCTGCTCACCGGCGAAACCCTGGCCCTGCCTGCGGCGAACAAGACCTACGCGCTGACGCACGCCTACACCGCGCTCGGCCACGAGGCCAGCCTGACCTACCCCAGCACTAGCCCCGGCACCGCCCTCACGGTGAGCTTCAACCCCAACGCTCTGGGCCAGCCGCGTCAGGCCGGAACCTACGCCACCGGCGCGACCTACTTCCCGAACGGACAGATCAAAACCTTCACCTACGGCAACCAGATCGCCCGCACAGTGACGCAGAACACGCGCGGCCTGCCGAGCCGCATCCTCGACCAATACACCGCCACCAACACCCGGTTCCTCGACCACACCCTGGCCTACGACGCCAACGGCAACCTCAAAAGCATCGCGGACGGCACCGCAGGCGCACAGGAAAGCCGCACGCTCGGCTACGACGGACGAAACCGCCTGACCAGCATCAGCGCCACGCCCTCCAGCGGCAACTACACCGAGACCTACGCCTACGATCCGCTCGACCGCCTCCGCCGCATCACCCAACCCACCAAGGACTGGCGCTACGCCTACACCGCCGGCACCTTCCGCCTGGCCGACATCCGGAACGCCGCCAACGTCCTGCAACGCTCATACGCCTGGAACACCCGCGGTGAATGGCAAAGCCGCACCTTCCACAG
>CAYQXR010000098.1:0-4226 GCA_964421625.1 uncultured Gemmatimonadaceae bacterium | reverse complement strand
AGTGCGGGACCCACAAGCGGTTCTACGCCGAGGAGTACCTCGAACTCCTGACCGATGAGGGGAGCTGGCGCGAGCTGTTCGACAATCTCCGCTCCCAGGACCCACTCCTGTTCGAGCATTACGCGGATCGGCTGGTGGCGGCGCACAAGAAGGCCGGTCCCTCCGACGCGATTCTGACCGGCCACGCCCGCCTTGAGGCCATGCCCATCCATCTCGGCGTGATGAACTTCCGCTTCATGGGCGGGTCGATGGGGTCGGTGGTCGGCGAGAAGATTGCCCGCTTGGCCCGCCGCTCCCTGGAAAAGAAGATCCCGATGGTCCTGGTCTGTACCTCCGGCGGGGCCCGCATGCAGGAGGGCGCGCTCTCCCTGATGCAGATGGCCAAGACCTCCGCCGCGATCGCCCTCCTCAAGCAGGCTGCCATTCCCTACATCTCGATTCTGACGGACCCGACCACCGGTGGTGTGTCGGCGTCCTTCGCGATGCAGGGCGATGCCATCCTGGCGGAGCCGGGCGCGGTCATCGGCTTTGCCGGTCAGCGGGTGATCAAGCAGACCATTGGTCAGGATCTGCCCGAGGGGTTCCAGACGGCGGAGTTCCTGCTGGAGAAGGGCCAGATCGACGACGTCGTGCCGCGGGCCGCCCTGCGTGAGACCACGGCGCGGCTCCTCCGGCACATGCAGGGAACCCGTCTCAAGGGTGCTGCGGCCGACGCCTAGTCGCGCCGCCCTGCTGTTGCAGCCATGTCAGTTCCCCGGGGCGCGGTGACCACGCCCACCCCGGGCCCGCCGCCCGCCTCCTATCCGGAGGCGCTGGCCGCGCTCTATCCGCGCACCACCCAGATCAAGTTCGGCCTGGAGACCACCCGGGCGTTGCTCACCGCAGCGGGGGAGCCGCAGAGCCGCTTTGCCGCCATCCACATTGGTGGCACCAACGGCAAGGGCAGCGTTGCCACGCTGGTGGCCGCCGCGCTGCAGCGGGCTGGACACCGGGTGGGGCTCTACACCTCGCCGCACCTGCAATCCTTCCGCGAGCGGATCCGCGTGGACGGCGTCCCGATCAGCGAAGCCGCCGTGCTGGCCTGGACCCGCCACCTGTGGCCGACCATTGCCGCGACCAACGCCACCTTCTTCGAGATCACCACTGCCATGGCCTTGGCCGATTTCGCGGCCAGGGGCGTGACCGTTGCCGTGGTGGAAGTCGGTCTGGGCGGGCGGCTGGACAGCACCAATGCGTTGCACCCGCTGGTGAGTGCGGTCACCCATGTCGCGCTCGATCATCAGCAGTACCTGGGTGATACCATCGCGGCCATCGCCCGCGAGAAGGCCGGGATCGCCAAGCCCGGTGTGCCGTTCGTGATCGGCGAGGCCGACCCCGGCGTCGCGGCGCTGCTGCATGAGGCGGGCAGGACCGCTGTGGGCGAGGGACTGTACCGCCCGATCACGGTGCCGCCAGCGGCCCGATGGGAAGGGCCACTGGGCCTGACGGGGGCGCATCAGCGTCGGAATGCCGCCGTCGCGGCCACGGTGCTGTCCACGCTGCCCGCCGGGCTGGTGCCGCCAGCCGACATTGTGGCGGAGGCGTTTGCCGACACCACTCTGCCCGGGCGGATCGACCGCCGGGGCCGCTGGCTCTACGATGTGGCGCACAACCCGGATGGCATGGCCGCCCTGGTGGCCGCGCTCCGGGCCGACCCGCCACCGGCTCCGCTCCACGCGTTGGTGGCCATTCTGGGCGACAAGGACTGGCAGGGCATGCTGGAGCAGCTCCGGCCCATCGTGGATGTTGGCGTGCTCACCACCGCCCCGTCGGCGGGGGAACGGCGCTGGGATCAGGCCGCAGTGGCTGCCTGGGTGCAGCAGGCCCCCGATCGCTGGCGGGTCATCCCCCGGCTCTCGGAGGCTCTGGCAGCGGTCGAGCGCGGGGCAGGGACCATTCTGGTCACCGGCTCCTTCCACACCGTGGGCGACGTGATGACGGCCCAGGGGCTGGGTATCGATTGAGGGCGGGGCGGGGTTGGAGGCAGCCGCCCCAACCCCCTGGGCTCATCTGGCCAGGATGTACCCGCCGCCGGATTCCTGCGCCTTCAGGGCCGCAAAGAAGCCGGATGGTTGCATGATGACCCCGGGGACCAGCATCTGCAGCGCGCGGGATCGCGCCGCCTCCTGGTCGAGTTTCTCCTTCTTGGCCACGGTGGACACGCAGGCCCTGAAGGCCAGATCGCAGGCGAGAACGATCCCGCCCGTGGCCATGAAGCCGGGCAGGGTGTACTCCGCGGGCGGTGTCCCGGCCGGGGGAAGCAGCGGATTGCGGCGGGCCCACTTCCCGGTGTCGGGATCCTTCAGCTTGTGCTCCTTCCCGGCCTCATACCGATCCCAGAAGCTGTCGTCCATCACCAGCGCGATGGCGCTGTGGCGGATGACCACCACCGGGGCCATCTCGCTCACCGCCGTCCCGTAGACCTCAGCCATCTGCTTGCGCCACATCACCGCCCGGAACAGCGCCGCCCCCTCCGACAGCTCGGGCGAGTCGAACACGCCCACCTTTCGGCCGACCAGCCGATCCACCCAGCTCATGTCCCAATCGGCACTGATGGGGCGGGGTGACTCGGCCCGGGCGTCCTGGGTGTCCAGCGTGGCCAGGAGGGCGGTGGCGCCGAACAGGCCGAGGAACCGGCGGCGGTCAGTCATGGGAGGACTCCGGCAGAGGGGGCCGGGGCCCGGTCGGGCCCGGCATGGTAGAGACTGAGGAAGTCGAAATATACCGCGAGGGGAGCCATGGCAGGGGGCCCGCCGACCCTGGATGGGGTTATTTTCTGCCATGACTTTCCAGGCCCTGCCCGGTTTCCGTGATTTCCCGCCCGAGACGCTGGCACTCCGGCGCCACATCTTTACGCTCTGGCGCCAGGTGGCCGAGCGGTACGGCTTCCAGGAGTACGACGGCCCCCCGCTGGAGCCGCTGGAGCTGTACACCGCCAAGAGCGGCGACGAGATCGTCTCGCAGCTCTACCACTTCGAGGACAAGGGCGGGCGGGCGGTCGCTCTCCGCCCCGAGATGACCCCGACGCTGGCCCGGATGGTGGCCGACCGTGCCGGGGCTCTGCGGAAGCCGATCCGCTGGTACGCCATGCCGCAACTCTTCCGCTACGAGCGGCAGCAGCGCGGCCGTCTGCGCGAGCACTACCAGCTCAATTGCGATCTGATCGGCGAACCGGGGCCGCTGGCCGACGCCGAGGTGATTGCGCTGGCCATCGACATCATGCGCGGGTTCGGGCTGACCGCGGCCGATGTCCGGGTGCGGGTGTCCGATCGCCAGGTGCTGCGGGCGCTGCTGCTGGGGCGCGGCATCCGGGACGAATCGCTGCCCGGCATTCTGCAGGCGGTGGACCGGATCGAGAAGGATCCCGTCGGGGCGCAGCAGTTGCTCGCGCAGCAGTTGGCCACCTACCCGCAGGCCGACGACCTGGCGCGCGATGTGGTCGCCATCACCGAACTGCGGTCCCGTGAGGCCGTGCTGGCCCGTCTGAATGAGGCCGACCCCGCGTTGGCGGACCGGTTCCGGGAGATGCTGGACGGCCTCGACGCCATGGGACTGGGCGACTGGATCGACGTCGACATGACCATCGTGCGGGGGCTGGCCTACTACACCGGCACCGTCTTCGAACTCTTCGACGCGGGCCGGACGCTGCGGGCCATCTGCGGCGGTGGCCGCTACGACACGCTGGCGGCCTCGCTCGGTGGCGTCGATCTGCCCGCTGTCGGCTTCGGGATGGGCGATGTGGTGCTGAGTGAACTGCTGAAGGACCGCGGTCTGCTGCCCGACATCCCGACTGCGATCGACATCGTCGTCGCCGCGGTGACGCCCGACGACCGGCCGCATGTGCTGACCATCGCGCACACCCTGCGCGACGCCGGGTTCCGCACCGACTACGCGCTGACCGAACTCGGGCTCGGCAAGCAGTTGCGCGGCGCCGATGCGCGCGGCGCCCGGCTCGTGGTGGTGGTCGGCCCGGACGACCGCGCCCGCGGCGAGGTGCAGGTGAAGGATCTGCGACGGCAGCAGCAGGAAGCCGTCCCGGTGGCGCGGGTCACCGAGCATTGTCGAACTCTCCTTGAACGGACGCACGAAACCCATGGCTGACGCGAAGGGCATCACCACCCGGGCAGAAGACTTCTCCGCCTGGTACAACGATCTGATCATGAAGGCCGAGCTGGCCGACTACTCGC
>CAYQXR010000097.1:0-4273 GCA_964421625.1 uncultured Gemmatimonadaceae bacterium | reverse complement strand
GCGCGCCTGCTTCGGGAGCAGGAGGTCCGGGGTTCAAATCCCCGCGCCCCGATGACGCAAGGATGGATTGCCTGAGACGGCCCCGCTGCCACGCAGCGGGGCCGTCCTGCATTTGGGCGCGAGTGCGGGTACCGCCTCGGCGGCCTGGACAGGCATGCTGGACTACCTTTCACGCATCGGCATACTGGGGCGGTCCGACAGGAGACCAGAGAACCACCTCAGCGAGGATCGGCCTGCCCCCCGCAACGGATTGCCCACTGCCCCTCCCATGCCCCACCGTTTCCTGATCCGCCTCGGCCTGCCCCTCCTCCTGGGCCTGCCTGCCTCCGCCAGTGCCCAGAATACTGCACCACCACAGGTGCTGGCAGACTCGATCGTCGTCACCATCGCCCGATTTGAGAGCTGGGGGTATCTCGGTCCGGATGGAAGCTCCATGACCGCTCGCAGCGTCTGTGACTGGACCCAGTCATCTACTCGCAAGCTGTGTCAGGCGTTGACCAAGGCCCAAGCCGGTGCCCCCCTGCTGTCCCCCGGCCTGGTCATCGGCGAACGTGCGCCCCGCCCTACTGTGGCGGAGCCTGGTGGTACGATCGAAGGGCGCATCCTGAATGGCCCTTTGGGCTTCCGACCGGGCAGCCAGAACCAGGACATGCTCGAGGGTGGCAGGACCCTCCGCGAGTTGCAGCATGACCGCCCCGACTGGGGCCTAGTGTGGTGGGGCCTCGGTGTCTATGCGCTGGATGTCGATGGCAATGCTGACTCCGCCGTGACTTTCCTGACCAGGGCAAGCGCACTGGGCGGCCTCGCCCCCGGTATCCTCCAGCTCGACCTGGCGCGCGCCTGGTACCGGCAAGGCAACCTGGGGGAAGGTCGCCGGGCACTGGCGACGGCGCTGGACGACACCACTCGGATGGCCCGTTGGAATCTGCGGATCCGCTTGGGAAGGACCGTCGAATGGACACGGAACCTCCGATCCGAGGACCTGTCCATTCCACTCGACCGCTCCACCTGGCTGCCCATTCTGGAGGAGCGCTTCACCCTCCCAGCCATTCGCTGGCCCATTCTGGCCAAGCCCAACCTCTATCGCGTCGGCGACCTCGGGCGGGGATCCGAGTTGGTGATTCCCATGGTGGTCCAACGGCACAATCTCGAGCGACTGGACACGCCCACGCCGGACGGTCGGCCCATCTTCCCCATCCGGGTCCGCATCACCGCCATTCCTGTCGGTGGTGGCGTGCCGATTGTCAGCGACACGCTCCGCTTTCTGGCCTCGCCCGAGATCCCCCCGCCCGGGCCCGTCCGCGATCCGGGTATGGTGGGCTTCGTGACGCGACTGCCGATTCCTCCAGGACGCTACGTGGTCATGGTCAACCTGCGGCAGCCGGGCGGCGGCGGGAGCCTGCACGCCTTCCATGACGAGGTTGTCGTCGGCCCGGACACGCCCGGCCTGCGGGTAAGCGACCTGGTGGCGGCCAACGCGGCCTCACCGCTGCGGATCAGTGCGCCCGAAGGCACGCTGCCGCTGTCGCCCTGGGCCGAAATCCCCGAGAACCGTTCGTTGCTGCTCCGGGCTGCGTTGAGCGGGCTCCAGCCCGACGACTCCATCGACGTCCGCATCCACTTCGAGGCGCGCGCTGAGTCCTATGCCAGGTACGACACGCGGCGGCCTGTGTCGACCATCGGGGGCTCCTCACCCACTATTCGGTTCACGGTCTACCCGACGACCGAACACTATGTACTGCGGCGCGAGATCCCACTCGAGACCATCCCGCCGGGGCCGTACTGCGTGGTGCTGACCGTCAGCCACCGCGGAGAGGAAGTGGTCCGCACAGCAGGGATCGACGTGGGCGAGTGGAGTCCCCGACGTGTGGAACCGCATGTTGCGGGCTTTCGAGGAGCAGCTCACCCGCGACTGCCGGGGCATCGGTGTCATGCACCCCGGCGAGTGCTGGCTGGGGTCGGAGGTGGGTGCTCAGTCCTCTGGGTCGAGTGTGCCCATTCGGTCCGGCTGCGGCGAGCCACGGCCGGCGGAGCCGGTGGCGGTCTCGGAGCGGTGAGGAGACCCCATCTGACCCGCCTCACCCTCGCCCTCCTCCTCTGCCTGCCCGCCCCCGCCGGTGCCCAGAATACCGCCCCGGCTGACTCAATCCCCCCCACCCTCCGCTCGATCCCGCTCGACCATCAGGTACAGCAGCGGCAGCAGCAGCAGGGTGAGCAGCGTGGCCGTGACCAGACCGCCGATGACCACCGTCGCCAGCGGGCGCTGCACCTCCGCACCGGCTCCCCGTGACAGTGCCATCGGAATGAAGCCGACACTCGCGACCAGCGCCGTCATCAGCACCGGCCGGAGCCGGGTCATGCCGCCGTCCCGCACCGCCTCCTCCAGCCCCTTCCCCTGAGCCCGCAGGGCGTTGATGCGGGTCACCAGCACCACCCCGTTGAGCACCGCCACCCCGAACAGGGCGATGAACCCCACGCCCGCCGAGATGCTGAACGGCATCCCGCGCAGCGCCAGCGCGGCGACGCCACCCACAGCCGCCAGCGGAATCCCGGTGAAGACCAGCAGCGCCTGAGGCAGCGAGTTGAAGGCCGTGAAGAGCAGCAGAAAAATCAGCAGCAGTGAGAGCGGCACGACGAGCAGCAGGCGCTGACTGGCCCGCTCCAGATTCTCGAATTGTCCGCCGAACTCGATGCGGTACCCGGGGGGCAGCGCGATCGTGCCCGCGTCGGCCAGCCCGCGCACCTCGGCGACGAAGCTCCCGATATCCCGGCCCCGCACATTGCCCTCGACCACGATGAGTCGCTGACCGTTCTCATGGCTGATCTCGGCCGGGCCCTGCACCTCCTCGATCCGGGCCAGTTCGGCCAACGGGACCTGCTGCCCGCCGGGCGCGGCAATCAGCAGCCGACCAATGGTCCGGGGGTCCTCGCGATACGCCTCGGGATAGCGCACCGCCAGCGTGAAGCGGCGCTGTCCCTCGAAGACGGTTGTCACCGGCGCCCCACCGATCGCTTCGACGGCCTGCATCACGGTGGCCGCACTGATACCATGGCGGGCCAGCTGCTCGGGCCGAGTGGTGATCTGCAGTTGCGGAAGCCCCCCCACCTGCTGGGCTTTGAAGCCGACCGCACCCGATACCTCGGAGACGGCTGCCACAATGCCGTCGGCGATGGTCTCGAGCTGGGCCAGGTCGTCGCCATGCACCTTGATCGCCAGATCGGAACGGACACCGGCCAACAGTTCGTTGACGCGCAGTTCGATCGGCTGACTGAAGGAGAAGGCGATGCCGGGCATCCGCTCCAGCACCTCCGACATCCGGACCTCCAGTTCAGCCTTGGTCACCGCCCGCGTCCACTGGGCCCGCGGGTGCAGCATGATGAGCACATCGCTGATATTGACCCCCATCGGGTCGGTCGCGATTTCGGGTCGGCCCGTCTTCGAGACCACATCGGCGACCTCGTCGGGGAAAGCAGCCCGGAGTTCTGCCTCCACCGCGGTCGACTGCCGGATCGCCTCCTCCAGCGACACACTGGGCAGCCGGAGGATCTGGGCGGCCAGCGCCCCCTCATCCAGGCGCGGCATGAACTCGGTCCCCAGACGACTTGCACCGGCCAGCGCCAGCACCACCAGACCACCGGCCACCGTCAGCACCGGACCGCGATGCCCCAGCGTCCAGGTCAGGGCGGGTGTGTAGAGCCGTCGAGCCTGCCGCATCAGCCAGACCTCGCGCTCCTCGATGGGCCGCCGCAGTCCCAGCGCAATAAGCACCGGCGTCAGCAGGAAAGTGAGCACCAGCGACCCGACCAGCGCGAACACCACGGTCAGGGCCATCGGCTTGAACATCTTCCCTTCCACCCCTTGCAGGGTGAGGATGGGCAGGTACACGACAATGATGATCCCCACCCCGAAGAGGATCGGCCGGGCGACCTCGGCGCAGGCCTCCCGGACCGTGGTCAGGAAGTCCTGCGAATCCCGCCGCTGCCCCAGGCGCCGCATGGCGTTCTCGACCATCACCACCGAGCCGTCGACCACCAGGCCGAAGTCGATTGCGCCGAGACTCATCAGGGAGCCGGCAATGCCGGCGCGCACCATTAGCGACACGGCAAAGAGCATGGAGAGCGGAATGGCCAGCGCCACGATGAGCGCCCCGCGGACATTGCCGAGCAGCAGGAAGAGCACTGCCACCACCAGGATGGCTCCCTCGAAGAGGTTCCGCTCCACGGTGCCGATGGTCCGCTCGATGAGATCGCTGCGGTCATAGAACGGCACCAG
>CAYQXR010000096.1:373-4274 GCA_964421625.1 uncultured Gemmatimonadaceae bacterium | reverse complement strand
GGTGGGGGGTGGGCGGATTCTGTAGATTGGGTGAAGGGTCGGTGCGGGAGTGTGGCTGGTCCAAGGCTGGTCAGGGTATACTTGAACGTATCGCATACGCGGACGACATTGGTCAGCTGGTGAAAGGGAGAATCGGTAACATGACAAACAACATACCAGAGCTTGCGGCAGGCGCGATGGTCAATGCTGCATTCAGCTCACTGAACGCGGAATGGCATGGCCTTGCTGATGTCCTTCGTATGCACTTTCCTGAAGTGTGCGAGTGCGAGCAAGTGGATGACATGCGAGGGGATGCGCTGGCAGCGCTTGTGGCGCTGGCTCTCTATCCTTTGAAAGAAGCGTTCACGGGAAATGAGGTGGATCGCGTCAGTCGCACTGCCAGGACGCTCTTCGCCGATATTGCCCCACCAATGGTGGAGCTAATCGAGTTTTATGAGTGGCGTAGTCAGGTGGGAGACCTAGGACATGGAAACTTTCACGAGGTTGCTATAGGATTCTGTGGACGGTTCACTCGGCGTGACATTGAGGCATTCCACGATGGCGAGGCTCTTACTCGTGCGGCCATCGGCTCGGTGTCGGCGTGGCTTGTCCTCAATTCAGAAGCTGCGCGGGAGGCGGGGTTTGAGGTAGTCCGGAAGAATCTGTGATGAGACTGCCCATGATGTCGTCGCGGCTGAACCCGCGCTTGCTGGGGCCGGAACACACTCGGCCTCCGCGGGAATAGGCTCTTGGGGGACGTAGGGAGCTTGCTGTAGAATCGCAGCGTCATCTTGCCGCACTCTCGAAGGTCCACCGGGCCTATCCAGAAGTCTGTGTGTGAGGCGTGAGTCGCCGGGAGGCTCCGGTGAAGCGATCGCTGAGGATGATGGAGAACTGATTCATGGTGTTCGTCCACTGGCGGGCGCTGCTCGGCACGCCCGTTGAGGATGTTCAGCAGCGCCAGGCAGAGCAGCGCGGTCGCGGTGGACTCGGCGACTGGAGTCCGCTGGACGGCCTGGACCTTGGCGGCAGTGGTGGGTGATGCGGGAATTAGGTAGATTCCGTGGTGGCCTGCTTGGGTTGGGTGACGGGCGGGGCTAGTCCAATGCTGGTTATGCGGTCCCGCCTTTGTGTCACCACACGCGATGAGTGGTACCATGCTCCTGAGCAGCGACGACTCAAGGTACCACCCTGTCCGATGATCGCGGCGTCAGCTTCGAGACCCCACATCTGCCCAACCTTCGTACTGGAGCCCCGTCAGCATGCATACTCGTAGCGCGTGGTGCCGCTCGCGGTCATCTCTCCGGTTCCTTGTCGTAGTGTCCGCGCTGTCAGGGTGTGGGGGTGATGGAGGTCCAACGCCGCCGATCACGCCTATCCCGTCCTCCATTGCCATCTCGTCTGCCTCGCACACTCTCACGTCGCTCGGAGAGACGGTCCGGCTTTCCGCAACCGTGAAGGACCAACGGGGAGAGTCCATGCAGTCGGCTGTCACCTGGACGAGCTCGGACTACACCGTGGTACGCGTAGCTGACGGCGTCGTCACGGCTGTCGCCAACGGGAATGCGCAGGTGACGGCCGTAGCCGGCACAGTGAATGCCACTGCTGCGATCACGGTTCGTCAGGAGCCGTGGCAGCTCGTGGTGACGCCCACCCCCGTTGAGCTGACAGCGCTCGGCGCAACCTTCGCACTTTCCGCACAGGTGAAGGACCAAGGTGGAGCTGTCATTCCAGGGGCGGTCGTGACGTGGAACTCGTCGACGCCAGAGGTGGCGACCGTGTCGTCAAGCGGACCTGGGACTGGTGTTGTCACGGCAGTCACGGTCGGTACTGCGAACATTGCCGTCAGCAATGGCGAGACTAGTGCCACGGTCGCGGTGACGGTACGTCAGGATCCGGCCCAACTCTCCGTTGCACCCGGCACGGTGAGCCTGAATGCCATCGGTGCCACTGCCCCGTTGTCTGTGCAACTAATGGACGCACGGGGCAACCCCATCCCGGGAGTCCAGGTCACGTGGTTGTCCTCCGCGCCGGTTGTGGCAACCGTCGCTTCGACTAGCCCAGTGGGAGGGCTCGTGACTGCGGTCAGTCCCGGCACCGCCACTGTGACCGCGAGAACAGGAGCGCTGACGGCGAGCGCCACGGTCAATGTGGCAATTTCCAGTGGAATGGTGGTGGAGGCGATTGACCCTTACCTTGCCACACCTGCAGCGGGATTCACCTGGGAGATGCCGGTCCTTGTGGTACGCTACCTCCCCACGCCTGATGGTATAAACCTCGACATCCAGCGGACCGGCTTCCCCCGCCCTCCGTCGCATCCTGGTGGGCCCGCAACGCTGTCAGATATTCGCAAGCGCATCGACGTGTTCGACCGCCGTGTGAAGTTCATGCTTGAAGAAGGGAGCCGCTTCCGAGGCTACACGAACCTGGCAGCGCCTCCGTCGTTAGGCTATCGCATCGTGCAGTATATCACGGTGTACGAGCCACTTCCGCTGGGACGTGAGGCCGGTCTGTGCGACCCAACGGAATGTCAGGGATCGCGGCACTTCCCCGATTATCACGCCATTCTCCAACGGGTGAACGCTGAGTACTGGGTTAACACGCGTGGCGTGAAGGAGATCTGGGTCTGGGGCTATCACTTCGCAGGCATGGTACAGCCCGAGTCGAACATGTCGAGTCCGACCACGGGCGACATTTCCAATAGCTACCGATGGAACGACGATCTCCCGATCTACGGCCGTACCTACACGGTCTACGGCTATAACTATGGCCGCGGGCACAACGAAGCGGTCCACAATCACGGGCACCAATTGGAAGCGATCCTCGGACATGTTGAGCCCAACCTGTTCTGGAAAAGTTTCGTGGGCCAATCGAGCACCGGTACGTTTGTGACCGGTCGTGCCGGGTGGACGCACATGCCGCCCAACACGCTGACCAACTACGACTACCTCAATCGCACGGCCGTCTCCACGGACATTGAGGACTGGCGCGCCGACAACAGCGGAACGAACAAGGCGCTTGGCAGCGATCGCTGGCGAAACCTTGTCTACAACTGGCCACTAGGCAATGTTCCCGACGTGGATGGTCGTCAGGAGGATCACGCCCAAGGTTCGGACCAGCGAACCGAGGCGCAGTGGTACATCTACTGGATGCAGAACATGCCCGGCCTGGGAAACGCTATCCCTTTCTTCGGCGGCCAGATGACTAACTGGTGGCAGTTCACCGGCGACTGGGACGCCAGCATCACGGGCGGGGCTGGGTTGGCCACCGTGCCGAATGGCTTTCCCATCGAGATACGCAATGACTTCTTCGGCGGGATCCTTTTGAGTCCCGGCGGCGGCCTCGAGCCAGGGCAATCCCTCACCTTCTACTCACCCGTGTCGACGACCGTAAGCGTTTGGAACTGCGGCAAACCAGGCGAGAGTGGCTGCATCATGGACCCGTACACCGTGCAGCCATGGAAGAAATACAAAGTGGTCACACACCCCGGCGGACCGGCGGCAAACCTGACGATTGTAGAGCAGTAGCGGTCCATAGGCGAGGCCAAGGCTACCTGCAATCACGTGTCACGCGACCTACGCATATTGGTACGAGTGGCCTACTCCCGATTTGCTGGACACCGCCATCGCCTCCACCTTGGAGGCCGGGAGGTGTTGCATGAAGCGAGCGCGACGGGCGTTCACGCCTGAGTTCAAGCAGGAAGCCGTGCGGCAGGTCGCCGAGTTGGGTCGTCCGGCCAGCGAGGTCGCCCGGGAGTTGGACCTGCGTCCGGAGCAGTTGCGGCAGTGGCGCAAGGAGTGTGGGGCGTCCGACCGGCCGCGGCGTGTCGAGAGCGTGGAGGATGAGAATCGCCGGCTTCGCCACGAACTGGCCGTCCTGCGCCAGGAGCATGAGTTCCTGGGAAAAGCGGCGGCGTTCTTTG
>CAYQXR010000096.1:0-363 GCA_964421625.1 uncultured Gemmatimonadaceae bacterium | reverse complement strand
AGGTCAGGAAGGAACGTGATTTTTTTAGAGAAGCGGCGGCGTTCTTTGCGAAAGGGTCCGTGCGAGGTGCGCCGTGATTGATCACCATCGAGGTGTGGTGCTCGACGGGAGGAGCATCCAATGTGCGCTTGGAGCCTCAAATGAATAAGCGAGAGGTAATTCAGAGAACCGCCTCAATCTGCATGCGAGCGTGGGGCGCTCTTGGATTTGTTTTCGCGGTTGCGGCGAAGATATTCTGGCCCCAACTGGGTCCATTCGATGACCTGGCGCTCTACTCCATGGTATTGTTGGCGGGGACGGGCCTACTCGCCGGGGGTATCCTCGGGCGAGTGGTCTGGCATTTTCATACATCCAACAGTGTCG
>CAYQXR010000095.1:0-4386 GCA_964421625.1 uncultured Gemmatimonadaceae bacterium | reverse complement strand
AGGGCTCGGCGGAAGTGGTGCGCGAGGACCGGATGACGATTGTGCGGTAGGGGGGCAGGCTCCTCGGCCACTGGCGGTCGCTGCCCACCGGCATACCCTCAATTGAGGATACCGCCCGGTCCCACAGGGGCTCACCTTGGTTACCGCAGGGGGTCGGGCCGCGTGGTGGTCTACGGCGCCGACATCCTCCTGCTGTTCCGGTCTCCGGCGCGGTCGTGTCGGGGACTCTCACTCACCAGGAGGTCGGTATGAATGCGCGTGTGGTGCGCCGGTTGACGCTGCTGCTGGCGACGGTGGTGCTGGTGCTGGCGGCGCGGGAGGTGCGGGCGATGGAGACAGCGAGGGCCGGGAGTGTCGCCGGGACGGAGATGGTGGTCGCGGGCGCGGGGTCGGGTCCCGCTGCTGCGGCGGGGCAGTGCGGGAATCCGACCTATGACTTCTGGGTGTGTTTGGCTTGGGAGCCGTGTCCTGCGCCGGAGGACCTCCTGGTGTTCTGCGACGCCGTAGCGGATGTTGTGTGTCCGGGCTGGGGCTACCTTGCCTTCTACGCCGAATGCCATGACATCCTTATCGACGACGACGAGGCGCTGGCGTGCTGGCTCGCCACGGGTGACCCGAGCTGGGTTGCCTGCAGTGTCATGCGTTGAGGATGACGACTCGACAGCTGTGGTGTCGTGTTACCCGGCGGCGCACTTCGGTGCGCCGCTTGGCGCTGCTCTTCAGCGTCGTGTGCAGTGCGCGGACGAGTGTCGGCGCCCAGGCAGCAGAGCAGGGGCTGATCGATTCACTGGTGGTCGGGTTGGAGCATCCCTTGCCCCTGGGCAGTGTCCCCGACTTGACGCTGTGTCGAGGGCGCCGTGGTGATCTCGGCACCCTCTGCGAGGGGATGGTCCTGCTCCGCCACGCGGTGCCTGCTCCGGATTCGGTAGCCTCCACGAGCCCCAATGGTGTCTTATCGCTGTCCGGGGTGGACCGGCATCTGTTCCAACCGGCGTTCATTGAGGGGTATCGGCATGCGCTCACGGCCCAGCGGCGGTTGCAGGGAGTGAGTCGCACCTACCCCGGGGTTGTGTGGTATGCATTGGCGCGGCTGAAATTGGCCAAGGGGACGCCGGTGGATTCGGTCGACGGGCTGCTGGCGCAGGCGCGGACTGCGGGCGGTCTCGCGCCCGGCGTGCTGGACCTGTTGGAAGCCCGGCTCCGGTTCCGGGAGGGTGACAGCGCTGGGGCGTGGCGGGCGTGGGAGCGGATGCTGGCGGATTCCACCGCATTGACCGGTGCGGTGGCGTGGGCGCTGCTGCGGCGAGCCTTTCCACCGGAGCTGATCCGACGCTGGGACGGTACCGCCAGTGTCGCGGCGGTCAGTGAGCTGTCGGCCTCGCCGCTGCATCGGAGTCTGGTGCCGGTATACCTGGGACAGCCGCCAGCGTGGATTCCATTGGAGGCCACTGGTCGGGGGTACCTGTTGTTCCGACGCGGGGCACCGTTGCTGGTGGGAGTGTTTGCCCTGCCACGCCAGCAGCTGGTCTGGGAAAATCCTGGCGTGGTGGATGATGAGACGGTACGGGTGTTCTACCCGATCGATATCGAGATCACGGCAGCGCAAGGGGCCGCTGGGAAAACAGCGAGACATGAGACGTCATACCGGATTCCGAGTCGACTGCCTCCCTCCGATTGGGAGTTCATAGGCTCGCCGAGCGATTCCATGACCAGGCGGTCGCCTCTCGGGGCAAGGGGTGGGGCGCGCGACTGTGGCCAGCTGGTCCGTTATAGGCAGTTTCTTGTGCCATGCGGGCCGACTCCGCTGCTCCCCGACTCCCAGGCCGCTGGGCTGGTGATAGAGCAGGGGGTAGGCCCGGGGCAGACGGCGGTGACGGTGGCGCTGCGTCAGGTGGGCGGCCGCGGGACGATCCAGACCTTCGTGGTGCGGCCCGTCCCGGATGCCGATACGCTGTTTGCCTCGGACCTGGTGCTGGGGATGCCGGGGCGGGGATATGCGTGGCGATCATTTGAGCACCTGGTGCCGATGCATCCAACCGGGATCTATCCGTCGGGCGCCACCCTGTCGCTGTTCACACAGTTGCGGGGCCTGACACCGGACACCACCTACCAGGTGACGCTGGAGTTACTGGAAGACACGGATGCGGCCAACGCGCGAGTGCTGCTGACGGTGCGATCGACGGAAGAAGCGCGGGCGGCCGAGGCCGAGTGGTACAAGCAGGTGCAGTTGGTGGATATGAAGCCGGGCCGGTACCGGGTGCGGGTGACCTTCCGGCAAGGTGGGGCGGAGGTGGTCCGCGAGGACCGGATGACGATTGTGCGGTAGGGGGAAGGGTCCTCGGTCACTGGTGGTTGCTGCCGACCGGCATACCCTCAATTGAGGATACCGCCCGGTCCCACAGGGGTTCATCTTGGTTACCGCAGGGGGTCGGGCTGCGTGGTGGTCTCTGGCGCCGACATCCCCCTGCTGTTCCGGTCGCCGGCGAGGTCGTGTCGGGGACTCTCACTCAAGAGGAGGTCGGTATGAATGCGCATGTGGTCCGGCGGTTGACGCTGCTGCTGGCGACGGTGGTGCTGGTGCTGGCGGCGCGGGAGGTGCGGGCGATGGAGACGGCTAGGGCCGGGAGTGTCGCCGGGACGGAGCTGGTGGTCGCGGGCGCGGGGTCGGGTCCCGCTGCGGCGGCGGGGCAGTGCGGGGACCCGCACATCGAACTCCAGTACTGCCTCGATTGGGAGCCGTGTCCCGCACCGGAGGACCTCCTGGCGTTCTGTGACGCCAAGGTGGAGGCTGTGTGCACGGGCTACGGCTACCTCGCCTACGATGCTGAGTGCCATGACATCCTCATGAACCCGGAGCCGTCACTGGAATGCTGGCTCGCCACGGGCGACCCGGGCTGGCTGAACTGCTGGTATGTCCGCGCTGATACCCTGGCTAACTGAGGTGGCTTTCCCGGTTGGTCGACGGGGCTTCACCACGCGGGGTACAGGAGTACTCCGCGTGGTGCTGCTGGTTGCGGCGCTGCTCGGAACATCGGCGAGCGCCAGGGCGCAGGCGACGGAGCGGGCCCTGATCGATTCGCTGGTGGTTGGGCTGGAGCGTCCGATCCCGTGGGGGGCGGAGCCGGCCCTGAAGGAGTGCCGGAGTCAGCGGGGGGACCTCCGTCAGGTCTGCGAGGGCCTGGTGCTGCTGCGGCATGGGGTGACCGCACCCGATTCGATTTCCGCTGTAGTTCGGAGCAAGGTGTTGCTCAGGCCTGGACTGGGCACGCGACGGATGATACACCCGTATCATGAGGCGCTGCAGGTGGGGTACCGGCACAGCTTGGCAGCGGAGCGGCAGTTGCGGGGCGTGCGCCGCGCCTCTCCGGGCGTGGTGGCCTATGCGCTGGCGCGCTGGGCCCTGGTCAAGGGGATGTCGGCGGATTCGGTCGACGGGCTGCTGGCCCAGGCGCGGGCGGGTGGGGGGCTCGCGCCCGGCGTGCTGGACCTGTTGGAGGCCCGACTCCGGTTCCGGGAGGGCGACAGCGTCGGAGCGTGGCGCGCGTGGGAGCAGATGCTGGCCGATTCCACCGCGCTGACCGGTGCGGTAGCGTGGGCGCTGCTGCGACGGGTCTTTCCGCCAGAGCTGATCCAGCACTGGGACGGCACAGCTAGCATTGCCGCCCTCGGCGAGCTGTCGGCGTCGCCGCTGCACCGGAGCCTGGTACAGGTGTACCTGGGGGAGGCGCCGATCTGGCTGCCGCTGGAGGTCCATGGCCGGGGGTACCTGCTGTTCCGGCGGGGCAGACCGTTGCTGGTGGGCGTGTTTGCCTTGCCCCGCCAGCAACTGAGCTGGGAGGTGCCCGGGCCGGAGGACGACATGATGGTACAGACGGTCTTCCCCGTGGATGTCGAACTGGTGCGGGTGGAGGCAGCAGATGGGAGCACGACGATGGACACCATGCGGTACCGGATCCGGAGTTCGCGGCCGATCGCTGAAACCCGGTCGCTCGGATCTAGCCAGCCAGCGCGGCTTAGGTGTCGGCTACAGTATCTCCCCGCGATAGGCACGTGGCACTGTAGGCTTGACGACCCTCCCGTGGACTCTCTGGCGGCCGGGCTGGTGGTGGAGCAGGGGGTGGGCCCGGGGCAGACCGTTGTGGCGGTGGCGCTGCGCCAGGTGGGGGGTAGCGGGGCACTCCTGACCTTGGTGCCACAGCCCATCCCGGATGGCGACACGTTGTTTGCCTCGGACCTGGTGCTGGGGATGCCGGGGCGGGGCTACGCGTGGCGATCATTTGAGCACCTGGTGCCGATGCATCCAACCGGGATCTATCCGTCGGGCGCCACCCTGTCGCTGTTCACGCAGTTGCGGGGCCTGACGCCGGACACCACCTACCAGGTGAT
>CAYQXR010000094.1:0-4617 GCA_964421625.1 uncultured Gemmatimonadaceae bacterium | reverse complement strand
AGACCGGCTCCTTCAACCACTCGGACACCTGTCCAGCACAGCACGCCAAGATAACCCGGTCAGTCTGCCGGTGCCACCGCCCCGGTCGGTGTCAGCACTGCCACCAGTTCGAGGTGGGCGGTCTGCGGAAACTGGTCGAAGGCCCGGACACTGCTCACCTGCCACCGGGGCCCCAGGCGCCGGATATCGCGCGCCAGGGTGGCCGGATCGCAGGAGACATAGACGATCCGTTCCGCGGCACTGGCGGCCAGCGCATCGCACACGGGGGCGGCCATCCCGGTCCGCGGCGGGTTGGTCAGCACTACCGCCGGTGCCGTCAGCAGCGGCAGCGCCTCGGCGACATCGCGGGCGAGTCGTCTCGGTCCGGTCGGCCCCAGGGCCTCGGCCAGCGCGACAGCCTCCCGGTCCCACTCAACGCTCTCGACCTGCGCCCCCAGCTCGGCCAGGCGCCTGGTCGTCTCCCCCATCCCGGCGTAGAGGTCCCAGACCAGCCGACCGGCCACATCCCCCGCCCCGGCGAGTGCCTCGTCACGTACCAGCGCTGCCATCGGCGGATTGACCTGCTCGAAGACCGTGGCTGCGACGTGCTCCCCTGCACCAACCACCCGCCGGGGACGCCCGGGACGCCGCCGTTCCCAGACCGTCACCCCGGCGCCCAGACGGGCCTGGATGGCGGCCCCACCGCTCCAGCGCCCCGTCCCCGGTCCGCCTTCCAGCACCAGGTGTGCGTGACCAGCCTGATCGCGTCGCAGCAGCAGCCGGTCATGCCAGGGCGCGAACTGCCGCCGCATCCGGAGCACCGCCTGCAGCAGGCGATCGACCTCCTCCTCCACCAGGAGACAGCGCTCGAGGTCGAAGACCTGGCCCGGCGCGTCGTAGCGGTGATATCCCACCCGGCCGTCGCGGATGGCCAGCGCAATCCGGGTGCGATACCCGAGGGGAGCCGTCGGCGGGACAATCGCCGGATCCTCGATGGTGAGCCTGCCGATCCGGCGCAGCGCATCGCCCGCCATGCGGGCCTTGTGCGCGGTCTGCGCCGAGACATCGAGGTGCATGAGCTGGCACCCGCCGCAGCGGTCACGCTGGTAGTGCGGACAGACCGGCTCGACGCGGTCGGGCCCCGGGTCCAACAGGGTGTCGATATGGCCGCGGGCAAAGCGCGTGTGGTATTCGAGTTGCCGGACGGTCAGCCGATCGCCGGGGGCGGTACGCGGCACGAATATCGTGCGGCCATCGGGGAGGGTACCGACACCGTCGCCACCGACCGCGAGGGCTCGGATGGTGACGGGGTCCGGGAGTGCGGTCACGTCCGGGGCGTGTGCGGCCCCGCCCGCGTCACTCCCGGCAGGCGGCAATGGCGGGGAAGAACGAATCGGGTCGGACGACCAGGAGTCGACAGAGGGCGGGATTCACTTCGGCAGCGGACTGATAGAGGTCGCGCACGGCAGCCGACCAGACTGAACCGGCCAGACCGATCCGACCGAGTTCGTGGATCGAGAGCCCGGTGAGGCGGGTCGCGGCGGAATCGGGGACAGTGGGCGTCCCGGCCACCAGCACCATCTGACTGGGGCGCCACCCTGCCCCGGGTGCGATCATCGAGTCCAGTGTGGGCGTCAGGCAGACCGGCCGCCGGGTGCGGACGCGGGAAATGAGCGCGCGGAGATCAGGTTCCGCGGCCACGCTGAGGGCCCGGGCCATCTGGACCCGGTAGAGCAGATCGTCCTGGTAGCGGTCGGGGCGGAGCAGCATCAGATCGTCGCGGGTGCCCCCCTGGAGCTGCACTCCCCAGACGGCGGCGAGTTCCACATCACTGCCGGTCAGCATCACCCCGTTGGCCGGACAGGAACCGATCAGGTTGCGGCCCAGTTCCGCCACCACGGGAGGAATCGGCAACTCGGACGCCGTCCGGGGCCGGGCCATCGAGGCGAACCAGCCGCGCTCCTCGATCTGGGTGGTGGCGCGCTCGACCGCCACCAGCGCCCCGAACACCGAGCCGGAGTCCGTCAGCAGTCGCACGGCCTGGTCGAAGGCCACTCCGGCGATGTCGCTGTAGACGGCGCCGCTGGGGTCACCGCTGTGTCCGCGCAGGTGCCAGTGCCGCAACTGATCGAGGTAGATCCGCCCGAGGTAGAACCAGGCTCGGCCGTCGGTAGGGTGATCGCCGAGGTAGGTGCCGAGCAGCTCGGTCGCGGCCGTCACCTGGCCCTGCTCCATCAGCACCTCCGCCTGGGCGACCGCGCTGCCGCGGTCCGTCACGGTGGTGCCGACGGAGAGTTGCTGTGCCGTGACCGGGGTCGTCAGCGTCAGCAGACCCAGGATGCTGCGAAGGATGCGGCGCATGGGGTGTAATCTAGGGTGGTCGGGGCCGGGATGCACCGTAGGGGCGACCGGCTGGTCGCCCGGACGGTACCTGTTGGGATGCGTCGTAGGGGCGACCGGCGGGTCGCCCGGACGGCACCTGTTGGGATGCATCGTAGGGGCGACCGGCTGGTCGCCCGGATGGTACCTGTTGGGATGCATCGTAGGGGCGACCGGCGGTCGCCCGGACGGTACCTGTTGGGATGCGTCGTAGGGGCGACCGGCGGTCGCCCGGATGGCACCTGTTGGGATGCGTCGTAGGGGCGACCGGCTGGTCGCCCGGACGGCACCTGTTGGGATGCGTCGTAGGGGCGACCGGCGGTCGCCCGGACAGCACCTGTTGGGATGCGTCGTAGGGGCGACCGGCTGGTCGCCCGGATGGTACCTGTTGGGATGCGCCGTAGGGGCGACCGGCTGGTCGCCCGGACGGTACCTGTTGGGATGCGCCGTAGGGGCGACCGGCTGGTCGCCCGGACGGTACCTGTTGGGATGCATCGTAGGGACGACCGGCTGGTCGCCCGGATGGTACCTGTTGGGATGCGTCGTAGGGGCGACCGGCGGTCGCCCGGACGGCACCTGTTGGGACGCATCGTAGGGGCGACCGGCTGGTCGCCCGGACTCGGCGCGTGGCGATTTGCATTTTCGGTCGGATGGTGTACCCTGCGGTCAGTTCATCATTACTCCGAGGCCTGCGGGAGGCAGACAAACATGCACCGACTCATGTGGCCGTCGCTGGCGGCCCTCCTCCTCCTGGCCTGCCAGGCCACTCCCGACCCCGTGGCGCTCGCCGTGGCCGAGGACAGCGCTCAGTTCGCTGCGGTGGTCGACACCCTGACGGCTTACCCACGGGACCGAAAGCTCAGCATCACCCCGTTGCCCCTCGACGCGGACTCGGCGTTGATCCTGGGCAGCGACAGCGTGCGGAACTACCTCACCCGGATCATCACGGCGCGCAGCTCGGTGCTCAGGGCAAAGCAGGTTGCCATGGTGCACGACCTGAAGGCGGGCGATTGCCCTTGGGCCTTCAGCCTTGAGGACACCTCATTCTGTCCACCGGAAAATGAACAACGGTTTGCAATCACAATTGCAAGGGAGTACCAGGACACCACCACTCTGGCAAAGAGAAAGAGAATGAGTTTCTTCGTCCGAGAGCTGAATCCGGGAGGAACCGCTGAGTCGGGTGGCGACATTGTCCTGGAACATGTTGATGGACACTGGAAGATCCTCCAGAGAATCTGGCGTTGGGCAACACCATAATTCCGCCTGGATTGGGTCAAGGACCTGAGCCCATTCGAGCGAGTAAGGCCGCCGCACAGCTTCAGCCGCGGACCGGGCACGGGGTCGTAACTCCACCGCGGCTCGGCGGTCTCGATCGCTGCGCTCGCTCTGAGTGGCTGAAGCCCCGGGTCGATCACGCAGGTAGGATTGCGACAGACCAGAATCGGTGACCTCGCGATTGTACCCGGACAATCGAGCCGTGGCTTCAGCCGCGCGGCGAGCTGGCGCGGGTGAATGTTGGGAAGCCGCGATCTCGTGGGGGGAGCCCCCCCAACGCAAACGGGGCACCCACTGGGTGCCCCGTCTGCATATCGGTCCGGACGCGTCAGTCGTCCGCCGCCTCGGCATCGAGGTCGTCGGGGATCGGGGCGTCGTCTTCCGGCGTGATCGGCATCTCGGAGAGGCGCGGCGCCGTGCCCGGCTCCGGGATTCCGTCTTCCGGATACTCGATGATGGCGACCACCACGCGGTGATGGATCGGATCGACTTCGATGACCCGGGTGATCACTTCCTGGCCCAGCACCACGGCCTCGGCCGGGTTCTGGTCGGTGGGAATCCCCATCTGGGACACCGGCGCGAAGGCCTCGATGTCGTCGCCGAGATCGACCACGATCCCCTTGTCGACGGGACGGAGCACCTTGGAGCGCCCTTCGGTGCCGATCGGCAGCTTCTCGCCGATGGTCAGCCACGGGTCCTCGGTCGCCTGCTTGAGGCCGAGGGAGATGCGCTTGTTCTCGGAGTCGATGTTGAGGATGATCACGTCGACGGCATCACCCTTCTTCACGACCTCCGACGGATGCTGGACCCGCTTGGTCCAGGACATGTCGGAGATGTGGATCAGGCCGTCGATCCCGGCCTCGATCTCGACGAAGGCGCCGAACGAGGTCAGGTTGCGCACCTTGCCGGTGAGGCGGGTGCCGACCGGATACTTGAGCGGGAGGATCATCCACGGATCCTGCTCGGTCTGCTTCATGCCGAGCG
>CAYQXR010000093.1:0-4668 GCA_964421625.1 uncultured Gemmatimonadaceae bacterium | reverse complement strand
CCGACGGAGAACTGGTTGGCGATGAGTTCGCCCACCGACCGGATGCGCCGGTTGCCCAGGTGATCGATGTCGTCGGTGTTGCCCCGCCCGTCGTGCAGGGCGATGAGGTACTTGACGATCTCGATGAAGTCCTCTTCGGTCAGCACCGTGTTGTTCGGATCGACCTTGAGCCGCAGCCGCTGGTTGATCTTGTACCGGCCGACCCGACCCAGATCGTAGCGCTTCGGATTGAAGAAGAGCTTCTGGATCTGCTGCCGTGCGGTCTCGAGGTTCGGCGCATCGCCCGGACGCAGCAGCGCGTAGATCTGCTCCAGCGCCTCCTGCTCCGAGTGCGTCGGATCCTTCGCCAGCGTGTTGCGGATCAGCGGCGATTCGCCGCGGGCCGTCGTCAGCAGCACCTCGACCCGCTGCACCCCCGCCTTTTCCAGCTTGGCGCGCAGCTTGTCGGTCAACTCGGCGCCGGCCTCGGCCAGCACCTCACCGGTGTCCGGCTCGGCGACATCGAAGGCCAGCACGGGGTTGGCGCGGTCGCGGTTGGCGACATGCACCTCTTCATCGCGCAGGTCGATCGAGGTGTACGAGGCGAAGACCCGCACCGTCTTGACGCCGACATGGCGCATGGCCGCGAGCCGATCCGGGGTGAGTTCCTCGCCCATGGCGACCAGCGGATCGCCCTGGGGATCCTCGGGATTCGGCACGTCGGCGGCCAGCATCGCCCCCACCACCTCGCGGCGCTCCTGACGGGAGTCGGCCCGGGCGGAGATGTCCAGCGTCTTCTCGGCGAAGAACAGCCGCAGGATGTCGGCATTCCCGCCGTAGCCGAAGGCGCGCAGCAGCGCCGTGGCCGGGAACTTCTTCTTCTTGTCGATATGGACGAAGATCACATCGTGGATGTCGATGGTGAACTCCACCCAGGACCCGCGGAACGGGATGATCCGCGCCGAGAACAGGCGCTGCCCGTTGGGATGGGTGTCCTCCTCGAAGACCACGCCAGGCGACCGGTGCAACTGGGAGACGACCACCCGCTCGGCCCCGTTGACCACGAAGGTCCCCAGCGGCGTCATGATCGGCAGGTCGCCCAGGAAGACCTCCTTCTCGATCGCGTTCTTCAGGCGGCGCTGTCCATCCACCTCCTCGAACACGTCGAGCCGGAGCCGGGTCCGCAGGGTCGCGGAGTAGGTCATGTCCCGCTCGATGCACTCCTCGACCGTGTACTTGGCGGGGCCAAGATTGTAGTCGACGAACTCCAGGGAGTACTTCCCGTTCACGTCCGTGATCGGGAAGAGATCCCGGAAGACGCGCTCAAGCGACACGTCCTGCCGATCCCCGTGAATGTCGTCGGGGACCAGGAGCGACTTGAAGGCCTGGGTCTGGATATCGAGCAGGTGGGGCATCGCCATGCCGTCCTGACTCGAGGAGAACTTGATAACCGGCAGTGTTTCAGACATCACCACATCCCTGGGCTGAAGGGAACGACAGCACCGCGGCCCCCGCGGAAGGCGGGGGTCGGTGCCGTGTTCGTCCGGATCTTGAGGCCGCGTACAGTCGTCATGCCGTCTCACTGAGAGTGACCATGGTGGAGCGTTCCATCCGGTCGGGCCCTGAAGGACGGCCCGACCGGAGTTCAGCCCCGGGTCACTTCAGTTCGACGGACGCGCCCTGCTCCTCGAGCCGCTTCTTCATCTCCTCCGCCTCGCCCTTCGACACGCCTTCCTTCACGGTGCTCGGCGCGCCATCGACGAGATCCTTGGCCTCCTTGAGGCCGAGGGAGGTGATCTCGCGGACCACCTTGATGACGTTGATCTTCTTGTCGCCACCGCCCGTGAGGACGACGGTGAACTCGGTCTGCTCCTCGACGGCCGGGGCCGCGGCGCCCCCACCACCGCCGGCCGCGGCAGCCGCGACGACGGAGACGTTGAACTTGGTGGTGAATGCGTCGATCAGATCGGCCAGCTCGATCACCGTCTTGTTGCCGATCGCCTCGATGATTTCATCGTTACTGAGAGTCGTTGCCATGGTTGTATTCTCCGGTGCTTACGAGGAGGCCTGATCGGCCGTACGCTTGTCATGGAGCGCCTGAAGCGCGCCGACCACTTGATACAGCACGCCGTTGAGGGCGCCGGCGAACTGGCCGAGCAGCACCTCGCGCGACGGGATCTCGCCCAGGCGCTTGACGTATGCGGGGGCCACGGCCTTGCCGTCGACCCATCCCGCCTTGACGGCGGGCTTGTTGTCATGCTCCCGGACGAAATCGCCCAGGGCCTTGGCCGCTGCGAGCGGATCCTCTCCGGCGAAGACCAGCCCGGTCTGCCCGGTCAGGTGCTCGTCCAGAGCGGTGATCTGGTGCCGCGCGAAGGCGCGCTGCGCCAGGGTGTTCTTGACCACGATGTAGCGCGCCCCGGAAGCCCGGAGGCGGCGACGGAAGTCGGTCATCTTGAGGACGTTGAGACCGCTGAAATCGGTCACGAACACCGTCGCGGAGCTGCGGATCTGCTCCTCGAGATGCTCGACCTCGGCCTGCCGTTCAGTCTTGCTCATCGGTACCCCGCCGTGTCGAGCTTGACCCCGGGGCCCATGGTGGCGCTGACGGTGGCCGAGCGGATGTAGAGGCCCTTGGCCGCAGAGGGCTTGGCCTTGACGATGGTGTCCATGAAGGCCTGGAGGTTCTCCAGAAGCTGCCCATCCTGGAAGGAGGTCTTGCCGATCGGCACGTGCACGTTCCCGGTCTTGTCGACCCGGAACTCGATCTTGCCGGCCTTGATCTCCTTGACCGCCCGGGCGACATCCATGGTGACGGTGCCAGCCTTGGGATTGGGCATCAGGCCGCGGGGACCGAGAATCCGGCCCAGCGCGCCGAGCTGCCCCATGACGTCAGGCGTGGCGACGATCACGTCGCACTCCATCCAGCCGTCCTTGAGCTTCTGGAGATACTCCAGTCCGACGAAATCCGCCCCGGCCGCCTCGGCGTCCTTGGCGCGATCGCCCTGGGTCACCACCAGCACGCGCACCGTCTTGCCGGTACCATGCGGGAGGATGACGGTGCCGCGGACGACCTGATCCGCGTGCCGCGGATCGACGCCGAGCCGGACGGCCACATCGACCGAGCCATCGAACGTGGAGAAAGAGGTCTCCTTGACCAGCGCCAGCGCCTCGGGGGCCTGGTAGAACCGGGCGCCATCAACTTTGGCGGCGGCGGCGCGGTACTTCTTGCCGAAGGTCGCCATCAGTCGATGACCTCCAGGCCCATCGACCGGGCGGTCCCGGCGATCATGCGCATGGCCGCGTCGATGTCGGTCGCGTTGAGGTCGACCATCTTGACCTCGGCGATCTTGCGGACCTGCGCCGACGTGACGGAGCCGATCTTGGTGCGGTTCGGCACGCCGCTGCCCTTGGCCAACCCGGCTTCCTTCAACAGGAGATTCGGGGCGGGCGGGGTCTTGGTGATGAAGGTGAAGGTCCGATCGCCATAGATCGTGACCACCACCGGAATCACCATGCCAGCCTGGGCCTGGGTGCGGGCGTTGAACTGCTTGCAGAACTCCATGATGTTGACCCCGTGGGGGCCGAGCGCGGTGCCGACGGGCGGGGCCGGATTGGCCGCCCCTGCCGGACACTGCAGCTTCACCATGGCGGTGATCTTCTTTGCCATGTCGCTCCTTTCACGACGCCCGCTGGCAAGGCGGGGCACCGAATAGCGGCTGGGCGGTCATCGCCCTGCCTTCCGCCGATTAACCCCGGGCGGTCGCGGGACACCATCTGATCCTGCCGGGAGCCGCAGCCCCCGCTCCAGCGGGCTAGTGGCCCCGCAACTGGAGGTAGTCCAACTCCACCACGGTCGGGCGCCCGAACAGCGCGACCGACACCTTGACCTTGCCCTTGTCGGCCAGGACTTCCTCGACGACACCGTTGAAGTCGGAGAACGGCCCCTCGGTGATCTCGACCGCCTGACCCACCAGGAAGGGAATCTCTTCCTTGGGCCCCGGGTCGGACCCGAGATCCGTCACACCGAGGAGGCGGTTCACTTCGTCGTCGCGGATGGGCATGGGGGCGCGGCCGGTCCCGACGAACTTGATCACACCCTGGATCGAGTTGACGACATGCTGCGCTTCCTGGCTCATGCCCATCTGAACGATGACGTAGCCGGGGTAGAGCTTCCGCTCGACGGTGACCTTCTTGCCGTTCTTGACCTCGACGACTTCCTGGACGGGCACCAGCGCCTGGGCGACCAGCTTCTGCCCCTCGGGGCGCGGGTCGTCCTGGATCCGCTGCGTGAGCAGGGTGCGGACCTTGTTCTCATGTCCGGCGGTCGTCTGCACCGCGTACCAGCGGTATTCGGTCACGGGCGTCACGAGGTGAAGATGGCCGCAATACCGAGGAAGGTCTTGCCGAGCAGGAAGTCGAGGAAGCCGAGGGCAAGACCCAGCACCACCGCCCCGACGATCACGACGCGCGTGGCGCGGATCAGTTCGGGTTGGCTGGGCCAGACCACCTTGTCCATCTCGCGCCGAGCAGCCGTGACGAACCCGATGGTCCTGGCCACCCGTCCCTCCGACCCTGCTGCGCCGCTTCCCTCTGCCTCGTCCATCGCTCTGCCCCTTCACCCGTGTCCGACATGCCGCAGCGGGACGCCATCCGGCGCCCCGCCATGCTGCCACTGCCTACTCGACG
>CAYQXR010000092.1:0-4699 GCA_964421625.1 uncultured Gemmatimonadaceae bacterium | reverse complement strand
ACCGGCGAGAGCGCCGGGGCGTTGGTATTGATCTGCACCTGCACGTTGGTCACATCCGGCACGGCGTCGATGGGCAGGCGCGTCAGCGACCACGCCCCCACCCCGACCAGCAGCGCGGTCGCCCCGAGCACCAGGACCCACTGGCGGAGCGCTGCGTCGATCACCCGTTGCATGGCGCCTCCTAGTGGCTGTGCCCGCCGATTTCGCCCTTGGCGAGTTCGGCGCGCAGAGTGAAGGCTCCGGCCACAACCACGGGCTCGCCCGGTCGGAGACCGGCGAGAATGATCACGCGACCACCATCAAGCAGATCGCCAACGTCCACCGTGACGGCGCGGAACTCTCCGGCGTGGTCCCCGGGCACGAAGACCACTCGGCGGCCTTCGAGTTCCTGCACGGCCCGCTGCGGCACCGCCGCGATGGTGGCGCCATCCGCCTCGACGCGGATCTGTGCCCGGGCGAACATGCCCGGCTTGAGCACGCCCCTGGGATTGGCGACATCCACCCGGACTCGGACGGTCTGCGTTGCGGATTCGACCAGATCCCCGATCCGGCTGACCCGTCCGGTGAAGGTCTGCTCCGGATACGCCGCGACAGACACAGTCACCTGCTGCCCGACGCGCACCCGCGACAGATCGCGTTCGTATACATCCAGCTCAATCCAGACCTGCGAGAGATCCGCCACGACAAAGAGCGGTGCCGTCGGCGTGGTCATCTCGCCCAGATGGAACTCTCCCCGCGCCACCACCGACCCGGCCAGCGGGGATACCACGGCCACCTGGCTCCCGGCACCCGGCCCCGCGCCGAACACGCGCAGTCCCTCCTCGGCGCTGCGCAGCGCCGCTTCCGCGCGTCGCAGCTCGGCTTCCGCCTCCAGCAGTTCCTTGCGGCTGGCGATGCCCAGTCGTTCGAGCCGCTCTTCGCGGGCGTGGTGCTCCCGCGCGATGCGGACCAGATCATCCGCCTCGCGGGCCGCGGCGCGGAGCCGTCCCACTTCGGGGCTCTCCAGCAGAGCCAGCACCTGGTCGGCCGTCACCCGCTGGCCGATGTCGGCGTGGAGTGCCACGATCCGACCCTCGACACGAGTTCCGACGTGGCTGACGCGGTTTGCATCCCAGGTCACGGTGCCGGTCGCCGCCAGACCGCCGATGATCACCGCCTCGGCAGTGTCAATCCGGATGCCGGCCAGGCGGATGCCGATGGAGTCGAGATCGACAGTGTCGTGTTCCTCCGCCGAGGCCTCGGCATCGGTGTGATCGTGATCGTCGTCATGGTCGTCCGTTCCGGCGCATGCGGTCCAGCCGAGCAGGAGGAGGAGCAGCAGCATGCGGGGCCAGCGATGCATGGCGGCATGCGGGAGTGTTGCCAGTCGGGGAGTGGTCACGGCGCGTCCTCCTGCGCAAGGTCGGTGCGGTCGGCGGTGGCCGGCATGCCCGATTCGGGATCGGGCTGCACCGTCGCCTGGATGGCGGTTTCGAGATCGACAAGGGCTTCGCGCTGCGCGAGCCAGGCGAGCCAGTAGTCCTGCTGCGCATCGAGCAGTTCGTTGCGCAAGAGCAGCAGCGTCGGCAGTGACATCCGGCCGGCCCGGAACGCTTCGGTCAGCAGTGCTTCATTGCGCTGGGCCGGGCCCAGGACGTCGGCAGTGAAGACGGCCACCTCCTCGGACGCCAGGCGATAGGCCCGGAGCGCCGTCACCACCTCGACCTGTACCTGCGCGGTCACGGCGTCGGCGAGGTACCGGGCCTGGCGGGCCGCGGCCTCGAACTGTGCCGTCTCCCCCTGGTTCCGGTTCAGAAATGGCAGCGTGATGCCGACTCCCAGGCCGAAGTGGGCAGCGCCCTGCTCCGATTCCCGACGCGTCAGCAGACTGGTCCGGAGGTTGGGCAGGGCCTCACGCCGTGCCAGTGTGGTGCGAGCGTCGGATTCCCGCACGGTGGCGGTGGTGGCGGCCAGATCGGCGCGGACCGACAGGGCGAGCCGGATCAGGGAGTCTTCCGACAGCAGCGCCGGGTCCGGCAGCGGTGGCAGCGTGCCTGCGTCGGCGAGCCGCAGATCCTGTTCGATCGACAGCCCGGTCACCCGCTTGAGCGCGAGATCTGCTGCGCCGGCTTCGCGTTGGGCGGCCAGCAGCCGGGTCCTGGCGCGACCGGCCTCGAGTTCGACCAGGTTGGCATCCATGGCGCTGATCTCCCCCTCACGCAGTTGCGCGCGGGTGGCTTCCAGCAACTGCTCATGGTACTCGCGCTGGCGCTCGGCGAGTTCACGTCGACGCTGTGCCGCAAAGGCCCGATACCAGGCCATGCTCGCGTCGGCGACGACCAGTCGGGCCGCATCGGTCACCTCCGACCGGGCCCGATCCACGCCGATGTCGGCCGCACGGCGTCGCAGCCTTCCCTGCCCCGCCACTTCCCATTCCTGGGTCAGGGCGAGTTCGAACTCCCCGGCACCACCGCGGAGGAGACCCGGCCACTCAAGGGACAGATCGGGATTGAAGCTCGGCAGTCCGGCCTGGCGCCGTGCCCCGCTGGCCATGGCCACGGTCTCCCGCGAGGCCAGGTATGACGGGTTGTCGCGGACCGCGCGCTGTCGGGCATCGGCCAGCGTCAGCACCAGCGTATCCGCGTGACGCCCTGCGCCGGGATCGGCCAGGAAGCTGACCGGTCCACTTGCAGGTGAGGGGACAGGTGGCCCGCTCGTCTGGGCGGCCAGCCAGGCGAGGGGACTCAGGCACAGGACGCAGAGGCCCTGGATACCCGGAAAACGTCGGGTCATGGAACCAACTCCGGTCATCCGGCGGACACGCGCACGCGGGGCGTACGGTGGCGCAGAATGCAGCGATGGAATGGGAGATGACGACGCCGCGCTCCAGCGCGGACGTCACGCGCACCGGCGCGTCAGACGATGGGCGGTCGCAGGGAGAGAGCGGGTTCGACCGATGTGATGGATTGGATCAATGCCACGATGGCATGGGCATGTGAGACTGAGGCCGACCAGGCATCCGGCCCGAAGGCGAGCGCCTGATCATGGACATGAGTGCAGTGGCAGGCGTGGGGCATTTCCCCCGGGGGATGGTCACTGCCGTGATCCATGGCGCCACCGGCGGTAGCAGCCACGGCGACCGCAATCGCGCCGCCTTCCCCGTCCCAGTCGGGCAGGGCAGCTTCCAGGCGGAGCAGTCCGAAGCAGAGGAGCATGACCAGCGCCGCGACGCGGCGCCAGCGCTTCCGGCGGAGAGGGGCCATGCTGAAGTAATACCCGACTGAGGGCGGGCGGCGCCAGTAGCTGCCCGACGGCGTCCCGGGGCGGGCTATCTTGGGAAAGTCCGCCAGCGGCCCCGGGGCCGTGGGATCCCATCCATCGATCAGGAGTCGCCCTTGGGCAGTCTGCAGGCCTTCTTTGCCTCCGAACTCGGCTATGTCGTGGTGCTGTTCGCGCTGTTCGTCGTGCCGCGCATCCTGCAGCGGTGGCACCTGCCGACCGCCATCACCAGCTTCGCACTCGGAGCGGGCGCCGCCATCGGTCTCGACCTCTTCAGCCACGACCAGACACTCCACCTGCTTGCCTCCTTCGGGATCGTGGCACTCTTTCTCTTTGCCGGGCTGGACGTCGACCTGGGAGAACTGCGCGAGAACGCCGTCGTACTGACGCAGCACCTGCTGATCCGCATCCTCCTCCTGGCCTCGGCCGCCGTGGCGTGCGTACAGTTGCTCGACCTCGCCCCCCGACCGGCGACGCTTTTCGCCATGGCGATTCTGATTCCCTCGACCGGCTTCATCCTCGATTCGCTGCCGTCATTCGGGCTCAACCCCGGCGAGCAGTTCTGGGTCAAGTCCAAGGCGATTGCGACCGAGCTGCTGGCGCTGGTCCTCCTCTTCGTCACCCTCCAGTCGACCTCCATCGCCCGGCTCGCCTTCGCGACGCTGGCCCTGGTCGGAATCATCGTGCTTCTACCGCCGGTGTTCCGCCTCTTCGCCGTGCGGATCGCCCCCTGGGCCCCGAAATCGGAATTCGCCTTCCTCCTCATGATGGGCGTCGTCGTCGCGTCGGCTACCCGGGAACTCGGCGTCTACTACCTGGTTGGCGCCTTCCTGGTCGGCGTGGCGGCCCGACGTTTCCGTGAAGCGCTGCCGGCCATGGCCTCGGAGCGGATGCTGCACGCCATCGAAGTGTTCGCCTCCTTCTTTGCGCCCTTCTACTTCTTCGTCGCGGGCACGGAGATGCGGCGGGAGTATTTCACGCTGGAGGCCGTACTCTACGGCGTCCTCCTGACCCTGGTGATCCTGCCGATCCGCATCGGCGCCGTCGCACTCCACCGACGGATCGTCCTGGGGGAGCCGCTGGCGCGCAGTACCCGGGTTGCGGTTCCGATGCTGCCGACCCTGGTGTTCACCCTGGTGCTCGCCGGGATTCTCCGGGACCGGTTCGCGGTTGCGCCGTCCCTCTTTGGAGCGCTGATCGTCTATACCATTCTCAATACTGCCGTCCCCGGGCTGATTCTCCGCACACCACCCCCGGTGTTCGATGCCCCGGAGTTGGACCCCCTCTCAGGGATGGCACGAACGCCCCGGAGTGATTAGAATCGTCCGTTCTTCCGGTGCCGCCTCCCTTGGCGGCGGCCGGTCCCGGGTCCGTAGCTCAGCTGGATAGAGCGCTTGCCTCCGGAGCAAGAGGTCGCGCGTTCGAATCGCGCCGGGCCCAT
>CAYQXR010000091.1:0-5047 GCA_964421625.1 uncultured Gemmatimonadaceae bacterium | reverse complement strand
CGTCGAGTAGGCAGTGGCAGCATGGCGGGGCGCCGGATGGCGTCCCGCTGCGGCAGTGACGCGGCGATGGTCGCCGCGCCATGATGAGCAATGAAAGGGATGATGATGGCAGGCAAGATCCGGATCCGCCTCAAGGCGTTCGACCACGTGGTGCTGGACCAGGCCGCGGCGGATATCGTGCGCACGGCGGAGAAGACCGGGGCCCAGGTGTCAGGGCCGATCCCCCTCCCGGTGAAGACCGAGCGGTGGACGGTGCTGCGCTCCCCCCATGTCGACAAGAAGAGCCGCGAACAGTTCGAGCTGCGCACCCACAAGCGCCTGCTCGACATCCATGACTCACGACCCCAGACGATGGACGCGCTGACGAAGCTGGATCTGCCAGCCGGCGTGGACGTCGAGATCAAGGTGAGCTGAGCATGGCCAACGGTATCATCGGGCGGAAGCTCGGCATGACGCGCGTCTTCGTCGAAGACGGCAGCGCGGTGCCGGTGACGGTCATCGAGGCGGGGCCGTGTCAGGTCCTCCAGAGTGACGAGGCCCGGACCCAGCTCGGCTGGGGTGAGAAGAAGGCGCAGCGGACCAGCAAGGCGGAGCTTGGCCATGCCAAGGCCGCCGGCCTCACGGCTGCCCCGCAGATCATCCGCACCTTTGCGCGGGGCGGTGCCGAGCTGGCGCCGGGCGCGACGGTGACGGTCGACATGTTCGCCGCGGGCGAGCTGGTGAAGGTGACCGGGACCACCAAGGGCCGCGGGTTCCAGGGTGTCGTCCACCGGTACGGCTTCGGCGGCGGCCCGGGCAGTCACGGCAACACCCGGCATCGCAAGCCGGGCTCGATTTCGCCGGGCACCAATCCGTCGCGTGTCATCAAGGGCAAGCGGCTGCCGGGGCACCACGGTGCCGCCCGGCACACGGAGATGGGCCTGACCATCGTCAAGGTCGACACCGATCGCCACCTGCTCTTCGTCCGCGGCGCTGTCCCGGGCTCGAAGAACGGCATCGTGACCGTCGCCAAGCAGGGAGGCAAGAGCCGCCATGACTGATTCCCTCGAGTTCTCCCATATGGAAGAGCGCCCGGTGTACACCGTGCGGCACTTCTCCGCGGCCGGCGCTGCCCGCTCCGAGGCGTTCACCCTGCCGGGTGAGCTGTTCGATGGCGTGGTCAACGAGGACGTCCTGCATCAGGCCGTGAAGGTCTATCTCGCCAACCAGCGCCAGGGGACCCACAAGGTCAAGACCCGGCGCGAGGTGTCGGGTGGCGGCCGGAAGCCCTACAAGCAGAAGGGCACCGGCAACGCCCGGCAGGGCAGCAACCGCGCGCCGCACTGGCGTGGTGGTGGCATTGCGTTCGGTCCGTCGCCCCGCGACTACCGGGCCGACATCCCCCGCAAGGTCCGGCAGCTCGCCCGGCGCTCGGCGCTCAATGCGCGGGCCCGTGAGGGCCAGGTCGTGGTGGTCGATCCGATCACCCTGGCCAAGCCGAGCACCAGCACCCTGCTGGGGCTGCTGAGCAAGGTCGTCTCGAGCGAGGGGCGCGTGCTGATTCTCACCGGGGCGATCAGCCCGTCGGTGTATCTGAGCGCCAGGAACCTGCCGCATGTCGAAGTGCTGCCGTTCGCCGAAGCTCCGGCCTACGACATCCTCCATGCGCGAACCATCGTCATTGAGAGCAGCGCGCTGGCCGCCGACGCACCGGTCGTCGAGGAGGCCGAGGCCAAGCCTGCGCGCCGCAAGTCGACCGCGCGCGCGAAGGGGAGTGAGTGATGGCTGATCTTCATCGCATTCTGGTCCGGCCGCTGATCACCGAGAAGAGCTCGGCGGCCTGGCAGGATCGCAAGGAATACGTCTTCGAGGTGCATCCCGAGGCGAGCAAGGGGCAGATCCGCGAGGCGCTGCGTCAGCTCTTCGGCGTGACGGCCACCGACGTGCGCACCATGCAGATGCGCCGCAATGCCGCCGCACGGGGCAGGACCCGCGGCGTCACGGCGCGCTGGAAGAAGGCCGTCGTCACCCTGAAGGACGGCGAGACGCTCGCCGTGTTCGAGGCCTGAGATGAGCATTCGTCAATTCCGCCCGATGACCGCGGGCACCCGATTCCGCTCGGTGTCCTCCTTCGAGGAGATCACCCGGGGGACCCCCGAGAAGTCGCTGCTCGAGCCGCTGCGGTCGCAGGGCGGGCGCAACAACAAGGGGCATATCACCTCCCGGTTCCGCGGGGGTGGGCACAAGCGCATGTACCGCCGGATCGACTTCAAGCGCAACAAGTTCGGGATCCCCGGACGCGTCGCCGAGATCGAGTACGATCCGAACCGGACGGCCCGGATCGCGCTGATCCACTACGCCGACGGCGAGAAGCGGTACATCCTGCATCCGGCCGGCCTCAAGCAGGGCGATACCATCGTCAGCGGCCCGGGCAGTGATGTCCGGCTCGGCAATGCCCTGCCGCTCAGCGAGATCCCGCTCGGCACCGTGGTCCACAACATCGAGCTCAAGATCGGCAAGGGCGGCGAAGTGGCGCGCTCGGCGGGTCAGGGCGCGCAGGTCGTGGCCCGTGAGGGCGAGTACGTCACGCTGCGGCTCAAGTCGACCGAGATGCGGCTGATCCACGGTCGCTGTCTCGCCACCATCGGCGAGGTCGGCAACAGCGAGCACGAGCTGCTGTCGCTCGGCAAGGCCGGCAAGCAGCGTTGGCTCGGTCGGCGTCCGCATGTCCGCGGTGTCGCCATGAACCCGGTCGACCATCCGCTCGGCGGCGGTGAAGGCAAGACCTCCGGCGGTCGTCCGCCGGTGTCACCCTGGGGCAAGCCCGAGGGGACCAAGACCCGGAAGCGCAAGAAGCACTCGAATCGACTCATCGTCCGCGGCCGGAAGCGCGGGAAGGCGACCAAGTAATGGCACGGAGCATTCGCAAGGGCCCCTTCATTCAGCAGGCGCTGCTGGACAAGGTGACGGCCCTGAACGCAAAGAACGAGAAGAAGGTCGTCAAGACCTGGAGCCGGGCCAGCACGGTGCTGCCCGAGTTCGTCGGCCACACCTTCGCCGTGCACAACGGCAACAAGTTCGTGCCGGTCTACGTCTCCGAGAACATGGTCGGGCACAAGCTGGGCGAGTTCGCGCCCACCCGGCTCTTCCGTGGGCACAGCGGCAAGCTGGTCGCCGACAAGAAGGCGAGGGCCTGATATGCATGGTCATGCCATCCAGCGCTCGGTCCGGCAGTCGCCCCGCAAGATGCGGCTGGTGATGGACCTGATCCGCGGCAAGCAGGTCAACGAGGCCTATGCCATCCTCCAGTTCAGCAAGAAGCTGGCGGCCAAGCAGATCTCGAAGACGCTGAAGTCCGCGGTGGCCAACGCCGAGCAGTTGGCCGAGCGGGAGAACGAGATGTTCGACGTCGATCAGCTCGTGGTGGTCGATGCCCAGGTCCAGATGGGCTCGCCGCTGAAGCGGTTCAGTGCGGCCGCACAGGGCCGGGCCATGCCGATCCGGAAGCCCACCAGCCACGTGCACATCGCCGTGGCGACGAAGGGAGCGAAGTAATGGGACAGAAGACGCATCCGGTCGGGTTCCGGCTCGGGGTCA
This sequence comes from uncultured Gemmatimonadaceae bacterium, assembly GCA_964421625.1. Lineage (GTDB taxonomy): Bacteria > Gemmatimonadota > Gemmatimonadetes > Gemmatimonadales > GWC2-71-9 > Palsa-1233. The sequence goes on along the minus strand of CAYQXR010000091.1, from coordinate 1,471 downwards.
CCAAGCAGTCGCTCTCGCGCTGGTATGCGGCCAAGGGCATGGGCCCGCTGCTGGGTGAGGACCGGCTGATCCGGGACTACATCCAGAAGCGGCTCGGGCATGCCGCCATCGCCGAGGTGCACATCGAGCGCAAGCCGGGGAAGGTCACCGTGACCATCCACACCGGTCGGCCGGGTGTGGTCATCGGCAAGCGCGGCGCCGAAGTCGACAAGCTCCGTGAGGAGCTGGCGATGGTGCTGCACCGGCAGCTCAACGTCACCAAGGAAGTCGCCGTCAACGTCGAGGAGATCAAGCGGCCGGAGTTGTCGGCCAAGCTGGTCGCCGACAATATCGCGGCGCAGTTGGAGCAGCGGATCTCCTTCCGCCGGGCCATGAAGCGGGCGATGCAGAGCACCATGCGCATGGGCGCGCAGGGCATCCGCATCCGCGCCTCGGGCCGCCTGGGCGGCGCCGAGATCGCCCGGACCGAAGGGTATCGCGAGGGGCGGGTGCCGCTCCATACCCTGCGGGCCGACATCGACTACGCCACCGGTACGGCCAAGACCACGTACGGCGCGATCGGGATCAAGGTGTGGATCTTCAAGGGTGAGGTCGTCGACGACATGTCCGGCCGCACCTACAGCACGGGAGCCTGAGCCATGTTGGCACCGAAGCGGATCAAGTTCCGCAAGCAGTTCAAGGGCAAGACGACGGGCATCGCGACCCGTGGCAACGCCATCTCGTTCGGGCAGTGGGGGATCACCTCGCTGGAGCCGGGCTGGATCACCTCGCGGCAGATCGAAGCGGCCCGTGTCGCGATGACCCGTGAGATGAAGCGCGGCGGCAAGGTGTGGATCCGGATCTTCCCGGACAAGCCCATCACCAAGAAGCCGGCCGAAGTCCGCATGGGCAAGGGCAAGGGCAACCCCGAGGGCTGGGTGGCGGTCATCCGTCCCGGTCGCGTGTTGTTCGAGGTCGACGGGGTGCCGGAGGCGCTGGCCCGCAGCGCCATGGCGCTGGCGCAGGCGAAGCTGCCGATGCGCACCCGCTTCTCGCGGCGTGAGGAGATCTGAGCATGGCCAAGGTGAACACGGACGACCTGCGGTCGCTGACGGTCGATGAGTTGGGACACCGGGTGACGGCGCTGCGGGACGAGGCGTTCCGGATGCGGTTCCGCTCGGCGACGGAGACGATCGAGAACCCGATGCGGTTCCGGACCATCCGGCGCGAGATCGCGCGGCTGTTGACTATCGTGGGCGAGAAGCGCCGGCAGGCGTCAGGAGATGATCGATGAGTGATGCGACGACGGCGGCAGCCCGGACGCTGCGCAAGGTGCGCCAGGGCGTCGTGGTGAGCGACGCCATGGAGCGGACGGTGACCGTCCTGCTCGAGCGTCGGTTTGCCCACCCGAAGTACGGGAAGCAGGTCACGCGGAGTGTGAAGGTGAAGGCACGCAACAACCATGACGCCCATGTGGGCGACACGGTGCGGA
>CAYQXR010000090.1:0-5454 GCA_964421625.1 uncultured Gemmatimonadaceae bacterium | reverse complement strand
CGGCCGTAGCTGTTGTTGGCCCAGGCCGTCCCGTGCGGGAACACCTCGAAGAACGTCGCCATCTGGCTCTTCACCGCATCGGCGTGGCTCTCGTACAGCGGCACCCACTCGGTCATCACGCCGCCGGGGTTGAGATGCTGACGGGTGTGATCCAGATACTCCTTGGTGTACAGCGTGGCCGCGCCCTTGACCCAGGGATGGATCGGGTCCGACGTGATGATGTCGAACTTTTCCTTGGTGGTCAGGATGAAGTGGCGGGCATCGTCGAAGACGAACTCGACCCGGGGGTCATTGGCGATGTCGTAGTTCTGCGCCGCGAAGTACGGGCCGATCATCTTGGGGACCAGCGGCTCCAGCTCGCAGATGACGATCCGTTCGATCCCCGGATAGAGCGCGAAGGTGCCGGCGGTCACGCCAGCGCCGAAGCCGACGATCAGCACCGACTTGGGGTTGCCATGAGCCAGCGCCGAGATGTGCCCGAGCATGCGCTGGAGGCGCATGTCCTGCGGCTCGGTGGAGGCCTCGACCTTGCCGCTCACGTGGAAGGAGATGTAGCCGTTCTGCTGACGCGACACGGCGATCGACGACGAGCGCCCTTCGCCGACTTCCAGGAACTCCGGCAGCGACGAGTAGGTGGGCAGGAACCGGCCGTAGCCGATCAGGCCCGGCGGCGTGGGCGGAATGGCGCGCGCCAGCACCAGGGCCAGCATGGTGGCCAGGGCGACCCCGGCCAGTCGGGCGGGCCGGATGCCGGCCGTACTGCCCCGCGCCTGTCCCAGCAGCAGCAGGGCGCCGACCACCACCGGCAGCAGCATCAGGAAGCGCTGCGTCCCGTGGGTGCCCAGCAGTGGGATGGCAACCACAGCCACCCCCGCGGCGCCGAAGATGGCCCCCAGGGTATTGGCGCTGTAGACCCGGGCCACCAGGCGACCGGGGTCCTGCCCCGGCGATGCGACCGCCGCCACCGCCAGCGGGAAGGACGCGCCCCAGAGCACCGTGGCGGGGAAGACGGTCCAGAGGGACCTTACGATGTCGAACTGGAAGTAGACCCACGGGTCCGACGACAGCGTCGGGGAGACCGGCCAGTACGGCAGCGAGTTGGCGATCATGTACGCGGTCCAGGCCAGCGCCACCGGAATGGCGAGCTGACACCAGCCCAGCAGTCGGCGCGGGTCGGTGGCATTGCGGGCCACCCAGGCCCCGACACTACTGCCCAGCCCCAGGCCCGCCAGCATCACCGCCAGCAGCAGCGAGAAGGTGTAGGTCGTGGCCCCCAGCATCAGCGAGAGCAGACGAGTCCAGATCACCTCGGAACCGAGGGCGGTCAGACCGGAGATCCCGATGGCGACGTAGACCAGCGTGGCACCGGGGACCGGCGCCTCGCTCGCGGCCGCGACCTCGGCCTCGGTCAGCTCCTCCGCCTTCACCTGCGGTGCCAGCTTGGCAATGGCCAGCGCGGCAACGGCGACGGCCACGTTGATGGCCACGGCCACCCAGGTGGCAACGGCCATGTCGAAGACCCGCAGCAGATAGAACCCGGCCAGCAGGCAGCCAGTCACGGCCCCGGCAATGTTGCTGCCGTAGAAGAAGCCCAGCCAGGAGACACCCGTTGGCGTGGCTTCCACCCAGCGGGCGATGGCCGGCAGGGTGGCGCCCATCAGGATGGTGGGCGGCAGCAGCAACACGCCACCGACCACGCAGCGCAGCAGCAGCCCGAAGAAGCCCGGCGAGGCCAGTGAGGCGTACAGGTTGCTCAGCGGCGGGAGCATGTACAGCACGAACAGGCCGAAGGCCGCGATGCCCAGCTCCAGCCAGGCATACACCCGCAGCGGGTGGGCGCCGGGCTTCATGTAGCGCGGCAACAGGAGCGAGCCGATGCACATGCCGCCCATGAAGGTGGCCAGCAGCACGCCGAGCGAGACGCCGGAGGAGCCCAGCACCAGTTGCAGGAGCTGGGACCAGACCACCTCGTAGATCAGCGCCGCACAGCCGCTGCCGATGAACAGCAGGACCAGGAACGGGAGGAACGGGGAGGTCGTGGAGAAGACCGGGGGCGGCGCGGCACGTGGCGTCGTCATGCGAAAAACACTCCGGAACGGTGGCAAAGGCGAACGGGTCGGGAGCGCACTCCCTCACCAGAGGAAACGCCCACCACCCCGGGAAGGTTGACCCGCCAGACCCGGCAGGCTCCCAAAAGGGGCCCCGGCGGGCTAGACTTCAATGATAGTCCGACGTACCCCCGTGTCCCACCCGTCACCCCCGGAGCCCCATCGTGACTCTCCCGAATCCCCGACTGGCTCGGGTTGCCTCACCCCTCCTGGTCCTGCTCGGCGCCGCCTCGGCGCTGTCGGCCCAGGGTGCGCAGTTGAACGAGTACGGCAACCCCAAGAAAATGGCCCCTCGCGCCACCACGGCAGCGATCACCGTCGCCGACCTCCAGACCCGTCTCTACATCTTCGCCGATGACAGCATGGAAGGCCGCCAGCTCGGCCGCCCCGGCAACATGCGGGGCACCGACTACATCGCTTCCGAGCTGAAGAAGCTCGGCGTGCTGCCGGGGGCCAAGGACGGCACCTACTTCCAGACCTTCAACTTCGTCCAGCGGGTCTACACGCTGGCGAGTCGGCTGTCCGTCGGCGGCGAGCCGCTGGCCTGGAACACCGAGTGGGTGGCGGTCCCGAACACCACCTCCGAGGGTCGGCGCTTCGACAATGTCGAAGTGGTCTTCGGTGGCGTGGCCGGGGACAGCACCCGGACCATCACGGCGGAACAGGCTGCAGGCAAGGTCGTGGTGCTCCTCCCCGGGGCCGGAGCGGCTCCCGGAGGCGGTCGCGGTGGTCCTGGTGGCCGCGGTGGCGGTGGGGGCGGAGCAACGTCCCCGTTCCCCGGGGCGGCAGCCATCGTCACGGTCGACCTGGACGCGCTGACCCCCGCGTCGCGTGAACTGCTCAACAATCCTCCCGCCGCCCGCCAGGGTGTTGCGGGTGGCATGATCAACGCCGCCGGCGGCACGGGCCGTGGTGCGGGGGCGGCGGGGGCGGCGGGAGCCGGTGCCCCTGGTCGTGGTGCGGCTGGAGCGGCTGGCGCTGGCACCGGTCGTGGTGCGGCTGGTGCGGCTGGGACCGGTCGTGGTGCCGGTGGTGCCGCTGGCGCGGCTGGAGCAGCAGGTACCGGACGTGGTCGTGGCGCCCAGGCGGGCGGACCGCCCGCCGGCGCAGTGGCTGGGCAGCCTGCCGGTGGGACCCTCACCGTGAACGTCGGTCAGATGCAGCCTCAGGCCCCCGCAGCCCCCATCCCGGCCATCCGGATGACCCGCGCGGCCGCCGAGAAGCTCCTCGGCGCCTCGCTCCAGGGCATGATGCCTGGCACCGCCGGCAAGACGGTCTCGGGCAACCTGGTGGTGGTGGCTCGGCCGACCAACTACGCCCGGAACGTCATCGGCATCATCCCGGGCAGCGACCCGAAGCTGAAGGGCCAGTACGTCGCCATCGGTGCGCACAACGACCACGTCGGCTTCGGCACCGGCACCGACGACCATGACCTGGCCCGCGCCCGGGCCAGTGCCCGTCTGCGCTGCCAGATCGAGGAGGGCAAGGGTGAGCTGGTGGCCTGCCCCGTCGACAAGGTCGCGGCCATCTCGATCAACATGGACTCGCTGCGGCGAATCCACCCGGTGGTCCGCCGCGACACCATCAACAACGGCGCCGACGATGACGGCTCCGGCTCGATGGCCGTGCTGGAGATCGCCGAGTTCTTCGCCAAGTCTGCTGTCAAGCCCAAGCGGTCGCTGATCTTCGTCTGGCACACGGGCGAAGAAGCCGGCATGGACGGCTCCCGCGGTTTCACCGCCGACCCCTCCGTGCCCATCGACTCGATCGTGGCCGCCCTCAACATCGACATGATCGGCCGCGGCCGCGCCGAGGACCTCCCCGGTGGCGGACCGAAGTACCTGGCCGTGCTGGGTGCCCGGGTGATCTCGGACGACCTCGGTGACATCGTCGATGCCGTCAACGCCCGTCCGGCCCACAAGCTCGACGTCGACTACAAGTTCGACCTGCCGACGGCCTGGCCCGGCTACAACAGCCTCTATACCCGCAGCGACCACATCAACTACGCCAATGCGGGCATCCCGATCGCCTTCTTCTTCACCGGCCTCCATGGGGACTACCACCAGGTGACCGATGAGCCGCAGTACATCGATTACCCGCACTACGCGAAGAACGTCAACTTCATCAAGGACATCTTCGCCGAAGTCGCGAATCGCGCGGATCGGCTGCGCAAGAAGCCCTGATCCTGATCAGGACTGAACGAAGGGGGCGGTGCGCTGATCGCGCACCGCCCCCTTCGTTTGCACCCTGATCACTCCGCCCTGTCAGCGTCGGGCCCGGAAAAACTCCTGCAGCAGGACCCCACACTCCGCCGCCAACGCACCGCCCACCACCTCGGGCCGATGATTGAGCCGGGGGTGGCGCAGCAGATCGTGCACCGATCCCGACATGCCCGCCTTGTCGTCCCAAGCGCCGAAGACCACCCGCCCCACCTTGGCCAGCAGAATCGCCCCAGCACACTGGGCGCAGGGCTCCAGCGTCACGTACAACGTGGCGTCGAGCAGCCGGTCGCGTCCCAGCACCTGCAGCGCATCGGAGAGCGCCAGCACCTCGGCGTGCGCCAGCGGATTGCGGCGGGCCACGGTCAGGTTGTGCGCCGTGGCGATGACCACGTCGCCCTGCATCACCACGGCCCCGACGGGCACTTCACCCGCCGCGGTGGCGGCTCGGGCCTCGGCCAGTGCCAGCGCCATCCCGTGCCGATCCGCCGCTGACAGCGGCAGTTCCCGCTCAGTCACCCGCCGCCTGCACCCGGGTAAAGGTGAGCGACTCGCCACCCTTCCGGACCGTCACGCGGATGGTATCGCCCTCCTGCCAGGTGCCTTCCAGCAGCGCCATCGCCACCGGGTTCTGCAGCTCCCGCTGAATCAGACGCTTGAGCGGTCGCGCGCCGTAGCTGGGCTCGTAGCCGTGGGCCGTCAGCCATTCGAGCACCTTGGGCGTCACGTCCAGCCCCAGTCCGCGGGCCGTCACCAGTTGGGCGAAGCGGACCAGTTGCAGCTCGACAATCCGGCGGATCTCGTCCCGACCCAGCGGACGGAAGACCACGATGTCGTCGACCCGGTTGAGGAACTCGGGACGGAAGTGGGCCCGGAGTTCCTGGAGCACCTGGGCCTCGATCTCCAGCCAGCCGACCGGGTCACCCTCCTGGGCCTCCAGAATGTGGCGCCCGCCGAGGTTGCTGGTCATGATGATCACCGTGTTGCGGAAATCGACCACGCGCCCCTGCGAATCGGTCAGCCGACCGTCATCGAGCATCTGCAGCAGCAGGTTGAAGACATCGGGGTGCGCTTTCTCGATCTCATCGAAGAGCAGCACCGAGTAGGGTCGACGCCGTACCGCTTCG
>CAYQXR010000089.1:0-5545 GCA_964421625.1 uncultured Gemmatimonadaceae bacterium | reverse complement strand
GAATGCTCGTAGATGTTCTGGCCGTAGGAGGTGCGGTAGCGCATCAGCCCGATCAGGCGCAGCAGTTCCGGGTGGAGCCCGTGCACATCGACGTCGAAGGCCGCCCGTTCCCCCAACTCGCTGAACTCGGCCTCCAATTCGGCGCGGGCCTTGGTGACCAGTTCTTCGATGCGCCCCGGATGGATCCGGCCATCGGTCACCAGCGCCTGCAGCGCCCGGCGCGCCACTTCCCGGCGGACGGGGTCGAAGCAGGAGAGCACCACACTGTCAGGCGTGTCGTCGATGATCACATCGACGCCGGTGGCCAGCTCGAAGGAGCGGATGTTGCGCCCCTCCCGGCCGATGATCCGCCCCTTCATCTCGTCGTTCGGCAGACTCACCGCCGACACGGTGGTCTCGGCGGTGTGCTCAGCGGCCAGGCGCTGGGTCGACATGGCGATGATGCGACGCGCCTCGCGGTCGGCATCGCGGCGGGCCCGTTCGCGGATCTCGCGGGCATCGGCCTGCGCCTCGGTCCGCGCCTGATCCTCCACTTCCCGGCGGACAGCAGCGGCCGCCTCGGCTGCCGTGAGTCCGGCCACCCGCTCGAGCTGTCGGACCACGTCCTGGTGGGCGGCGTCCAACGCGGCGTCGCGCTCGTCGAGTGCGGCCTCGCGCTGCTTCAGGGAACCCTTCCGCTGTTCGACGGCGCGCTCTTCCACCCGCAGCCGGTCCTGCCGCTCGCCGAGCTGAGTCTCCCGCTCCGCCAGCCGCCGCTCGGACCGTTCGACTTCCTCCCGACGTCGGGCGGCCTCGCGGGCAGCCTCTTCGCGCAGCGCCAGGGCTTCTTCCCGGCCCGCCACGAGCTGCTGCTCCCGCACCACCTTGGCTTCGCGTTCCGCGGCCGCAAGCACTTCCGCCGCATCGTCGCGGGCGCGGGCCACCAGGGCGTCCTGATGCTGCCGCAGCGTCCGCAGACGGTGCTCCCAGAGGCCGATGCCGATCACGACACCGACGGCCCCTCCGATGAGGAGGAGAATGAGTGGATCCATGGGCTATCATCTCCACCACCGCCCGGAGGCGATGGATGATCGTCAGTCGGTTACCGACCCCTTCGGCGCACGCTTGGCCGGCGGGAGCAGGCGGGCAATATCCTCGGTCATGGCGGTGAGGCGCACCGCGAGTTCGCCATCGGTCCGGCGGGCCCGGAACAGCTCGTCCGTCACGGCCAGCCCGGCCAGGATGGCGGCCTTGTAGGCATCGAGAGTCGGCAGCATGGTCCGCAGGTGGCGCAATTGCTCATCGTAGTACGCCGCAACCTCCCGGGTGTACTCCGGGGGCAACTCGGAGCGGAGCGTCAGCTCCTCGCCACCCACGGTGACGCGGACTGCCGTCTTCGGATGCTCACTCATGCAGACTCTCCGGCATCGACGTCACGCTCCAGAAAGACCAGGCGCTGCTGGAGCCGCTGCACCATCTCCCGGGTCCGGTCGATCCGGGCCCGGAGATCGAGGTTCTCTCGCTCGAGATCGAGCAACCGGGCGCGGGCCCGCACCAGTTCATCGCCCGGCACCATCCCGTGCTGCGCCTTGAGCGTTTGGACCTCTCCCTCGGCCTTGAGGGTCCGACGCCGCCAGCCCGCCAACTCGTCCATGAGGTGCCGGAGCACCCGTTCGAGTTCGGCAACAGCATGAAGATCAGGTCGCGCGTAGGGTGACATCGAGTTCCCGTGCGAGAGACGTCAGCAGCTTGGTCACGGCGGTGTCGATTTCGCGGTCAGTCAGGGTCCGGTCCTCGGCGCGGAAGACCAGCCGGAACACCACCGACCGCTTCCCCTCCGGGAGTCCCTTCCCGCGATACTCGTCGAGGACGCTGACCGCGACCAGCGACTGTTTCCGGCCGCGCTGTTCGATCAGGGTCACCACCTCCGCCACCGTGCGTCCCTCCCCGAGCAGCAGCGCCAGATCGCGCTCGATCGCGGGGTAGGTCGGCAGCGGAAGGTACGACGGCCCGACCACCGAGGCCAGCGTGACCCGGACTTCGCCGCCCCAGAGCGGGGCAGCCCAAGCCGGGCGGTCGGCCGTCACCGGGCCGCACCAGCCGAGACAGGTACCCTTGGCCGTCTGAGCCTCCCAGCCGGTGGCGGTAGCGACGATCTGCGCCGTCGGCTGGGCGACGGCCACCATTTCCTCGAACAGGGCCCGGGCATCCCAGCGGTCCCACGGCGTCGCCTGCGGACCCGTGCTCCAGTGCGCCGGGGCGCGCGGCCCCGTCACCACGAAGGCGGCGTGGAGCGCCTCCTCGGGAGAGGCTTCGGGGCGGGCCTGAAAGACGGTCCCCACTTCGAAGAGCCGCACGGCAGCGATCGAGGCGCTCCAGTTGCCCTCGACCTGCGCCGCGAGCCCCGGCACCAGGGCGGTACGCAGCCAGCGGTGCTCGGCCGACAGCGGCTGCTGCACTTCCGGTGCAGCACCGTCCGTCGTCCCGACCATCGGCAGGGACATCGCCTCGGAGAGACCGGCCGCCACCATGGCCTGCCGCACTCGATCGGCGGCGCCCCAGGCGGCATCGTCCTCGCGCAGGCCGGGGCGGAACGGTCGCAGTGTGTCGGGGATGCTGTCGTAGCCGTGCAGCCGTGCGATCTCCTCGATCAGGTCGATCTCGGAGGTGATATCCGGGCGCCAGCCGGGCACATCGACAGCGATCCGCTCGTCATCTGGCTTGGACACGACCGTGGCCCCGATGGCCACGAGATGCTTCTCGATGTCGCGCCAGGCGATCTCGAACCCCAGCACCTGCGTGACCCGCGCCGGACGCAGAAAGATCCGCGGCGGCCAGGTGGGTTCGGGGAAACAGTCGACCGTCTCGCCGACCAGTTCTCCACCAGCCACGGTGATCAGCAGGCGCACCGCCCGACGGAAGGCATCGACGGCTCCCCACCGATCGGTGCCCCGCTCGAAGCGGTAGGAAGCGTCGGTGGACAGCCCGAGCGCGCGCCGGTCACGGCGGACACCGGCGGCCTCGAAGGCGGCGCACTCCAGCAGAAGGCGCGTGGTCTGCGCCGTCACCTCGGAGGCCTGGCCACCCATCACCCCGGCCACGCCGACCGGACCCTCACCGTCGGCAATGACCAGCGTACCCACCGGCAGCGCGCGGGTCACTCCGTCGAGCGTCACCAGTCGCTCGTCGGCAGTACTGCGGCGGACCATCAGGGCCCGCCCGCGCAGGGTGGCCGCATCGTAGGCATGCATCGGCTGGTTCAGCTCAAGCATGACGTAGTTGGTCACGTCGACGACATTGTTGATCGAGCGAACCCCGACAGCTTCGAGTCGCTCACGCAGCCAGTTTGGCGACGGGCCGACTGTCACGCCATCGAGCACTGCGGCCAGGAAACGCGGGCAGCCGGAGACATCCTCCAGCGTCACGGCGATCTCGCCGACACTGGCCGTGGCGCCGTGGCGCGCGGGCGTCGGCAGGTCGATGGCGGCTTCGTCGGGGATGGCCGGCAGGCGGAAGGGCACGCCGTAGGAGGTGGCCAGTTCGCGGGCCACGCCCTTGTGCCCGAGCAGGTCGGGCCGATTGGGCGTCACATCGAGTTCGAGGATGTCGTCGCCGACCGGCAGCACCTGCAGCAGCGGGGTGCCCGGAGCGGCGTCGGTGTCGAGCGTCAGGATCCCGTCGTGATCGGCCCCGAGCCCCAGTTCGCGGGCCGAGCAGAGCATGCCTTCGGAGGTCTGGCCGCGGATCTTCCGCTTCTCGATCTTGAGCCCGTCAGGCATCACCGTGCCGAGCCGGGCGAAGGGATAGCGGTGGCCGACCGTCACGTTGGGCGCACCGCACACCACGGTGTGCAGCGTTCCCGAGCCGTCATCGACCCGGGTGACGCGCAGCTTCTCGGCGTCGGGGTGCGGGACCGCCTCGGTGACCAGACCGACCACGAACGGCGCCAGCGCAGCACCGGTGGCGGTGATGGCGTCGACCGGCGCACCTAGCATGCCGAGGCGGGCGGCCATGTCGTCGGCCGTCATTGGCCGGCGCAGGAAGGCTTCCAGCCAGGTCCGTGAGACCTTCATCGACCGGCCCTCCCGTAGCGGGACAGGAAGCGCATGTCGCCCCCGTACAGCAGACGGATATCGGGTATCCCGTAGCGCTGCATGGCAATGCGCTGGGGGCCCATGCCGAAGGCGAAGCCGGTCCACCGTTCGGGGTCGAGTCCGCTGCCGCGCAGCACCTGTTCGTGGACCATGCCGCAGCCGAGAATTTCCATCCAGCCGGTGCCCTTGCAGGCGCTGCATCCGGCGCCGTCGCAGAGGCGGCAGCCCACGTCCATCTCGGCGGAGGGCTCGGTGAACGGGAAGAAGGACGGCCGGAACCGGACCCGGGTATCGGCACCGAGGAAGCGGCGCGCGAAGTGGGTGAGAGTGGCCTTGAGGTCGGCGAAGGACACGCCTTCGTCGATGGCCAGTCCCTCGATCTGAGTGAAGGCCGGGGCATGCGACGGGTCGAACGCGTCGTTGCGGTAGACCATGCCGGGAATCACCACGCGGTAGGGCGGCGGCCCCTCGCGCATCACGCGGATCTGCACTGGCGACGTGTGCGTGCGCAGCAACAGGCGGTGCCCGAGCGGCGGCGGTGCGCCTTCGTGCGCCAGATACAGCGTGTCGTGCATGTCCATGGCCGGATGATCGGCCGGGAAGTTCAGGGCGAGGAAGTTGTGTTCCTCGTCCTCCACCTCGGGGCCCAGGGCCACGGCAAAGCCGAGTTGCCGGAAGATCGCGACGATTTCGTCGACCACCAGCGTGACCGGATGACGGGTCCCGTGCCAGGTGGCGCGGCCGGGCATGGTCAGGTCGATGGCGGCCTGATCGCGGGCGGCGTCGGCGGCGGCCAGGGTGCTGCGCCGGGCGGCGATCGCCTCCTCGAACTCCTGCTTCAGCGCGTTCACGGCCGCGCCGAAGGACCGCTTCTCCTCGATCGGGAGGGTGGCCAGTTCCTTCAGCAGCGCGGTGAGCGCGCCTTGACGGCGCCCCAGCACGGCCGTGTCTTCGGCCTGGAGGGCGTCGGCATCGAGGGTCGCGATGGCGGCGAGACGGCTCCGCAGCGCGGTCAGGGTGGGATGATCAGCGGACGGGGACAGGGCTGGGCACTCCGGCACCGGGGAGAAACAACACGATGGGGCCGCCCGTACGGCGACGGTCGGCCCCACAGGAACTCCGGACGCGTCAGGCCGCCTGCTGGTGCGCCTTCGCGACCTCGGCGAGCTTGGCAAACGCCTCGGCTTCGTGGACGGCCAGATCGGCGAGCACCTTGCGGTTGATCTCGACGCCGGCGGCCTTGAGCCCGGCCATCATCCGGGAGTAGGAGATATCGTGCAGCCGGGCGGCGGCGCCGATCCGGGTGATCCAGAGGCGGCGGAAGTCGCCCTTCTTCTTCTTGCGGTCGCGGTAGGCGTAGGCGAGCCCCCGTTCGACGTTTTCCTTGGCGGCCTTGTACAGCTTGCTCCGGGCCCCCACGCCGCCGCGGGCGGCGAGCATGATCTTCTTCTTGCGCGCGTGATGCGCGACCC
>CAYQXR010000088.1:0-5766 GCA_964421625.1 uncultured Gemmatimonadaceae bacterium | reverse complement strand
GAGCGCCTTGGAGGAGGCCATCTTACGCCGGGTTGAAGTTCGTGTTGAAGGCGGTGATGGCGTCGCGCATGGCGGCGGTCAGCTCGCCATCGAGAGCCTTCTTGGTCCGGATCGCTTCCAGCACCTCCGGCCGGGACGACTTGATCCAGGCCAGGAAGTCGGCCTCCCACTGCCGCACCTGCGCTACCGGGATCCCGTCCAGCATGCCCTCGGTCACGGCGTAGAGCACCACGATCTGCTCTTCGACCGCGAAGGGCGCGTACTGCGGCTGCTTGAGGATCTCGACGGTGCGCGCACCGCGGGCCAACTGGCGCTGCGTGGCGGCATCGAGGTCGGAGCCGAACTGGGCGAAGGCCTCCAGCTCACGATACTGCGCCAGCGACAGCCGCAGCGGACCGGCCACCTGCTTCATCGCCTTGATCTGGGCGTTGCCGCCGACGCGCGAGACCGAGATGCCGACGTCGACCGCAGGGCGGACGTTGGCGTAGAAGAGGTCGGTCTGCAGGAAGATCTGCCCGTCCGTGATGGAGATCACGTTGGTCGGGATGTAGGCGGACACGTCGCCGGCCTGGGTCTCGATCACCGGCAGCGCCGTCAGCGAGCCGCCCGGCACCTTGATGCGCGGATCGAGTTCGCAGACCTTGGGGTCGGTGTTGAGCTTGGCGGCGCGCTCCAGCAGGCGCGAGTGCAGGTAGAAGACGTCGCCCGGATAGGCTTCGCGGCCCGGCGGGCGGCGCAGAATCAGCGACATCTGCCGGTACGCGGCGGCCTGCTTGGTCAGGTCGTCGTAGACGCAGAGGGTCGCCTTGCCCTCCTCGTACATGAAGTACTCGGCGATGGCCGTCCCGGTGTACGGGGCGATGAACTGCAGCGGCGCCGGATCGGAGGCAGACGCCACCACCACGACCGTGTAGTCCAGCGCGCCGGCCGCCCGGAGCTTCTCGACCACCGTCGCCACCGTCGAGCGCTTCTGCCCGATGGCGACGTAGACGCAGATGACGCCGGTGCCCTTCTGATTGATGATGGTATCGAGCGCGATGGCCGTCTTGCCGGTGCCGCGGTCGCCGATGATCAGCTCGCGCTGACCGCGACCGATCGGAATCATCGCGTCGATGGCCTTGACCCCGGTCTGCATCGGCTCGTGCACCGGCTTCCGGACGATGATGCCCGGTGCCATGAACTCGACCGGCCGCGCAGAGCTGGCCGCGATCGGGCCGAGCCCGTCGACCGGCTGCCCCAGCGCATCGACCACGCGGCCCAGGATGGCCGGACCCGACGGCACTTCGAGCAGACGCCCGGTGCAGCGGACCTCGTCGCCTTCCTTCAGCTTGAGGTAGTCACCCATGATGGCGGCGCCGACGGAGTCCTGCTCCAGGTTCAGCACCAGCCCGGTGATGGTCTCGCCCGTCTCGGAGACGGTGAACTCGAGCATCTCGCCGGCCAGCGCGCGGCGCAGCCCGTAGATGAGTGCCACACCGTCCTTGACCTCGAGCACCGTGCCCACATCGTTCACATCCATCGAGCCGAGGTCTGCTGCCTCGATCTCCTTGAGCAGGATGTCCTTCAGTTCACCGGGACGCAGGATCGAATCCGTAGCCATGATACTCAGTCGCTAGGGTGAAAGACCGTTTCAACTACAGCTTGTGAAAATAGTCACGAAGGGCGGAGCCGGGCAAGCAGCCCCGTCTATCGCCAGCCACCGGGCGCCGTGAGCCGCTGCTCCCACAGGTGGTCGGGCAGCGTGGTCAGCTCCCGGGCCGCCACACCGAGGGTCCGCCGGGCCGTCCGTTGGAGCAGGGAGGCCGAAGAAAACCCGAGCAGGCGGGCGGCGTCTTCCACCCCGAAGGCGGGGTTGCCCAGCAGACCGCCCGCGGCGAACAGCCGCACCGCGTCGATGGCCCGTTTAAGGCCCGGCGCCCCCCCGGCGGCGAAGCGGCGCGAGAGGGTCTCGCGGGACACCCCGAGGTGGGCGGCCAGCGCGGCGGTGGACAGGCCGTTCGGGGCCTCGCGGACCAGCCAGCTCCAGGCGCGCTGCTGGAAGTCGTCCTGCAGTTGGAGGGATGCCGCGAGAGGGCGGAGGGCGCGGACCCGGCGGGCCGTGACCCCGTGCCGGGCAACCAGCCGACTCAGCGCCGGATCATCGACGCCTTCGACGGCCACCCCGACGACCCGTTCCCGCCCCAGCGCGTGCAGCAGGGTGGCGTCGTCGGTGCGCACCGGGGCGTACCAGAGCAGCGGCAGGGCGGGATAGTCGCGGCGGAGCCAGTCAAAGATGGGGCCGCGGGCCGCCCCGCCGCCGATCACGACCAGGTCGAGCAGTTCCCGGTGGAGCAGCGTGACGAGGTGAGCCGGGGTGCGCCCTTGCAGCACGCGCACCGACCGACCGAGCCTGCGTCGCAGGGTCTGGAGGGGAGGGCGGCGGTCGAGCAGCGTGGCGATGACGACCGCCATGTGACTATCCGGCGATGACCGGCGGCAGCGCCCGTGGTGGCGGCGGTGCCGGGCTGCGCCCCTGTCCCACCGCGACCAGGGTGCGGGCCATCTCGGCGCCGCGTCGCAGCACGCCGCGGGCATTGTCGTAGCTCAGCACCTCGAGCGCCCGATCGAGCACCTCCCAGCGCACCGCCGTAATCCCCTCTTCCTCCTGCGGCACCGCCTCGGCGCTGGGCGACTCGAACAGGAAGAAGTGGCAGTACTTGTGGATGTACTTGCCCCGGAACCGGAAGTGCCAATCGATGATCCGGATCGGACCGTGCAGGATCAGGTCGCTGAGGCCTGTCTCTTCCATCGTCTCGCGCTGGGCCGCGACGGCCGGGGTCTCTGCGTCCTCGAGGTGCCCCTTAGGGAAACCCCAGTGGCGGTACGAGTCGCGGATCAGGAGGAAGCGGGTGGTGCCATCCTCGCCGCGGCGGAAGACGATGCCGCCAGCGGAGACTTCGCGTTCGGCCTTGCGGCGTGGTGCCCGGACTGCCATCTCAGAACACCGAGAACCGGAAGTAGCGCCGCGGGTTGGCCTGGATATCCTCCAGCAACTGGCGGAGCTGCACCACGGCCCGGGTGGACTCGCGGTACAGCGCGCTGTCGGCCATGAGCATGCCGAGGGTCCCCTCGCCCCGCGCCAGGCGGCTCACCATGGCATCGGCCCCGGACACGATGGCCACCAGCTTCTCGCGCTGATCCTTGGCCGTGCCCGCCAACAGTCGCAGGTCCTCGCTTGCCTCCCGCAGTCCGGCCGCCGTGGCGCGGGCATCGCGCACCATGGCCGCCAGTTCCCCCGAGGCGGTGGACGAGTCGATCCGCGAGAGGGTGAGTTCCAGGTGGCGCGCGGCCTTGGCCACGTCGGCCGAGGACGCGGTCGCATTGCCGACGACCTGTTCGAGGGAGCCGGTCTGCGCCTGGGTGAAGGCGAGGAGTCGGGTCGCCATGTCGCGCAGATCACGGACCGACGCGCTGATGTCGGCAATGGCCTGGGAATCGACGGCCGCCTGCACCCGGTTGGTCACCTGGGCGATGTCACTGGCAATGCGTGAGGCCTGGGCCGTCAACTGACCGATATCCGGCAGCGTCGCGCCGGGCCACACTGCCCCGGCCCCTTCGCCCGCCTCGGCCAGGGCGGCCTGCACGTCGGGATCCTGCGGCGCCCGTGCGGCATCCATCACCGCCACCTGCCACTCACCGAACAGCGAAGCCGAGGTGGCAATGGCCACGGCGCGCGCCGGTACGTCGGCGGGATTGGCCACCCGCAGGTCGGCCTCGACCCAGTCGTCGGGCGCCAACCGGATCGCCTCCACCCGGCCGACCCGAACACCGCGCAGCACCACCGGATCACCGATGGAAACGCCGCCCAGTGTCCGGAACCGGGCCGTGTGAAGCGTGTTCGGCCCCCGCGGCCCGACCGACCCCAGAAACAGCCACGCCACGACCACCAGCGCCAGCACCCCCAGGATGCTCAGGCCGACAGCGAAGGTATCGCGGCGCGTGGTGCGGGTCATTCCGGACGTCCCTCGATGAAGCCCCGGACTACGGGGTCGGTCACGGCCTGCAGATCGGCGACCGAACCGCTGAAGCGCAGCCGCCCCTCGTGCAGCATCGCAACATGGTCGCCGATGGTGGTGGCGGAGCGCATGTCATGCGTGACGACCAGTCCGGTGGAGCCGAACTCGTCGGTGATGCGGCGGATCAGGCGGTCGATCGTCGCGGTGGTGACCGGATCGAGTCCGGTCGTCGGTTCGTCCCACAGAATGTAACGGGGCCGCAGGGCGATCGCCCGCGCGATACCGATCCGTTTGCGCATCCCGCCGGACAGCGTGCCCGGCAGCCGGTCCGCCGTCTCGGGGAGCCCCACCACCTCGAGCGACTCGCGGATCCGGTCGGCCATCTCGGCAGTACCCAGCCCCTGGCGCCGCAGCCCGAGTTCGAGGTTCTCCGCCACGGTCATCGAATCGAAGAGGGCCGCGAACTGGAAGACGTAGCCGATCCGCTGCCGGATGGCGACCAGCCCGTCGGGATCGTCGGCATCGACAACCTCGTCATCGACCAGCACCCGTCCGGCATCCGGGCGGATCAGACCGACAACGTGCTTGAGCAGCACGCTCTTGCCCGCACCCGAGCGCCCGAGGAGGATGGTGATCTTCCCGTCAGGAACCTCGAGCGAGAAATCGTCGAGAATCAGGCGGTCTTCGGCGAAGGCCTTGGTCACCCCGTCAAACTGGATCACAGCAGTACCACGGCCCAGAAGGCGTCGAGGACCAGAATCGCCTCGCAGCCCAGCACCACGGCGCGGGTGGTCTCCTGGCCGACTGCCGCCGCGCCGCCCACCGCCCGGAGTCCGCGCAGGCAGCCGAGCAGCGCCACCGCAGCGCCGAAGGAGGCGGCCTTGACCAGACCGAACCAGAGATCCTTCGACTGATAGAAGGAGCGCAGACCCTTGACGAACTCGGCGGTGGAGAGATCGAGCAGCGTGGTGGAGGCGACCCAGCCGGCGCCGACCCCGGTGGCCACGGCGAACGCGGTCACCACGGGGAACATCAGGGTAGCGGCCAGGACGCGCGGCACCACCAGGTAGCTGGCCGGGTCGTAGGCCAGGGTCTCGAGGGCGTCGACCTGCTCGGTCACCTTCATGGTGCCGAGTTCGGCGGCAATGTTGGCCCCGACGCGGCCGGCCAGGGCCATGCCGGTGAGCACCGGCCCGAGTTCGAGCATGATGGTCTTGCCGACCAGCGCGCCGACGAAGTAGACCGGCACGGTCCCCGTGAAGATGTACGACGCGAGGAGCGCCAGCACCAAGCCGGTGAAGACCGCAATGAAGAGGGCGATCGGGATCGAGTCCACCCCGAGACGCCGCATCTGCGCGGGGAGGAGCGGCATCCAGATCGGGTCGCGCAGGGCACGCATGGAGCGGAGCGCGCCGGCGCCGATGGCGGAGACCATGGTCCGGATCACAAGCGAAAGCTAACCCGGCCCCGATACGGCGTGCTCCGACCCCCCGTTTCTCTGTGCTCCGGCCCCCTCCCCTGCGTGTGCCAGATCCCTCCGCCGCTGCACGTCGCCTCTCGGCAGGCCTGCGGCCTCCGTCGGCAACGCAAGGCGGCTGCGGGGTCCGGCACACGCGACCTCCGGGAGAAGACGTGTCGCGTGCAGCGGCTGCGGGGTCCGGCACACGCGGCGGTTGTGGCAGGAGGCGCGCTTACGGCGGCGCGGGGAGTCGCAGTTCGCGGTCCAGTTCCTCGGCCTCCTCCGCGACCTCGATCGCCGCCTCGGATGCGT
>CAYQXR010000087.1:0-6031 GCA_964421625.1 uncultured Gemmatimonadaceae bacterium | reverse complement strand
GGGATGTCGATGTCGAACTCCTTCTCGAACGCCATCACCAGCTCGACGGTGTCGAGCGAGTCCGCGCCGAGATCTTCCATGAAGGATGCCTCAGGGGTGAGCTTCTCGCGCTCCACACCGAGTTCCTCGACGATGATGTCCTTGACCTTCGTTTCCACGTCGCTCATCTGCCGCCTCGATTACTTGGGTAAACTGTGAACTGCCCTGCTCAACCGATCATGCCACCGTCGACCACGAGGGTCTGCCCGGTGATGTACTTGCCCAGATCCGACGCCAGGAAGAGCACGGCGCCGGCAATGTCGGCCGGGGCCCCGAGGCGCCCCAGCGGAATCGACTCCAATAACGCCGCCCGGGCCCCCTCGGGCAAGGCGGCGGTCATATCCGTCTCAATGAACCCCGGGGCCACGCAGTTGGCCAGCACCCCGCGACCCGCATACTCCTTGGCCACCGACTGGGTGAACCCGATCAGACCGGCCTTGCTGGCGGCGTAGTTGGTCTGCCCCGCGTTGCCGGTGATACCGACCACGCTGGTGATGTTGATGATCCGCCCCTGCCGACGCTTCATCATGCCCTTGATGACGGCCTGGGTGGCCACGAACGCCCCCGTCAGGTTGGCCGCCAGCACCTCCGACCACTCGTCCTCCGAGAGGCGGATCAGCAGGTTGTCGCGGGTCAGGCCGGCGTTGTTGACCAGGATGGTGATGGGCCCGAGATCGGCCTCGCAGGCGGCAATGGCCGCGCGGACCGAGGCCGGGTCGGTCATGTCGGCGGCATAGCCCCTGGCCTGCGGCCCGAGTTCGGCTGCCACGCTCACGGCCGTATCCAGGGTCCGCCCGACGATGGCGACCTGGGCCCCGGCCTGGACCAGCGCGGTGGCGATGGCGCGGCCGATGCCGCGGGTGCTGCCCGTCACGAAGGCCGTCTGGCCGCTGAGATCGATGGTCCACGTCATGGGATCAGGAAGTTCTCCAGTTCGGCGACTGTTCCCAGCGGCGTACAGGACACCTCGGGCACAATGCGCTTCAGCATGCCGGTCAGCACATTGCCAGGCCCGACCTCGTACCAGCGCGCGGCAGGATAGCGACCCGCCAGACGACGCATCGACTCGACCCAGCGCACGGGCGCGGTGAGCTGGTCACCCAGCAGGCGGACCGCCTCGTGGCGCGAGGTGACGAAGTCGGCGGTGGCGTTGGCCACCACCGGGAAGGCCGGTTCGGCGAAGGGGGTGACACCCAGCGCCTCGCGCAGGCCGGCCACGGCCGGTTCCAGCAGCGGTGAGTGGAAGGCCCCGCTGACCTTGAGGGGCAGAACCCGCTTGGCGC
The DNA here is from genome assembly GCA_964421625.1 of uncultured Gemmatimonadaceae bacterium. Classification (GTDB taxonomy): domain Bacteria; phylum Gemmatimonadota; class Gemmatimonadetes; order Gemmatimonadales; family GWC2-71-9; genus Palsa-1233. Next base: position 4,709 of record CAYQXR010000087.1, on the reverse strand, counting down.
CGGCGGCCTTGCAACGGTCCCCGGCGGCCGCGACGGCAGCCGGATCCCCCGAAATGACCGTCTGGTCCGGGGCGTTCAGGTTGGCGGCGACCACAATGCCCTCACCGGCGGCGGTCGTGGCAGCACAGGCCGCTTCGACGCCATCGCTCTCCAGCCCGAGCACGGCCGCCATGGCCCCGGGACGCGCCTGCCCTGCCTGATACATGAGCGACCCGCGCCGCCGCACCAGCAGGGCGGCCGCCTCGGGCGTCAGCGAGCCTGCCGCGACGTGGGCGCTGTACTCACCGAGCGAGTGCCCGGCGGCTGCCACCACATCGTCGAGACGGGACCGGATCACTGCCAACACCGCCGCCGAATGAGCCAGGATGGCCGGCTGGGCGTTGTGGGTCAGCGTCAGCGTCTCCTCGGGGCCTTCCCACATCACGGGGGTCAGCGGCAGATCGAGGGCATCGTCGATCGCCTGCAGGACCTCGCGGGCCTCGGGGAAGTGCTCGGCCAGGTCGCGCGCCATGCCGACCCGCTGCGACCCCTGCCCCGGAAACAGGAGGATTTTCACCAGCGCACGACCAGGCTGCCCCAGGTAAAGCCCGCCCCGAAGGCCACCAGCATGACCGTCATGCCCGGCTTGACCCGACCCTCTTCCACCGCCTGCGCCAGCGCGAGCGGCACGCTCCCGGCGCTGGTGTTGCCGTAGCGGTCGAGATTGACGAAGACCTTCTCCATCGGGATGCCAGCGTGTTTGGCCGTCGCTTCGATGATCCGGAGATTGGCCTGATGCGGGATGAGGATGTCGATCTCTTCGGCGGCGATGCCCGCCCGGGCCAGCCCTGCATCGGTGGCGCGGCTCATGGCCAGGACGGCAGCCTTGAAGACCTCCCGCCCAGCCATGCGTACCAGATGCCGACGGTCCCGGACGATCTCTTCCGTCAGCGGCTCAGCGGCGCCGCCGGCGGGGATGTGCAGCAGCTCGGCCAGACGGCCGTCGGAGCCCAGATAGGCGGCCAGAATACCGCGGCCATCGCCGCTGGTGTTCCGACGCAGGATCGAGGCACCCGCGCCGTCACCGAAGAGGATGGCGGTACCGCGGTCGGTCGGATCGATGATGGAGGTGAGCTTTTCGGCACCGATGACCAGGATGGTGTCGCCGTGGCCGGTCGCCATGAGGCCTTCGGCGATACTGGTCGCGTAGACCCAACCGGGACAGGCTGCCACCGCGTCGAAGGCCCAGGCGCGGTGCGCCCCCAGCGCGGCCTGCAGATCGCAGGCGGCCGACGGCAACCGGTGGTCCGGCGATATGGTGGCGAACACGATGCCGTCGATCTCGTCAGCGGTCACGCCGGCGGCGGCCATCGCCTGCCGGGCTGCGACCAGCGTGTACGAGGTGGCGCTTTCGTCCCATGCGGCGAACCGGCGCTCGCGGATGCCGGTGCGCTCGACAATCCAGGCATCGGAGGTGTCCAGCGTCTGCTCGAGATCGACGTTGGTGACGACCCGGGCCGGCGCACCGGAGCCCGTGCCGGCGATGTAGGCGAACGGTCGATTCACGCGGTCTCCGTCGTGTGCCCGGCCATCTCGGCACTGATGTGGTCATTGAGTCCGCTGCGGACCGTTTCGATCGCGGTGCGGATGGCGTTCCGGATCGCATTCGGATTGGACGATCCGTGACAGACGATCGGCACCCCGCGCACACCGAGCAGCGGCGCGCCACCGGCATGCGAGTAGTCGAGGAAGCGCATCAGCGGCCGCAGATCCGGATGCGTGAGCAGTGCCGGGCTCTCCTGCTTGAGGAGCAGCGTCAGCAGGCCACCCATCGATTCGTAGAACTTGAGCACCACATTCCCGACGAAGCCATCGCAGACCACCACGTCGATGGTCCCATGGATCGGGTGGGGCACCGCGATGTCGCGACCCTCGATGTTGCCGACGAAATTGAGCCGGGGGGTGGCCTGCAGCGTGACCAGTGCCTCGCGGTGGACGTCGGTCCCCTTCTCGGGTTCCTCGCCGACGTTGAGCAACCCGACCTTGGGGTTGGTCCGGTGATGCACGTCGGCCATGTACAGCGCACCCAGCCGGGCGAAGTTCACCAGCTCACGGGCGGTCGAATCCAGCGTCGCGCCTGAATCCAGCAGCAGCACGGGACCATTGATGGCCGGCAGCAGCGCCGCGACGGTGGCACGCTCGACACCCGTGTGCAATCCGAGGAACAGCGTCGACGCGGCCAGCATGGCACCGGTGTTCCCGGCAGACACGAAGGCGTCGACCAGCCCGGCCCGATGCTGCTGGAGCCCGACCACGATGGAGGACTCCGGCTTGCGGCGCACCGCCTGCAGGGGCTTCTCGTCCATGCCGATCACGTCCGGCGCCTCCACCAGGGTGAGGCGGGACCGGTCGATGTCCGGGTACTGCTCAAGCAGCGGGGTCAACTGATCGACCGGGCCGATCAGCGTGAGCGTGAAGTCGGGCGGCAGTTCTCGAAAGGCCAAGGCCGCCCCGGCCAGTTCACTGGCGGGGGCGGTATCGGTGCCCATCGCGTCGAGGGCGACGCGGATCACCGCTTAGTTGTCCTCGACCTCGAGCCGCTTCTTCCCGTCGTAGTAGCCGCAGGACGGACAGATGCGGTGGGGAAGCCGCGGGGCACTGCAGCGGCTGCACGACTGGGGAGCGATCCCCTGGGCATTGTGGTGCCCACGGCGGAGCCGCTTGCGGGATTTCGAGAGTTTGCGCTTCGGGACAGCCATCGTCGCCTCAGTTGGTCGAGCCGGAGCTGCATCCGCAGGCACCAGCGTTCAAGTCCGCGCCACAAGTGGCGCACAGTCCCTGGCAGTCCGGCCGACACAGGGGAAAGGCCGGGATCCGCAGGGCGAGCTCCTCGTACAGCGCCGGGCCAAGATCGACCTCGGCGGTCTGCCCCGACAGCTCATACACTCCCGGGTCTTCGAGGAGTTCCGGGTTGGTGGAGAATACCACCTCCACCCCCTCCTCGACGATCTGGGCGGCCGGTGCCAGGCACCGCCGACACTCCCCGACCGCCTGGGCCCGCACCGTGGCCCGCCAGAGATAATCCTGGCCGGCCGTGGGCCGCAACGTTCCCGCCACCTCCACGGGCCCGCTGAGCTGCGAACCGAAGCCCCGAAGGGCCGGATCATCCGGCGACACCTCGAAGTCCGTCTGGACTGGACCGTCCCGGAGGAGCCGAATATCGATCCGCAGCATAGCCCTCAAAGCTACCAGCACCCTGCGGTGCAGGTCAAGACGTCAGGCCACGCCGAGCTGGGCCAGCTCCCGTTCCGGGAAGACGAAGGCCACCTCACGGGCGGCGTTCTCGTCGCTGTCCGACCCATGAACGGCATTGCGGCCCTTCGACTCGGCGAAGTCCCGCCGGATGGTCCCCGGCGCCGCCTCGGCCGGATCGGTGGCCCCGATGGCCGAGCGCCACGCCACCACCGCGTCCGAGGCCGACAGGGCCAGCGCCACCGTCGGACCCGAGACCATGAAGTCGACCAGCTCGCCGTAGAAGGGGCGCTCCCGATGCACAGCGTAGAAGGCCTCCGCCTCGGCACGGGTGAACCGTACCATCCGCATAGCCAGCACCCGGAACCCAGCCGCCTCGATCCGGGCCAGGATCGCCCCGGCCTTGCCGGTCTCGACCGCGTCGGGCTTGATCATCGCAAACGTAATACTGCCAGCCATTTATGGTTCTCTCTTCAAGTTGTTTCTGAGGTTGATTCAGCCCGTCGGTCGATGGGTCAGGGGGCGTTCCTGTCTGCTGGAGCGCCCCCGACCATCGGCCGCTGGCGTCTTACATCCGGGCCTTCAGCAGGCCCACCACGTCGGCGGGGCGCCGCATGATCCCGATCCCCGCGGCCTCGAAGGACTGGAACTTCTCCTCCGCCGTGCCGGACGAACCCGAGATGATGGCGCCGGCATGGCCCATCCGGCGGCCCTTGGGCGCCGTCTGACCCGCCACGAAGCCCACCACGGGCTTGGTCACGTGCTGCTGGATGAACTCGGCAGCCTCCTGCTCCGCCGTGCCGCCGATCTCGCCGATCATCACGATCGCCTCGGTGGCCGGGTCGGCCTGGAAGGCGGTCAGGGCGTCGATGAAGTTGGTCCCGACGATGGGGTCACCACCGATACCCACGCAGGTGCTCTGGCCGAGGCCCGCCCCGGTCAGGTGGTGGACGACCTCGTAGGTCAGGGTGCCCGACCGGGACACCAGGCCCACCGGCCCCTGCTTGCAGATGTTGCCGGGGATGATCCCGACCTTGGACTGGCCCGGCGAGATGAGGCCGGGGCAGTTCGGCCCGATCAGTCGGACGCCGCGCTCGGTGATGAACGGAATCACCGTGGTCATGTCGAGCACCGGCACGCCCTCGGTGATGCAGACCACCAGGCCGATGCCCGCGTCGGCGGCTTCACGGATGGCACCCGCCGCGCCGGCGGGAGGCACGTAGATGACAGCGGTGTTCGCCTGGGTCCGCTCCACGGCCTCAGCCACGGTGTGGAACACGGGCACGCTGCCGTCGAACTGCTGGCCACCCTTCCCCGGCGTGACGCCCGCCACCACGTTGGTGCCGTAGGCGATCATCTGCCGGGTATGGAAGGACCCGTCGCGTCCGGTAATCCCTTGGACGACCAGGCGGGTCTCGTTGTTGATCCAGATGCTCACGCCGCCCCCTTGGCCAGTTCGACGGCCTTGGCAACGGCCG
>CAYQXR010000086.1:0-6061 GCA_964421625.1 uncultured Gemmatimonadaceae bacterium | reverse complement strand
AGCGGAGGTGGTCATGATTCCGTTGGTCTCGATGGTCGTCAGCGTCTACGCTGTATGCGCGCTGGCGGCCTTGGTCTACTTCCGAGTCTGTCGGCGCGTCGTTCTCCCAATCTTTGGCGGTGCTGTCATGATCCATGTGGGAGCGCTCATCGCCGCTCTCGGCGACATGCTTGCCAATGGCAGAACGGACAATCCAGTGACCGTCATCGGGCTTGGTGTCGGAGGCATCGGTATCGTGGCCACCCTCCTTACCAACCGACGACGGCACTAGTGGATGGTGGTGCCCCGCGGCGTCAAGGACGATCTTGGCCTTGGCGGCGCTGGTGGGTGATACCCGGACCATGTAGATTAGGGGATGGGCCTGCCCGGGTTGGGTGGCGGGTGGGGCTGGTCTGAGGCAAGCGGGGTTCACTGCGGGAGGCTTCATGCAAGGCCGATTCTCAGCATTCGTTCTGGTGGCAATTCTGACTGCCATGCCGACCTCGGCGAAGGCGCAATCTCCGGATTCGTCCTTCGTTGCTCTGGTTGAACGGCTCGTACACGATTCCTTGCGCGGTGCCGGGGGTCGTCCCGAGGAAATGTTCTTCCCCACCGACTCCGCAACCACACGGTTGTTGTCGGGTGTCACCAGGTTTCGGATCGGATCGCCGCCACCGGAGGCGGCGATCAACTGTCCGAGTCTCCGTCTCCCGCCGGTTGATTCGTTGGTGGCCGGATACCGGGTAACGGTCAGGGATTCCACGAGCACGACTTCCGAGCAGCGGTTCGTGACCGTGATGGTCCGGTGCAGTTACTGGAACGCCTCCAGGAACGCGATCTTCCCATTCGCCCAGTGGGCAACCTGGGAATTGCGGCGTACCCCAACGGGGTGGCAGATCGTACGTCGTGTGTCGAGCGGAATCACCTGAGCGTCTCGGGGCCAAGCTAGCGTTTGGCGCTGGCTGCTGGACGGCCTGGCCCTTGGCGGCAATGGCGGATGCTGGGCGGAGCCCGTAGATTCCGGGACGGCTTCGCCGGGGGTGGGCGGGGCGTAACATGACAAGGCCGCAGGCGAACGAGTTCGCGACTGATTGGAAAGGCGTTAGGCAGCAAGCCTATGACTTCATTTTCGCAAGCTGACTCCGACTACAGACGGGCGGTTGAAGCGCCCGGACGCGAACTTCAGGCGGCATTCGCGGCGGCGCGAGCTGTCCAGCCTGATCTGAGCAAAGATGAAGTCACTTCCGCCGTGCTGCTGCGCCTCAAGTCGTTCTTCGTAGCACAGGACCTGGTCAAAGCCGGGCTTGACAAGGTTTACGCGGCCCCTGCGGCGGACTTTTTTGTTGAGGCTGTCGCTTTCTATCTGCGCGTCGTACTCGAAAAGCTCGCGCCAAGTCTATCGGTAAGCTCTGAGCGCAGCACGGTGCGTAAGCAAGGCTCGATGCGCCCTGACATCTCCATTTGGCGAGGCGCCGAAGTTGTTGCCGCCATCGAATGCAAGACACAGCTCGGATGGAATCGAGACGGTTGGCTCAAAGACTTCGAAGGCCGAGAGTCCAGGCTCAGGTCGGACTTTCCAAGCGCGCAACTTTACCTCGTCGTCATGACCGGCAGCAACTGGCCCGGGTTTGGGGATGATGCTCGGGTTGGAACTCAGTTCTTTGTCCTTCTGGAAAAACTCTGGCCACTCGATATCGACGAATCGGTAGGAATTCCAATCCATCATCGTGTCGAGGACCTTATCACTTCCCTCATTGCGCATGTCGGGGCCCAGCAGGCGGCTGCAGCGGACAGCCCATAGCCGACTTCGCGCCGCTGAGCTGCGATGCTCGGCCGCAACGCAGAGAGTCCATCCAAACCTATGCATCCTGTCGAAGCACTCTGGGCGCGGCATCACCCACCTGGCAAGTATCCCGACGGGGTCGTGCCGGTCCCGGAGCCCATCGTCGGGCTTGCGTTCTTCCCGGGCGGTTTCGGGCTCTGGGGTACAGGACCGGAGCGTCCTTTGCCGCCGCTACCGATCGACGGCGTGATGGTGGTCGGGCACGACTTCCATTCCGAAGCCGGATACGAAGCGTCGCGGCAGGCGGGTGGTGAACGCCTGACACTGCCGACGTGGAGCAACCTGCTGAGGCTGTTCACAGCAGTAGGACTCGCGCCTGAACAGTGCTTCTTCACGAACCTCTACATGGGCCTCCGAGCCGGAACCGCGACGACAGGGCCGTTTCCTGGCGCCGCCGACTCGGCGTTCGTCACGCACTGCGAGGCGTTCCTGGTCGAACAGCTTGCCGTCCAGCGTCCGGCGCTTGTGCTCTCGCTGGGTGTACACGTCCCGCGGGCGTTGGGGCGGATCTCCCCGGAGCTTGAGTCATGGGCACGAGGGAAGAGTCTTCGGCATCTCGATTCGGTCGGCCCTGTACGCGCAGGCGTATCAGTTCCCGGCATCGACGGTTACCGAACGACGGTCGTTGCCCTCGTGCATCCAAGTCTGCGGCACGCGAACCTGCGTCACCGCCGCTACAATGGCGTCACCGGTGCAGACGCCGAGTTGGCAATGCTTCGGAATGGGATGGTGGTCGCCCAGCTTGGCGTCTCGCCAGACCTGATGCCCTGACGCGCTGGCAACCGGAAGTCCATTCGTACGCTATGCAACGGTGGCCGCCGGCGAGGTGGCTACCGGCGCCCCTGGCAGGCTATCCGTAAGGTAATAAATATTACCTTACGCAAATCGACGCCGTAAGTCATTGTCACCAAATCGCTTACAGGTAACACGAGGGCCTCCAGGCCGCCCGCGTCTGCTGCCCCATCCCGACCGCGCCGCTAGCCCAGCCCCGCAGCCGCAGCCCCCTCACCGCCCCGCCTCCCCCTCCACCCGCCTCACCACCACGTAGTAGTTCCGGTCCACCAGCAGGCCCGCGTCGTCGGCGAGAGTCGTCTGCACCGTCTGCCACGTTTCGGTCGGCCTGATGACCGTGTACGCATCGCCGGAGAGCCTGACCCGCACCGGCATCGCGAACCCCGGGACCACGTCCGCCCATCGGTACGACAGGATGCCGTTGCTCACGTGGTACTCGAGCGCCGGGACCTTGGTGGTGCGCAGATACTGGTCGAACACCTTCGCCAGGTCGGTGCCGGAGCGCGTGGCGATGTACGCCTCCACCTCTGCACCAGTCACGATGCGGTGTCGGAACTCCGCGTTCAGACCGCGCAGAGTCTGCCGCCACGTCTCATCGTTCCCGACGACCTGACGGATGGTGTGCAGCATCGCGCTGCCCTTGGCGTACTGGTCGCCCGAACCCGGGGCGCCGACACCAGCGTGCGCGGCCTGGATCGGCGCATCGTTGCGGATGCCGCGCCGCCCACCAATGATGTACTCCGCGCCCGAGGCCTTCCCGAACAGGCATTCGGTATAGAGCCCCTCGGCGTACGTGGCGAAGCTCTCCTGGATCCACATGTCCCGCTGATCCCTGGCCGTGATGCTGTTGCCGAACCACTCGTGCGCGCTCTCGTGGATGATGATGTAGTCCCAGCCGAGTCCGAGGCCGGTGCCGGAATTGTCTCGACCGCGGTAGCCGTTGGCGTAGTTGTTCCCGTAGGTGATCGCGGTCTGGTGCTCCATGCCGGTGGTGGGCGCCTCGATCAGCTTGTAGCCGTCGGCGTACCAGGGATACGGCCCGAACCAGTGCTCGTAGCACTTGAGCATCGAGCGGACCTGCAGGAACTGTCGCCGTGCCGGGGACAGGTGGTAGTCGAGCGGGTAGAAGTCCAGCGTCAGTTCGCCGCCCTCGCCATCGTAGGTGCCGGTGATGTGGGCGAAGTGGCCCGCCGTGATGTTGACGGAGTAGGCATTGATCGGCGCCGAGGAGACATACTCGTAGGTGGTGGTCCCGTCGTCGTGGCGCGTCGTGCTGCGGAGGCGACCCGGCGAGACCTGAATCAGCGGATCGGGGACGGTGATCGCCGTGCGCTGTGAGTCGGGCTCATCAGCCCAGGAGTCCTTGACCGGCCACCAGATCGACGCGCCGACGCCCTGGTCGATGGTCATCAGCCAGGGGCGCCCGAGGGAGTCAGCCGACCAGTGGAAGCCGTCGCTGGGAAGGCGCTTCGGGCGCCCGTGGTAGTAGGCAGTGATGGTGCGGAGTGCGCCGGTACGCTGCGTGTCGGCGAGAGCGACGAAGTAGGCGTCGCCGTCGCGCCGGTAGTCCAGGGAGCGGCCGTCCTGCACGAACGAGTCCGCGACGAGTGGCTCCATCAGGTCGATCTGCAGTTCACTTGCGGGCTGAAGGACCCGGTAGGTGATCGCGTTGGAGCCCGCGATGGTGCTGTCCGTGGTCCGGATGGCGACACGGAGGTCGTAGTACGTCACATCCCACCAGGTGCGTGCCGGGGCGGTGGTCGAGCCACGGAGCGAGTCCGCGCGGGTGAAGGTGCGCGGTCGACCCTGGGCATGCGCCGTATCGACCGTCGCGGCTGTGATGGTCGCGAAGAGCAGCGCAGCACCGGCCAGCCATCCGGACAGGCGAGAGGTCATGGGAGGCTCCTGATGGGGGGAAGCTGAAATTACTGTGGCTGACTCGCAGGGACAACCGGTCACGCGCGGGGACTTTGCCCAGGTCTGCTGCAACTTGCCGGGCAGCAGTGATCTGGGTGGCCTTCGCCGCCGCCACGATCACGCGTGCGAACGTACTCCCGATCCGCGAGCATCCCGCTTGCCGCCCCTTCGGCCGCGAGCTCGTGGGGGATGCTGGTTGCCCGGGACTCCGCAGACTGGTAGCCTTCAGCATGAAGAAAGTCGACGCCTTACCCACAGCGATCACGGGCAACGGTGACGCCGAAGCCATGGATCAGTCGGGCGACCCCGGCCTTCTGCGGGACATTCAGATTGCCGAACAACAGATCAGTAAGGGGAAGGGCGAGCCGCACCGAGTGGTGAGTCGTCGACTCAAGGCTCGCCTGCTCACCTGAAGGGCCATGACCATCGCACCTGCATACGCCACCTGCCAGGAGCCCCCATGCCCGAGAACAAGACCAAACCGACCGGCGCGAGTGTCGAGGAGTACCTGGCCTCGCGGGCGACTCCCGAGCAGTTGACGGACTGCAAGGCCATCATGGCCATCTGCAAGCGGGTCACTCGGCAGCAGCCGTACATGTGGGGTCCGAGCATCGTCGGCTATGGGACGTACCGTTACCAATATGCCAGTGGCCACGGCGGTGAGGCGCCGTTGGCGGCCTTCGCGGTCCGTGCCAAGGAGCTGGTCATCTACCTCGGCGTCGACGACCCAGGTCAGGCGGAACTGCTCGCCCGACTCGGCAAGCACCGGATGGGCAGGGCCTGTCTGTACGTCAAGCGACTGGCCGATCTGGACCTGAAGGTGCTAGAATCACTCATCGCCGGAGCAGTCGCCGAGGCGAAGCGGCGGTCAACTGCCGGCGTATGACCCAGCCAGGGAGCGGAACAGTCATGGAACGGAATCTCACTGCAATCAGTCCGTGCTTCATCGTGAAGGATCTGTCAGTGGCGGTAGCCTACTACCGCGACCGACTGGGCTTTCAGATCGACTTTCAGGGGCCGGCTGATGATCCGTACTACGCCAGAGTGAGCCGCGATGGTGTGGGGGTCATGCTGAAGGTCATCACGCCAGAGGTGGTTGCCCAGCCGAATCACACGCGACACGCCTGGGCCCGTTGGGATGCGTACATCTATACACAGAACCCCGATATGCTCGCCGAGGAGCTGACCGGTCGTGGCGCATCGTTTGTCGCGCCGCTGTCGTTCATCGATGATGGACTGTGGGGCTTCGAGGTCCACGATGCGGACGGCTATGTGCTGGCCTTCTTCCGGCTTGCCGGTGAATAGCGTCGAGCGATGGCGCGACTGACCTCATCTTCATCACGTGGCTGGTGGCCGTCGTGGTCGCCCTAGTCGCGATTCAGAGGTCATCCGAGAAAAAATACTGGGCGATGTGGCCGTGATCCGCGCCGTGCGCCCCCTCTGCCTGCTGGCCGTTGCGCTGATTGCTGGCTGCAAGAGTGATCTGGAGCGAGCGAGAGGGATCACCGGACTGAGCATTCCCGCGGATGC
>CAYQXR010000085.1:0-6272 GCA_964421625.1 uncultured Gemmatimonadaceae bacterium | reverse complement strand
CAACACCTCCCTGGCCAACGGCAACCCGCGCGACGTGAACACCGTCGCCTGGACCATCGGGCAGGCCTCCACCGCCAGCACCTGCACCATCTCCAACGATGTGGGCACCGGTGCTGTGCCGACCACCCGGCCTTGGCGCAAGACCTTCGGCTACGTCAGCGGTGGCGCAACGCAGAGCTGCACCGGCTACGAGTGGGAAGCCAACTGGGCTGGCGATCGCGACAACGTGATCGTGCTCCCCGGCACGCTGGACAATGCCAACACCCCGATGCCGGCCACCGGTCTGATCCCGAACGCCCTCTGGGCCATCGGCAACCCGACGCCGGACTCGCTCCGTCTCGACTACCGCACGCCGGCTTCCATCGCGATGCCGCGGGTCAACGGTTCCGAGAACTGGAACTGGGTCAACGCCAACTGGACCTTCATGCCGAGCACCACCGGCAAGGTGACCGACAACGGCGTCGGCCCGCTGGAGTCGTCGTGGACGGCCTACGCTTCGGCGCAGAGCACCGGCACCGGCTTCACCACGGTCATCGTCAACGGCGGCGCGCCGCTGAACGAGACCAACACCAACTGCATCACCGGCGAGGCCGGCTGCACCGTGGCGCCTGACGGCTACCGTGCCCGCGCCACCGCGACCGACCTGCTCCTGAACTCGGGCAACTCCAGCGTCACCGCGTCCTTCGGTGTCGACCGGACGCGTCCGCAGATCCGGTACACCTCCGGCCCGACCTACAACGGTCCGGCGGATCTCGGCACGTACACTGGCGGCGGGACGAGCTACGACTCGACGACCTATGCTGCGTTCAGCGGCCTCTACGGCGCCAGCTCGACGATTGCGGGTGAGCAGGAGCGCTTCATCTCGGCCACCGAGGGCACTGCCGACTCGGTCCGTGCCGAAGCCCAGGACAACCGGTCCGGTCTGTCCCGGTCGGTCCTCCGCACCCGTCGCTTCGCGCAGGGTGGGGCTAGCGGAACTACCTCCTCGATCTACTCCTCGACGGGCCAGGGCTTCCAGCTCGGTACCTTCGACGGCTGGCTCATGGTTCCGTCGGTCCATGTGACCAACGGTCGTGCGGCCATTACCATGGCGGACGTGCAGCCTGGCTACTACACGACCACGGTGTTTGTGGTCGACAAGGCCGGTAACCTCTCCGGCTGCCCGGAGACCGAGAGCTTCAGTCATCTTGCTGGTCCGGCCACTGCCTGTACCGCTGCGGCGGGTGCTGCCGGGAACCAGTTCATCCGCCGCACCATGGCGTATGATCCGGCTCGTCCGCAGGTTATCGGCGTCTCGCCGACTACCTACACGGCCAATGCCCCGGCGAACTTCATCGTCCAGTCGCAGGATGACCTGGAAGTGATCGACGCCCGGCTCCGCCTGGTTTACTCGAACGTGACTCGCGGCGACATCGCCGGGACGCCTTCGAATGGCCTGGTGTGGACCTTCGCACTCGGTGGCACTGGTAACTCGCAGGGCTTCTTCCCGAACATCGCGAACCGGTTCGACAACAGCGTGATCGGGATCCAGAACAACACCCTGACCATTCCGTCCTTCACGGCGAATGTTCAGGAGACCTGCACTGGTACCGCCAACGTTGGTACGGGCGACCAGACCGGCCCGCTCACGTCTGCTGCCTGCGGCACGGACCAGCTCTATGCTGGTGACCCGATCTCGCAGGATCCGCTGGTTGTCGGCTTCGTGCCTGCCACCAAGCCCAGCATGGTTGGTGTGACGGTCCGCGACGTCTTCGGCTCGTTCGTCTACAACACCAAGTCCGACTCGATCAACGCGTCGACCGGTGTCTCGGCTGAGAACGTCCAGGCGCTGCTGTCGCTGTCGACTCCTCCGGTTGGCGGCTACTCGGTGACCTACTTCAACCCGGGCGCGGGCCACTCCTGCCCTGCCGGCGGCATCGCCCGCCCCAGTGGCATGGCCAGCTGCGTCGACACCGGTATCAACTTCCGGGCGTTCGGCGGCTCTGGCACTACCCGCAACTTCCGGGCGGTCCAGTCGCTCAGCACCACCACCCCGACGTTCACCCGGGTCGAGCTGTACTCGCTCAACTCGAACGGCGAGTGGGTCATGCTGCAGTCCTGCGGCGTCCCGGCGGTTTCGCCGTCCAGCAGCGCCAGCCTGAGCTGCTCCACGAGCACGGGCACGGTGTCTGGTAGCGACAACGGCTATGAGCGGTACTGGGACTTCACGTTCAACGGTGCGATCGCCAACCCGACTTCGGCTGGTGGGACCACCAACTACTTCTCGACTCCGCGTCAGTTCCGCGTGGTCGGCGTGAATGCTCAGGGCTACGGCCTCTTCTCGACCGTCCAGAACTAATCTCTGGATGGAAGAGCTGAGCTGATCAGCCTTACACAGCGGCCCCCCGGGAAACCGGGGGGCCGTTGTGCGTTGGGGGGGTCGTCCAATCATCGATCATGGACGGTGTTGATCATGGATGTCGTTGGGGGTGTACGGACGACCGGTCACGTTATCGGTGGGCGCGCGGCATGAACGGTTGCCGCGTGGCAGGCACGGGATGCCCCTGTTCGTTGGGATTGTAGGGGCGACCAGCCGGTCCCTCCTACGAACCGTCGCGCCAGGAATGGTCGCGTTACGAATGGGCGCGGCAGGAATGTTCGCGCCAGGAACGGGCGACCAGCCGGTCGCCCCTTCGAACCGTCACAGCAGGAATGATCGCGCCACGAATGACCGCGTCAGGAATGGTCGCGGCAGGAATGATCGCGCCAGGAACGGGCGACCAGCCGGTCGCCCCTACGGACGGTCCCGCAACGAATGGTCACGCCAGGAATGATCCCGCCACGAACGGGCGACCAGCCGGTCGCCCCTACTCCTCGAAGAAATACACCCGCAGCTCGGCGACATCCTTCAGCAGGTCGATCTCTCGGACATGAACGCGGTGGATGCGCAGGCCAGTGCGGGTGCGCAGATCCTCCAGCAGGGCCGCCTGATCCTTCGCGGCCACCAGGGGGAGATTGTCATACAGGACCGAATGGCTGCGCTCCCGGCGGGCGAACCAGCGGGTCTCCAGGATGGCTGCTCCCGCCAGGAGGGTCACTGCGATGATGGCCAGGCTGATCCAGCCCGTCCGGGTCACCGCCATCAGCAGACCCAGCGCGATGGAGAGGAACAGGTAGGTCATGTCGGCCACACCGATCTCCTCGGTGCGGAAACGCAGCATCGAGAACACGGCGAACAGGCCAAAGGCCGCCCCCATGGTCATCTCCACCGCATTCAGCAGGTAGGCAACCAGGAAGATGACCAGGTTGAAGGCGATCAGCGTGAACAGCAGCTCGCCGCGACGGTGACGGCCGTAGTAGATACCCCGGACCAGGATCAGCACGCAGGCCAGGTCGACCAGGAGGCGGACCGGGAGGTCCCAGTCGGCGCTGATCATGGGAATGCCCAGCGAGGTGTCAGCGATCTGCAGGAGCGACATGGGTTCCTCCTCCGATCCGGTTCATGCGGTCGAGGGTGCGGCGATAGCCGTTGGTTTTGACGCGGTCGGCGTGCAGCCGAGCCACACCAAGACAGTACTTGGAGAGGGAGGCCGGACGAATGCCATGGGCGCGCAGCGTGGCCGCCAGCCCCCCGCGTGATGCCCGGCCTTCCTTGACTTCGGCGATGGCAATGGCCGGGTAGACCACGCTCTCGTCGCCGCTGTGCAGGGCCAGGCGCAGGTCGATGGTGATCCGCTCGGCGCGGGACCGTGAGACCAGGGTCAGCCGGTTGTAGTCGATGCGGATCGAGGGCTGCAACTGGTCCCAGGGAATGGGGGCTGCCAGGGCGGCCGACGGGCCATGCCGGAGAGCGGCCACAGCCGTGTCCCACGAGCCGGCCCATGGAACCCGGGTCTTGACCGTGCGCCCCCGAGCGGTCTTCCACTTGATTTCGAGGAAGGCCACACCGCTCTCCAGATAGTCCCTGATCCGGACCTTCCAGCGTGGTGCCCGACCAATGAAATGGTCCCGGTAGGCATCCAGGGTGGGGGTGTCGTAGTAGGTGGTCCGGTACCGGGCGATCCGCTGTCCGCCGATGGTCAGGACTCGGTAGTCCGCAGCCCCCTCTTCGAGGAGCAACGGGACCAGGTCAGCGGGCAGGAGGAACTTGGTGTCGACCCGGTCGAGGAGTGCTGCAACGCCGACCTCGTCCAGGGCAATCCCGTCCAGGGAGGCTGCCGCCGAGGCAATCGAGTGGTCACCCGTCGTCATCAACAGCGCTGCCACGCTCCCTCCTCCGGGTGGGCCACGGCGATTCCGTGACGCGTTCGTTACCATTACCAGTATCGGTCGGTGGACGTTGGTTCTGTGCTCCACCTGCTGTCGTCGGCAAACGTCTGCCCTGTGACCCGGGTATCAGGTTCGAAGGGGGGGCGTTGCCAAACCGGATTCACCGGTCCCATGGCCTCTCCACATGTCCCTTGCAGGAGTGACATCATGACCAGGCACCTGAAGTGGATCAGCCTCTATGCAGCCCTGGCCCTCCCGGCAGCGCTGGCAGCCCAGGGTGGCTTTCCCGGCGGCTTCGGCGGTGGGCCCGGTGGGCCGGGCGGGCCCCAGGCAGGCACGCGCAAGGTGATGGCCCAGTACGACCGGGACGGCAACAAGGTCCTCGATGCTGAGGAGCGGAAGGCGGCCATGGCCGGCCTCGCCGCCACGGGAGGGCAGGGAGGTCGTGGCCGGGGTGGGCGTGGCGGAATGACGGCCGTCCAGGTCACGCCGGGGCCGCGGGTCTCCCCGGCCGACGTGCGTCCGGCGACCACTCCGTTCTACGACCTCGGCACACTCCGCACCCTCTTCCTCACCTTCGAGGACGACAACTGGCAGGCCGAGCTGATCGCCTTCAACAACACCGATATCGAACTCGCGGCGGCGATGCAGGTCGACGGGAAGAGCTACCGTGATGTCGGGGTCCGGACCCGGGGCGCCTCGTCCTTCATGATGGTCCCGGCGGGACTGAAGCACTCGCTCAACCTGTCGGTCGACTTCCTGCACGGGGACCAGGATGTGATGGGCTACCGCACCATCAACCTGCTCAACGCCAACGACGACCCGACCCTGCTCCGGACGGTGCTCTTCTACCAGATTGCCCGGAACTACCTGCCGGCGCTGAAGGCGAACTTCGTCCGGGTGGTGATCAACGGCGAGAGCTGGGGGATCTACACGGCGCTGGAGCAGTTCAACAAGGACTTCGCGCGCGACAACTTCGGCACGACGGCAGGGGGGCGCTGGAAGGTGACCGGCAGCCCCGGTGGCCGCGGCGGCCTCGAGTATCTCGGCAATGATCCCGCGGCCTACCGCAACACCTACGAGATCAAGTCCAAGGACGACGCCAAGTCGTGGGATGCCCTGATCAACCTGACCAGGGTGCTCAACACGACGCCACCGGAGCAACTGGAGGCCGCGCTGGCGCCCATCCTCGATGTGGACGGGGCGCTCAAGTTCCTGGCGCTGGATGTGGCGCTGGTCAACAACGACGGCTTCTGGAGCCGGGCCAGCGACTACAGCATCTACCAGGACACCACGGGGCGGTTCCACGTGCTGCCGCACGACGCCAATGAGACCTTCCCCATGGGTGGCGGCCGCGGCATGGCGGCCGGCCCGCCGGGCATGGCGGGTGGACAGGGTGGCATGCGCGGTGGACCTCCGGGCGGACAGGGAGCCCAGATGGGCGGCCCTCCGGGTCGGGGCGGTGGGGGCGCGCCCGGTCGCGGCGGGGGTGGTCCCGGCCGTGGCGGGATGATGGCCGGCACGGTGACGCTGGATCCGCTGGTGGGCTTGGACGACCCCGCCAAGGCGCTGCGCACCAAGCTCCTCGCCGTCCCCGCGCTCCGTGAGCGCTACCTCAGCCATGTCCGGGATATCGCCACCCGTTGGCTGGACTGGGGCACGCTGGGGCCGATGGTCCAGAAGCACCACGATCTGATCGCGCCAGTGGCGCGCACGGATACCCGAAAGCTCGGCACGACCGAGGCCTTCGACCAGGGTGTGGCCACGCTGCGTTCCTTCGCCGAGCAGCGGCGGACCTATCTGCTGAGTCGCGACTGAGTGACTGAGGTGGTGTCGTCAGAGTGATGTGCGAAGGGGTCAACCATGGTTGACCCCTTCCTGCTTGGTGCGCGGGATGCGCCGGACAGCTACCCCTGCTGCATGGCCTCGCGGGTCAGCACCTTGCCGAGTTCGACGCCGGGCTGATCGAACGGATCGACATCGTACCAGACGCCGGCGTAGCCAGTCGCGATCTGGAAGAACAT
>CAYQXR010000084.1:0-6453 GCA_964421625.1 uncultured Gemmatimonadaceae bacterium | reverse complement strand
GGCTCCGCCAGGCGCTCGCGCGGGCGGAGCAGGTCTCGCGGGAGCTGGCCGATCCCGCCATCGCGGCTGAACCAGGTCGCCTGAAGGCTCTGGGCCGGGAGTACGCCCGGCTCAGTCCTATCGTCCGCACCCACCAACAACTGGAACGGGCCCGCGCCGAACTGCGCGATGCCCGCGAGATTCTCGACACCGGCGATGCCGACCTTGCCGAGCTGGCGCGCGCCGACCTGGCCCGTCTGCCCGAAGCGATCCAGCAGCTCGAAGCCACCCTGGTCGAGTTGCTGCTGCCGCGCGACCCGCATGACGACCGCGACGTGATTCTCGAGATCCGGGCCGGGACGGGCGGCGATGAGGCCGCGCTGTTCGCCGGGGAGCTGCTCCGGATGTACACGCGGTTCGCCGAGCGGCGCGGCATGCGGGTGGAGCCGATGGAGGTCCAGGCGGGGGCCGTCGGCGGCGTGAAGGACGCCGTGGTCGCCGTGCGGGGCGAGGGAGCCTTCGGGCTGCTGCGGCACGAGTCAGGGGTGCATCGGGTCCAGCGCGTCCCGGCCACCGAGGCCCAGGGGCGGCTGCACACCTCGGCGGCGACGGTTGCGGTGCTCCCGGAGGCAGAGGAGGTCGATGTCCGCATCGATCCGGCCGACCTCCGCATCGATGTCTTCCGCTCGTCTGGGCCGGGCGGCCAGAGCGTCAATACCACGGATTCAGCCGTGCGGATCACCCATCTGCCGACCGGTATCGTCGTGTCGCAGCAGGATCAGAAGTCGCAGCTCCAGAACAAGGTCAAGGCCATGGAGGTGCTGCGCGCTCGACTGCTCGACCGAATGATCGCCGAGCAGGAGGCGGCCCGATCCGCGACTCGGCGGGCGATGGTCGGCACCGGCGACCGCTCGGGGAAGATCCGGACCTGGAACTTTCCGCAGAGCCGGGTGACCGACCACCGCATCAACTTCTCGGTCCACAACCTGGCCGATGTGATGGATGGCCGACTCGACGAGATCATCGAGGCGCTGCGGCTCGCCGCCCGCGAATCCTCGGCCGGGGACGAGGAGTGACCGCGGTGGCTGCGACTGCAACGACCTGGCGCGCGCTCGCCACTGATGCCACCGCCCGGCTTCGTGAGGCGGGCCACGCGGAACCGAGGCGCCAGGCGCTCGCGCTGCTGGCTGCCCGCCACGGCGGGAGTGTCGCCGACCTCCTGCTGGCCGCCGATGAGACGCCCACGGAGGCGCAGCAGGGACGCGTTGCGACCGATCTGGAGCGGCTGATCGCGGGGGCACCGCTGGCCCATGTGACCGGCTGGGCCGGGTTCCGGCATCTGACGCTGCGATCCGACCCCAGGGGGCTCATTCCCCGACCCGAGACCGAGGGGGTGGTGGAACACGCCCTGGGTCTGGTACGCCACGGCGTGGCGGCCGACATCGGGACCGGTAGCGGAGCCATCGCCCTGGCACTGCAGATGGAGGGGGAGTTCGACCGGGTGATCGGGGTCGATCTGTCGCCGGAGGCGCTGGCACTGGCCCGCGACAACGCCGCGCTGACGGGCCTGACGATCGACTGGCGGGAAGGGGATCTGGTGGCGCCGCTGGTGGCCGCTGGCGAGCGGGTCGACCTGCTCGTCTCCAACCCTCCCTATCTGACCGCAGGGGAGTATGATTCTCTGGATCCTGCGGTGCGGGACCACGAGCCGTCCCTGGCGCTGGTCTCGGGTCTCGACGGGTTGACTGCCACGCGGCGGCTCTTCGATGAGGCCCGGCAGGTGATGGTGGGAGGCGGGTGGCTGGTTGTCGAGATCGACGCCCGGCGCCCGCAGGAAGTCATGGATCTGGCGACGACGCTGGGATGGCGTGCCGTTGCCGTACACGACGATCTTTTTGGCCGCCCCCGGACGGTGGTGGCGCAATGGGGAGAACAATGATCGACGACAAGGCGCAGGAGCTGGGGCGGCTGATCGGACAGTCCAACGAATATCAGGCGCTGCGGCGCGCCGAGCAGACGGTGCGCGACGATCCGGAGGCGCAGCAGGCGCTGGAGACGGTTGCGCGGCTTACCCGCGAGTTCGAGGCGATGGTGGCCCAGGGGCAGTCGCCGAACGAGGAGCAGGCCCAGGCCTACGAGACCCAGCTCCGTGCCTTCGACATGTCGCCGGTGGGTCAGGCCTATGTGGTGGCCCGGACCAACGTCGACAAACTCATGCAGCGCGTGAATCAGTCGATCGGCGAAGGCATCGAGCGGGGCGCGACCAGCGGAATCATTACGCTCTGACCAGTCCTGGTCGCAGCGCCTGGCGTGGCTGCGGCACCGGATCCTGGGCAGGGCAGACTGTTGCAAGGAGGGGGAAGTGACCAAGAAGCCATGGCTGATGACGATGGCCCTGTTCGGGGGAGTCGTCGCGAGCGGTGCCTGGTATTTGCAGGGGGCCAACGCGGCCATCTCGCCGGCCGGACCGCGCGTCCTGATGGACGTGCTCCAGTATGTCACCCGGTTCTACGTCGACTCGATTCCGCTCGACTCGGCGTACCTGCGGGCGGCCGAGGGACTGGTCGCCTCGCTGAACGATCCCTACTCCGAGGTCATGCCGCCCCCGGATCTCAAGCGCATCACCGAACAGACTACCGGTAACTACGGCGGTCTCGGCATGCAGATCGACGTGCGCGACGGCTGGATCACCATCGTGGCGCCGCTGCCGCAGACCCCGGCGGAACGCGCCGGGATCGAGGCCGGGGACCAGATCGTCGAAGTGGACGGCAAGACGACCCAGGGCCTGTCACAGGACTCCGCCGTGAAGACCCTGCGGGGCCCGGCCGGCAGCAAGGTGTCGATCCGCATCCAGCGCCCGGGGTACAGTGCGCTGATTCCGCTCACGCTCACCCGCGAGGTCATCCACTTCTCGTCGGTGCAGCCGGGGACCATGCTCGACGGGGACATCGGCTACATCTACCTCACCACGGTGAGTGAGGAGTCGACCGACGAACTGCGCCGTGAGATCACCGCGCTGCGCGCCATGGGCATGCGCAAGCTGGTGTTCGATCTGCGGCAGAATCCCGGTGGTCTGCTGGAGCAGGGCATCGAGGTGGCGGAGCTGTTCCTGGAGCCGGGGCAGGGTGTGGTCAGCACCAAGGGACGGATGTCCGACATGAACCGCGATTTCACCGCCTCGCTGAAGCAGGCGTGGCCGGAGATGCCCATCGTGGTGCTGGTGAACGAGTTCTCCGCCTCGGCCGCCGAGATCATCGCGGGGGCCCTCCAGGACAACGACCGGGCCGTGGTGCTCGGCAATGCTACCTTCGGGAAGGGTCTGGTGCAGTCGCTGATCCCGCTGGAAGGCACTGATCGCGCGCTCAAGCTCACCACCGGTCGGTGGTATACGCCGAGCGGGCGGACCATTCAGCGGACCGTGCGGAACGAGGGGTCGCAGATCGAGCAGGCCGTGCTTGAGGCCTCGGGGCGTGACACCACCACGCGGGACCGTCCGGTGTTCCGGTCGATCAGCGGGCGCGCGGTCTACGGTGGCGGTGGAGTGGTGCCGGACATGATTGTCCGGGCCGACACCATGTCCACGCCGGAGCAGACCTTCTGGCGCGCCGTCACGCCCAAGCTGGAGATCTACCGCGACGCCCTGCTCGCCACGGCGCTCGATCTGAAGGAACGCAAGGCCATCACCTCGCGGGACTTCGAGGTCACGCCCGTGATGGTGCAGAGTGTCTTCGATCGGCTCGCCGCCAAGGGGATGACGCTGACGCCGGAGCAGATCGAGGGCGGGCGCTCCCTGGTCAACGAGCAGCTCGCGTACGAGATCTCGCTGTACGTGTTCGACCGTGCAGCCCGGTCGCGCCGGGTGTCGATGCACGATGCCCAAGTCAAGGCCGCGATGCAGTTGTTGCGGCAGGGAACCTCACCGGCTTCGCTCTTCGACCTGCTGCCGAAGGACCGGTAATGGTCGTCACCATTCTGGGCAGCGGCCGGGTCGGCCTCACCTTGGCGCGTGCGCTGCGCCGAGACGAAATCACCGTCCACCTGCTGACCCGGGCGGACGGGAGTGCACGGGCGTTCCCCGACGGACTGGCCGTCGCAGCAGATCGGGAGGTCGCCCTGCGGGAGGCCGCCGTGATCCTGCTGGCCGTTCCCGACGATGCGATCCATGCCGTGGCGACGGAGCTGGCCACCCGCGACGGGTGGCGTGCCGATCAGGTGGTGCTGCACTGTTCGGGAATGCATGACCGCGAAGTGCTGTCTCCGCTGCGGCGTCACGGCGTGGCGCTGGGCTCGTTCCATCCCCTGCAGAGCTTCCCTGATCCCAGCGGCAACCCGGAGCGCCTGCATGGCAGTCCGGCCGTCGTGGAGGGGGATCCGGCTGCGGTAGCGGCCGCGCGCGCGCTGGCGACCAGACTCGGACTGCGTCCGGTGGTCGAAATCGGTGCCGGCGGCAAAGTGAAATACCATGCCGCCGCCGTGTTTGCCGCCAACTATCTGGTGGTGCTGGCCGCTGTGGCACAGCGGCTGGCCGGTGAAGCGGGTATTCCACCACAGGAAGCGCGCGAACTCTTTGCGCCCCTGATGCGCGAAACCGTTGCCCAATTGGCGGTCCGTTCGCCCGGTGCAATTCTGACCGGCCCCATCGCCCGCGGCGATCAGGGAACGGTGGCCACGCATCTGGCGACGCTGGATGCTTCTACGCGCGAACTCTATCGCCTGCTTGCGGCCGAGGCGGCAAGGCTGGTGTCGGCACGGGGGTGAGGGGGGGCTGCGCCCCCTGAAGCGACTCGCGATGATCGTGGTTGTTGCGCGACATCCCAATAAGCAGCGACGGCTGGTGCCTGCCGCGCGACTACAGTCGCGGCTCGGCAGGTTGAACTCGCTGCGCGAGTTCTGAGCGGCTGAAGCCGCGGTGTGATCGCGTTGGTACAATCTCGCCAGACGATCGACTCGGGGCTTCAGCCCCTAAACGCCCGCGCAGCGGGCGTGACCGCCGAGCCGCGGCTTCAGCCGCGAACGGGCGCGAGACTCCCCACCCCTTGGGATGTCGCGCGGCAAGTGGGATTGTCCCCGCAGATCCGCCGCCGCGAGCTCGCGTGGGGCGTTGCGACCCGGCCCTGACCGGGGGTACTCTTTGGGGTGCCCCGGGGTCCTGGGGCGCCATCCCACAGAGTCGAGACCACCGCCCGGAGGGGACCATGGAGGGTCGGATGCCAACTCGCAGTCGCATCGTCATACTGATCATCACACTGGTGCTGACTTCGTTGCCCGGAGCGATGCTGCCTGCTCAGGAGATCCCCACGGTCACCCTGAAGCCACCGACCGCGTCCCTGCGCGAGGCCTTTGTACGCATCTCCAGTGTCCGCGAGCTAGGGGATGGTCGGGTGCTGATCTCTGATCCCAGTGCTCGGCGAGTGGTGGTGGCCGATCTGGACAAGAATCAGGTCCGGAACGAGGTCCGTCGAGGGACCAGGCCAGAGGAGGTTCCCCCAGGAGTGAGTCCCACAATCTCGGCGCTTCAGGGGGATTCCACTCTGTTGTTTGATTCCGCAGTCGGCTGGTTGGGGATACTGGATGGGGTCCGTTTGGTGGCGATACCCGGGTCGCCGTTCCTCGGGTACCCGATCATGCCATCGATGATTCCGGACCGACTTGGGCATACCTTGTTGGAGATCCACACGATTGGCCTGAACCTGCGGCCAACGGGTCTTCCCGACACACTCGGGGTACTCCTTCGAGTCCCCCTGCTGGCGGGTCGTACGGCCGATTCCCTGACCACTCTGCTCAAGGCACGTTCGGCCAAACCCTCCGATCCTCCGGGGACTCCCCTTGATCCCTTCCAAGTGAATGAGAAGGCGTCTGTCGCGCCGGACGGCTGGGTGGCAGTGGTCCGGGTGACTCCATATCGTGTCGACTGGTGGAACCCGACCAGTGGATGGGACGAGGGCAAGCCCATTGCCATCCCAGCGGTGCCGTTGGTTGGGGCCGAGTTGGCGGCCAAGAAGGAGCGACCTGTAACCCGTGATCCACGGTGGGTCCACGAGTATCCGACAACAATTCCCCGCTTCTCTACCAAGGGAACCCTCCCAAGCAACACTCTTCATACGGCTCAGGTTCTTGCAACCCCTGACAGCCTGGTGCTGGTGCGGATCACACCGACGCTGGCGTTTCCCGGCACCCGCTACGACGTGATCGACCGCCAGGGTGCCCTGCGCCACACGCTGGTGCTGCCGGTGGATGAGCGAATCGTGGGCTTCGGCACGGGGACCGTGTACGTGGTGCAGCGGAACAGCAAGGGCGAGGATCGTCTGCGGCGGCATCCGTGGCCGTAGGGGTGGTGCGTTGCCTCTCGACATCTCAACGAACGGCAACGATTCGGGCCTGCCGCGCGACATCTCAACACGCAGCGACGGCTGGTGCCTGCCGCGCGACTAAAGTCGCGGTGGATTCAAGCTGTCAACGCAACAGGCTCGCCAT
>CAYQXR010000083.1:0-6577 GCA_964421625.1 uncultured Gemmatimonadaceae bacterium | reverse complement strand
AGGTCGGGGGTTCAAGTCCCTCATCGCCCATCGGTCCGGACTATCTCGTCAGATGGTTCAGGATCGCCGAGCCAGTCAGCGAGTGGAGCCTCCCGGGCTGGTTCGGAAAGGTCAAGCACAGAGCCGCGGTCCTCATCGGATCGCGGCTCTGTTGCTGCCCGGGCATGGCTACCGACCAATCCCTGTGGATAACCCGGTAGATCGTTGCAGTACTTCGGCTTGCGACACTGTGGCGGTGCCGCGCTTGCCCACTTCCACCGAGGCGGCGAGGTTGGCAATCCAGGCGGCTTCCGGGGCGGTTGCGCGGGCAGCCAGGGCGGCTGCGGCCCACGCGGTGACGGTATCGCCGGCACCTGAGACGTCAAACACATCGCGGGCGATGCTGGGAGTTTTCCACACCGCTTCGCTGGAGGCGAGTGCCATGCCCTCCGCGCCCAGGGTCACCAGCAGGTAGTCGACCCCGAGGCGGCGCCTGGCCTCCAGCAAGTCGGCTGGGTCCGTGGGATCCAGGTGGGGGAGTGCGGTCTCCAGCTCGCGTCGGTTGGGCTTGAGGAGGGTGGCGCCGGCTGTGTGGAAAACATTCCTGATCTTGGGGTCAACGATCACTGGGAGCTGGCGAGTCCGCGCCGAGGCGATCAGGCTGCTGATACTCTCCTGGTCCAGCGCCCCCTTGTCGTAGTCTTCGAGGATCAGGCCGTCGACCGCATCGAGCATTGCCTCCGCGCTGGCGAGCAGGCGCTGGCGGTCCTCGGCGCCCAGTGGTGTGGTCACTTCGCGGTCGATGCGGACCACCTGCTGTCCGCGGGCGACCAGGCGGGTCTTGGTGGTGGTGGGGCGCCCGGGGATCGTCAGCAGGCCGGTGGTGCGGATCCCCAGGCTCTCCAGGGCCTCCTGGAGGGTTCTGCCGGCCTGGTCGTCGCCAATGGTGCCCAGCAGGTGGACGGTGGCGCCCAAGGTGACCCCGTTGGCCGCGACGTTGGCGGCCCCGCCCGGGACGGTCCACTCGTCGGACACCTGGACCACGGGGACGGGTGCTTCCGGCGAGATCCGGTCGGCTTCGCCCACCAGGTAGCGGTCCAGCATCAGGTCGCCCACCACCAGCAGGCGGACCCGGGCCATGCCATCGAGGAGGGCTTCCAGCCGTGGCCGCGTGAGCGGTGCGATGGTATTGGTCACCGCAGCCTCCCGGATGTTCCGATGGTCAGCAGGCCGGTCAGGCGGCCTTCGAGGGTTGTCCGGCCCTCTCCAGGGCGATGGTCCGCGTTGGTCACCCGGTTTGCTCCCAGTTCGCCTTGGAGGGAGAGCGGCCCCACGTGGCCGCTGGCGCGTCCTGCCACCCGGATGGTCCGCTCAATGGCGCCCAGAAAGATACCCCGCAGCGGGAGCACCGCCCGGACGGGATCGGTCAGACGCCCTTCGCCCTGGCGGAGCAGGGTCAGGTCGACTCCCGCCAGGAGATCACCTGCCAACGGGCGGGTGAGGGCCAGGGTGAGTTGCTCGTTGTCGGCCCGGGACCGCCCGAGGCCCACGCCGCGCTCGGTGAAGTTCTCATCCGGATTGCTGGTCCGGAAGGCCAGCGATGAGGCCCTGGTATACAGCAGCCGCCACGCGGTGCCCGCGGGTGCCGGTCCCGTGGCGGCCAGGGTTATGGCGTAGCGGTCCGGGTGATTCTCCCGGTCGTGCTGGATGAAGTCGTCCAGCACCAGTTCCGCCTGGAGAGTATGGGGCCCCGGACGCCAGCTCGCCTGGAGACCGACCATCACGTTGTTCCCCACATCGCCCATGCCGTACTGGTTGGCCAGTGGCAGCAGCACCAGCGGGTTCCGGAAGGGGCCCTCCAGTTCGCGGTCACGTCCCTGGGCCACCACGGCCTGCCAGCCAGCCAGGTGGACCCGTTCGCTGAGGCGGACGCCGAGGGTGGTGGTGGCGTGGTAGCGGTGGATCACCTCATCCTGCGGGGTGCGGGTGTCGCTGAGCTGGGACAGGGTCGACAGCAGGTGGATGTCCCGCGTCCGCACTTCCAGGGCGATCTCGTTGCGCGGATAGGCCACGTCGCTCAGGGCGATCCCGGGGAGCCCGACCGGGCCCCAGTTCCGGCCGACCTGTCCGTAGGTGAGTCGGAACACACCGGGCTGCCAGCTCAGATAGGCTTCGGGAAAGCGCCAGCGGCAGCAGACCAGGTCCACCGCACCTCGTGCACCGGTCCAGTCCGGGTCACGGGAGGCCCGCATGTCGATGGCCGGTCGAGTGACCAGCACGAGGCCCGCGATGGACGCGCCGAGTCGTAGGTCACCATACAGGCGCCAGCCGCTCTCACCAGCGGGCTGGAGGAAGTCGCGTCGGCCGGAGGTGTGGCGCTCGCCGCCCAGGCGGCCGCTGACTTCCCAGAGCGAATCGGCGGTGGTCCAGCGCTCGAGCAGGGCGCGCACGGTGGCGGTATCACCGGTGGCCTCGCGCAGCACGCGGACGGCATCCTGGCGGCGGAAGGGGCGCAGAAAGGGCGACGGGTCCGCAACGCTGCCCCGGGCGACCAGGTGCTCGAACAGCGGCAGGGCCGGGTCGTCCAGCGGGACGTAGGGTGAGCCCTGCGCGGCCGCATCTGCGGGCCGGATCAGGCCGAGACACGCCAGGGTCACCATCAGGAGAGCGCGAATCATGCTCGAAGGTATCCCGTCGGGGATGACGCGCGCGAGTGGGAGCGGGTATCTTGGGCGCGCATGGACTCCCTGATGGTGGTGGCCACCCGTGGCCCGCTGATCGAGTCGACCCACCCGGTGACTGCTGCCGTGGTGGCTGCCGACGGCACCGTGCTGGCCACCAGCGGTGTGCCCGGCACCACGTTCTGGCGTTCGGCCGCCAAGCCGTTCCAGGTGCTGCCTCTGGTGGAGCAGGGCGGGCTCGACCGCTGGCCCATCGACCGCCAGATGCTGGCGCTGGCCTGCGGCTCGCACAACGCCGAACCCATGCATCGCGAGGTGGCTGCGCGCTGGCTTGCCGCACTGGATCTTTCCGAGGAGGCCCTGGCCTGCGGCGGGCATCCGTCGCTGTCCTCTCGCGTGGCAGAAGAGATGATCCGCACGGCCGTGCACCCTGGTCCGCTCTGGAGCAACTGCTCGGGCAAGCATGCGGCGCTGCTGGCCCAGGGGCGCCTGCATGACTGGCCGATCGCCGGCTACGAGGTGCTGGGGCACCCGGTGCAGGATGCCGTGTCGGCCTCCATCGCCCGGTGGAGCGGGCTGCCTGAAGCCGACCTCCAGTGGGGCGTCGACGGCTGCACTGCCGCCGCCGTGGCCCTGCCACTCCGTGCCATGGCGCTGGCCTATGCCCGCCTCGGGGCCAGTCAGGAGCCGGGTGCCACCGCCCTGCGCCAGGCCATGATGAGCGAACCCTTGATGGTGGCCGGGACCGATCGTCTCGACAGCGTGCTGATGGCGAGCTGGCCGGGTCGCGTCCTGGCCAAGGCCGGGGCCGAAGGGGTGTTCTGCGCCGCGCTGCCCGGGCTGGGTGTCGGGCTCGCCCTCAAGGTGCTCGACGGCGACATGCGCTCGGCCGCCATCGCGCTGGTGGCCACCATCCGGCAGGTGGTCGAGGCGCTTGCGCCCGGTGGGGAGTGGCCGACGGCGGCCCTCACGCCGTGGATCGAGCCCGCGATCAGCAACACGCGGGGTCAGGTGACCGGCCACTACCGGGTGACCGGTGGCCTGCGTTTTTCCTGACCACGCTGCGTTCCCATCCGGTCCGCGCCTCACCATCAAGGGGATACCATGACTGACCATGCCGTGCTCGACAGTGCCACCATCGGCCTGATTGAACTCGCGGCGGCCATTGCCCAGGGAGAGGACGGCGATCTGCGCGACCAGATGCAGGAGGCGGTACAGCGGGAGGTTCCAGCCCTCTGGGTGGAGGAACTGCTGCTGCAGTCGGCGCTGATCGCCGGGTGGCCGAGGGCCCTGACCGCCGCAAGCCAGTGGCGCAAAGTGGCCGGTGTCGCCACGCCCGAGGCCACCGGGGATCTCGACTACGCGGTCTGGCCGGAGTGGACCACGCGCGGTGAGGCCACCTGCCGGGTGGTCTACGGCGACAACTTCACCCGTCTGCGCGAGAGCATCCGCGGGCTGCATCCCGCCTTCGATGCCTGGATGATCACCGAGGCCTACGGCCGGACCATGTCGCGCCCGGGGCTGGATCTCAAGCGCCGCGAACTCTGCACCATCGTGCAGACGGCGGTGCTCAACACCCCGCGGCAGCTTCACTCGCATCTGCGCGGCGCGCTGCATGCCGGGGCCACCTTCGCCGAGATCGAGGCCACGCTGGGTCTGGTCAACCCGTTCCTCTCCTACGATGACTGGAAGAGTGTCAAGGATCGCTGGGAGCATATCCGTGACGCCTGGAGTCCCCTCGCATGAGCTTCGTCGATCGAGTGGTGGTACAGATTGCCGCAGGTGACGGCGGCAGCGGGTCGTCGTCGTTCGCGCGGTTCAAGTTCCGCCCCAAGGGTGGTCCCGACGGTGGCGACGGCGGGCATGGCGGCAGCGTCTACGTGCGGGCCGAGTCCAACCTCACCACGCTGCTGGACTACTCCTACCGCAACCACTGGACGGCTCAGCCTGGGGGCCACGGCAAGGGCAAGCAGAAGACCGGCGCCACCGCCGACGATCTCTTCCTGCCGGTGCCGCCGGGCACCGTCGTCGAGGACCAGGAGACCGGGGCGGTCATCGGGGAAGTGGTCGAGTCCGGCGACACCCTGTTGGTTGCCCGCGGCGGTCGGGGCGGACGGGGCAACACGCACTTCGCCACCGCGACGCATCAGGCTCCACGCGAATGCGAACCCGGCACCTCCGGCGAACGGCGCGCGCTGCGGCTAGTGCTCAAACTCATTGCCGATGTCGGCCTCGTGGGTGAGCCCAACGCCGGCAAGAGCACGCTGCTGTCTGTCGTCAGTGCCGCTCGGCCCAAGGTCGCGGACTATCCCTTCACCACGCTGGTGCCGAATCTGGGTGTGGTGCAGCTCTCCGGGTCGCGCACGGTGGTGGTCGCCGACATTCCGGGCATTATCGAAGGCGCGCATCAGGGGAAGGGACTGGGGCTCCAGTTTTTGCAGCATGTGGAGCGGACCAGGATCCTGCTGTACCTCATCCCGCTGGAGAGCGAGGACCCGCAGGGGGTCTACCAGAAGCTGCGGCGCGAGGTGGCCTTGCACTCACCCATCCTGGCGGCCCGTCCGCACCTGGTGGTGCTGAGCAAGGCCGATCTGCTCCCTGCCGACGCGGACCCACCCACCCTCGATGCCCCCGACGCCCTCGCCATTCACGTCATCTCCAGCGTGGCCGGTCTCGGCATCGACGCGCTCAAGGAACTGTTGTGGCAGAGCGTCCAGGGGCCGCGTCAGGCGGAGGCCCATGACGACTGAAGAGCGCCTGGCCTGGGTGTCGCTGGCACGGACCCCCGGCATCGGCCCCAGGCGCCTGGCGGCGCTGCTCTCCCACTGTCAATCAGCGACCGGCGTCCTCGAGGCGCCGGTCGCGTTTTTAGAGGGGGTGTCTGCGTCCGTCGCGACCCTCGGACGCCAAGGAGCACGGGCCCTCCAGGATTCCGAACGTTGGCTGGCCGATCTGACGGACCGAGGCATCGCGGTGCTGATCCCATCCGACGATGCCTTCCCGGCAGCGCTGCGCTCGATTCCCGATCCGCCCGTCCTGCTGTATGCCCGGGGTCAGGTGCCGCTGCTGCATCAACCGGCGGTGGCCATTGTGGGCTCGCGGGATCACTCCGTCTACGGCCGTGAGGTGGCCCGCCGACTGGCCACAGCAGCCGCGCAGGCCGGCATCGTGGTGGTGAGTGGCATGGCCCGCGGCCTCGACGCTGAGGCGCATCAGGCCGTGCTCGATGTCGGCGGCGCCACCGTGGGAGTGCTGGGCTGCGGGCTGGATCAGGTGTACCCGCGCGGCAATCACCGTCTCTACCAGGAGGTCGAGCGTCACGGCGCCCTGCTGACGGAATACCCGCCGGAGGCCCTGCCGCACGCCGGGGCCTTCCCCCGCCGCAACCGGCTGATTTCCGGCCTGGCCCGGGTGCTGGTGGTGATCGAAGCGGCCCAGCGCTCGGGGACCATGATTACGGTGGGCGCCGCACTCGAGCAGGGCCGCACCGTGATGGCGGTACCCGGGCCGATCACCGCCACCACCTCCTGGGGCACCAATATTCTGCTGCGCGATGGCGCCGAGCCGCTGCTCGATCCCGAGGACCTGCTGCGCCATTTCGGGGTGACACCGCCCGCGGCGTCCCCCGCCGTGCGCCCACCTCCCGCCAATCTCTCGGCGGAGGAGGCCCGCGTCTACCAGGCGCTGACGGCGGAACCGCGCCATCTGGACGAACTGCTCCTCGACATCGGCTTGCCCGCAGGCATCACCCTCGGGTTGCTCTCGGGGCTGGAACTCGGGGGTCTGGTGATCCAGTCGGCGGGGCATACCTTTCGACGCAATTGACCGCATTCCCCATGGGGTGCTGCTATTTTCCCCCCCAATGCACCTCTATCTGCATGTCCCGTTCTGTGCCCGGCGCTGCTCCTACTGCGATT
>CAYQXR010000082.1:0-6816 GCA_964421625.1 uncultured Gemmatimonadaceae bacterium | reverse complement strand
ATTGTTATCAATAAAATAATTCAACCCAAACCTACCACCACCGCCACAAGCTGCGAAGCTGAGGAGGGTCAGGAACGAAATGAGACGGGCAGGGCGCATGGCGGCTCCCGGGTTGACGTTCATGGGTGACTGAAGTTTCCAGTATACATCATGCGCGTGGCCAATCGCCACGGGGTGATGTGGACTGCGCTGGTTCAGGGTGCGACGTCTGGAGCATGCCATCCCACCGCTCGATTCCCGCCGTGGAAGGCTCTATCGTTCCCCCATGCGTGCACTCGTCTACGACCGCCATGGCGGGATGCAACTCGCCGATCGTCCCGCACCGACCGTTCCGGCGGGCGGGATCCTGGTGCAGGTTGCGGCCGCGGGGCTCAACCGGGCGGATCTGCTGCAGCGGGCCGGACACTATCCGGCACCGGCCGGCTGGCCCGCCGACATTCCCGGACTCGAATACGCCGGCACGGTGATGGCCGTCGGGCCCGCGGTCACGCGCTGGCAGGTGGGTGATCGGGTGATGGGACTGGTCGGTGGCGGCGGTCACGCGGAGGTGCTGGCGGTGGCTGCGGACGAGGCGCTGGCCGTGCCCGCGCGCCTGTCGTTGACGGAAGCGGCCGCACTGCCCGAGGCTTTTCTGACCGCCTGGGATGCGCTGACGCAGCGGGGCCGCTTGCAAGCCGGTGAGCGCGTGCTGGTCCATGCGGCTGGGTCGGGTGTCGGCACTGCCGCGATCCAGCTCGCCGCCTGGCTGGGCGCCACGGTGATCGGTACGTCCCGCTCCCCCGACAAGCTCGCCCGTGCGGCGGCACTGGGCATGACCCACGGTGTGGTGACCACCGAGCCGACCTGGCCCACCCGCGTCGGCGCTCCGGTCGATCTGGTGATCGACACGCTCGGGCGCGCCGTGTTCGAGGCGAGTCTTGGTCTGCTCGCGCCGCGTGGCCGTCTGGTCGCGCTCGGCGCGCTGACGGGCGCGGCCGGAATCACGCTCGATCTGCGGCCGCTGCTGGCGCGACGCCTCGAGATCATCGGGTCGGTGATGCGGAGTCGTCCGTTGCCGGAGCGGATACCGTTGGTGGCCGACTGTGCCGCCCGGGTGCTGCCAGCCATTGCGGCAGGACAACTGCGTCCGGTGGTCGATCGGGTGCTGCCCTTCGAGGCGGCGGCTGAGGCCCACGAGGTCATGGCGCAGAACCAGCTCTTCGGCAAGCTGGTGCTGACCTGGTCGGATGCTGCAGGTCTCTAGCGCGTTCATGATCGGCGGGCCGGAGAGCGGATCGCGTCCCGGACCTGCTGGAGGGCCACGGCTGTCGGTCGCATCCGGACGGCGAGGTCGGGCCAGAGTTCGCACTGCCCACCGGGGTCGCGCAGATCAGCGGCGAGCAGGGCCAGACTCCGGATGGTCAGACGCCGAGTGAGCAGCAGGTCGAGCAGCGCACCGGCCGCGCGCCAGAGATCGGCATCGAGGGTGCCGTATGCCACCCGCTGAGTGCGGCGAGCCACCACATCATCGCTGTAGCGCACCAGCAGCGTCAGCGCACCGGCGGCAAGCTGTCGCTGCCGGAGCCGGGCTCCCAGGCGGTCGTTCAGCGTCCGCAGCACCGCCCGCAGCGCCGCGCGATCGTTGGTGTCCGTGGCCAGCACCACGGCAACCCGGCAGGCTGCCTGCACAGCCGGTGGCAGCACCGGACGATGATCGATGCCGCAGGTGTGCTGATGCAGCGTCCGTCCGGCGAGCCCGAAAACCTGACGCAGCGGCCGCTCACCCACCGCCGCGACCTCGCCGATCCATACCAGTTGATACTCGTCCAGGCGGATCCGCATGCGGTCGGAGAGCGTCGGCAGCACCACCACCGGTTCCGGGGCGAGGAAGTCCGCCTCGGTGCCCGGCGGGACACTGTGGACCTCGGCGGCGTGCCGCTTGATCACGGCGGCCGCGACCTCGCTGACCAACTTGTTGGTGGCGACGCCAACGGCCAGCGGGAGCCGCAGTTCCGCCCGGGTTTCCCGCTCGAGGCGATGCGCCACTGCGGTGGCCGATCCGAGCAGACGCTCGGTGCCGGTCAGGTCGAGGTAGGCGTGCCCCCAGCCCCGAGGTTCGATCACCGGCGCGACCCGTGCCAGGATCCGTTGCAGCGCCTGGTCCGCCGCAGCGCAACGGCGCGGGTTCGGTGGCCGCACGATCAGATCGGGACAGACCTTGCGGGCCAGCGTCGCCGCCATGCCACGCTCCACGCCGGCCGCCCGCGCCTCGGGGGAGACCGCCAGGATCAGCGCCCGGTCCGCGGCCAGCGGAGAGATCGCCACCGGCCGGGACCGCAGCCGGGGATCGTCCAGTTCCTCGATGGTGGTCTGGAAAGCGGGCGGGTCGACGAAGAGCACGGACTTCATGGGACAGGAGCGTGCGTTCCAAAGGCCAGTTCCGTTTGCGCCGGTGTCGGGCCGGATGTGACCAAGGGCGATCGGGTCGGCGGTGTCTGGAAGCCGACCCGCTGTTGCAGCATCCGCAGCCGCTGCTGCAGCGCGTCGGCGTAGTGCGGGGCGACCCGCTGGCGTCGAGCGTAATGCCGCTGGTAGCGGGCGAAGAGCGCGGGCCGCTCGCGCTGCAGCCAGGGGAGGAGCGTGGTGCGCGTCGCGTCGCCCATCCGCAGCGGCGACCCCTCGGCCCAGTGGGCCCCGGCCTCCCGCGCTGCAAGCAGGAGAGCATGCAGCGCGTCGGTGCCGTCGGTCAGGCCCGGCAGGATCGGGGCAATCAGCAGATGCACCGTGAGCCCGGCCTGGGCCAGGGCGCGCAGGGTGCGCAGCCGGGCCTGGGGCACTGGCGTACGCGGTTCCAGACGGCGCAGCAGACCGGCATCGAGCGAGGCCAGCGACAGATGCACCGTGATCCGGTGCCGGGCGCTCAGCGCCACCAGCAGCGGGATGTCCCGGCGGATCAGCGTCGACTTGGTGATCAGTCCCAGATGCAGTCCCCGGTACTCTCCCAATTGCTCCAGCAGTGAGCGGGTCAGGCCGAAGCGGCGCTCGGCGGGCTGGTAGGGATCGGTCGCCGTGCCGATGACGATCGGGCGGTCCCCGATCCGGGCGGGGTCCAGCGTACGGGCCAGCACCGCCGCCGCGCCCTGCTTGACCAGGATCCGCCGCTCGAAGGCCTCGGGCGGTGGGAGTGTCGCAACCTCCCGCGCCGTCGCGATCGGCGGCTGCGCCTGCGCGGCCCGGTCGACCGTCCAGCGGTGCGTTGCACGGGCGTAGCAGTAGGCGCAGCCGAACTCGCAGCCGACATAGGGGTTGATCGACCAGAACCCCATGCCGGTGCTGGTCGGCGGGTTGAGCAGACGCTGCGGAGCGAGCGAGAGGAAGCGGACGTCCCGCGAGGTACTCGTCAGCTCCCGCCAGGCGCCATGCGGCGGGGTGGCGGGCGCAGCCATCAGTGGCAGCGGCTCCAGCCGCAGGTGGGGCAGGCCAGGCACGCCGAAGCCGGGACCACGCCTCCGCCGCACTCGGGGCAACCGGATGGGATGGCCGCCCGGGGCTGCTGGTCGGCCGATGCGGTCGGGGTGGTGGTGGTAGTGGTGGTGGTGTGGGTGGAAGATGGCTGGGACATGGCGGCCTCCTGTCGGCGTTTGTTCGGTACGTAACCCGAAGATACACCGAAGGAGTGGGCGGTTCAACCCGGCCGACTTTGCTGCCCACCGGTTGGCGCCAGGGGGGCGCGGTGTTATCGTGCGGCGTTACCTCTGCGCCACATTTCCCGCACGCTGCATCCCGCCCCACCGGATGCCGGGAGGTCCATGATGGTCCCTCTGCTGCTCCTCGCGCAGCTCGCCATGATCGAGCCCATGCCGCCGCGTCCCATCTACGATGTCGACGTGTTCCTGGTCCAGGGGCGCGATACCATCCCGCTGCCGCCGGTCCGGCTGTCAGAGGGACTGGAGGGTCGGGTGCTCCTGGCGGTGGCCGATGGGAACCCGCTGCTCTACCGGACGCTGGTGCGTCCGGAGGAGGCCTCGGCCTGTCTGATGTTGACGGTGTCGCTGGGAGGGGTGGAAGATTCGACTGCGGCGCGGGCCATCCTGCCGGTGGTGGCGGGGCGGGTCTGTGGACTCGAGATTCAGTCGCTGGGGAGTGGGGCGGCCTCGCTGGTACTGGCCCGCGTACGGCGGGTGGCGCGGGCCGGAGAGAACTTCTGAGCTGAGCTGAGCGGCGGCCGTCGGGGTGACGGCCGGATCGTCAGCGGCTCAGTCCTCCGTCTGTGGCTGGGCGTGAATCGTTACCAGATCCAGCACCTTCAGCCGACGACGCATGGTCGGGAGCTGCAGCACCACCTCGTCGCCGACCTGCCGGTCCATCAGCGCGCGCCCCAGCGGCGAGGCGAGCGAGATGTGCCCGGCATCAATGTCCATCATCTCGGCGAGGACCAGGGTGTACTCCTCCTGCTCGCCGGACGCAGGATCCTCCACCCGGACCTTGGAGCCGAGGCCGACCCGGTCGAGCGGGGCCTCGGTGTTGGCGAGCTGGGTCAACTGGTTCAGGCGCTGGTGCAGTTGCCCGAGGCGGGCCTGGACGAACTGCTGGCGTTCCAGAGCCGACTTGTACTCGGAATTCTCCCGGAGGTCGCCCATCTCGACCGCGGTGGCGATCGCCTGGGGGAGGGTCACCGCCAGCTCGTGGGTGAGTTCCTCGATCTCCTTGCCGAGCTTGGCGCGCATCGCCCTGATCATCGGGACCTCCTGTGGTCGGCGGGGAAAAGCATCCCCGGCCCACCGGGCAGGGCGCCTGGTGGACCGGGAGGAGTAATCCGAAGGATAGCCCCGGAGCGAACGAAAGGGGAGCACCGGAGAATCCCGGAGGGTTTCGCTTGACCCGCTTGGCCCATCCGGCTATTCTCCTGCCGCACCAAACCCTCTTGTGACGCGCTTCACAAGTGACGCGACCCGTAGCCAGGATCTTGTCCTGATGCCACATCTGCGCGCCTTCTGGCGGCGCCTGCCAACCGGCTTCCTGGGCCTTCTCGCCCTCCTTCTCCTCCTCTCGGGGTGCGGCGCCGAGCAGTACCCCCAGACCACCCTGGTACCCCGCGCCGAGTTTGCGGCCCGTGTCGACGAGCTGTTCCGGATCACGGTCTGGCTGGCGCTGGTCGTCTTCGTGGTGGTCGAGGGAGCCCTCCTCTACACCATCTTCCGCTTCAAAGGCTCGCCGGACGATCCGGAGCCGGAGCAGACGCACGGCAACGTCAAGGTGGAACTCATCTGGACCATCATCCCGGCCGTGGTGCTGGCGATGGTCGCGGTGCCGACGATCCGGACCATCATCGAGACGGCGGAGGTACCGACCACATCACCGGATGGTCAGCCGCCGCTCAAGGTCGAGGTGATCGGCCATCAGTGGTGGTGGGAGATCCGCTACCCCGAGCTGGGGATCACCACCTCGGGCGACTGGCATGTGCCCCAGGGGCGGACGGTCGACCTGCGGATGAAGTCGGTCGACGTGGTCCACTCGTTCTGGGTGCCGCAGTTTGCCGGCAAGCGGGACGTCTTCCCCAACCGGGAAACCCGGATCTGGTTCACCCCGGAGGTGACCGGGGAGTTCCCGGGGGCCTGCGCCGAGTTCTGCGGGACGCAGCACGCCCGGATGGCGTTCTACCTGCTGGTCGACTCGCCGCAGGATTTCGATGCCTGGGTGGCGCGGCGACTGGCCGACTCGACCAGCGTCGGCTTCGCCGCGCCGGACAGCGTGACGCTGGCGGCCATGGACCCGGTCACCCGGACGGGTGAGGATCTCTTCCGCTCCAAGGGCTGCGTCGGCTGTCACACGCTGGCGGCCAAGGGTGGTCTGGTGGGTCTGACCGGGCCGAACCTGAGCGGCATCGGCACCCGGACCCGGCTCGCCGGTGGCTGGCTGCCGAACACCGACGAGAACCTGGCGAAGTGGATCCAGGATCCGCAGCAGTTCAAGCATGGGGTGACGATGCGTCCCAAGGGGAACGCCGAGCCCGAGATCACCGATGCCGAGGCACAGGCGCTGGTTGCCTACCTCCGGACCAAGCGCTGACGCCGGGTCAAGGAACCGACTGATACCATGACTGATACCGCGCACGACACGCACCACGCTCCGCCCCGGCGCAGTACGCTGGTGGACTGGCTGACGACTGTCGACCACAAGAAGATCGGCATCCTCTACGGGGCATCGGCCTTCTTCTTCTTCCTCATCGGCGGACTCGAGGCCCTGATCATCCGGATGCAGCTCACCGGACCGGACGGGACCGTCGTCTCCCCCGAACTCTACAACTCGCTGTTCACCATGCATGGCACCACGATGATCTTCCTCGGGGTCATGCCGCTGAGCGCGATGTTCTTCAACTACTTCATCCCGCTCATGATCGGGGCCCGCGACGTCGCCTTCCCCCGGCTGAACGCGATGTCGTTCTGGGTCTTCCTCCTGGGCGGGCTGTTCCTGAACGCCTCGTTCCTGGTGGGGACGGCTCCCGACGGCGGCTGGTTCGGCTATGCGCCGCTCTCCGGGCCGCGCTACTCGCCCGGGCACCACATGGACTTCTGGGCCCTCGGGCTCCAGATCCTCGGCGTGGCCTCGCTCGCGGCCGGCGTCAACTTCTTCACAACCATCATGAACATGCGGACGCCCGGCATGACGCTGATGCGCATGCCGATGTTCGTCTGGACCACCCTGATCACCCAGATCCTGGTCCTCCTGTCGTTCCCGGTCATCACCATCGCCCTGGTGCTGCTCACCGCCGACCGTCTGTTCGGCAGCGGCTTCTTCGAGATGCACCTCGGCGGCGACCCGATGCTCTACCAGCAT
>CAYQXR010000081.1:0-6861 GCA_964421625.1 uncultured Gemmatimonadaceae bacterium | reverse complement strand
GGCGGCGATACGCCAGCAGGGCTTCAAGATAGACGGGGCTGGCCAGCGAGAGCAGCCGGTCGAGCCAGCGCCGCCGTTCGGCCGCGCCGCCCTGGATCAGGTGGACATCGGTCGGCAGCAGAGCCACCGCCAGCCAGTGCCCCAGCGCCCGCGTCAGGGGCACCGGTTCGTCGTTGCAGGTGATGCGTTTCTGTCCGGTGGCAGCGGTCACTGTGGCGGTGAGGACGGCTCCGTCGGCGACGGTCAGGCCGACATGAAAGCCCGGCCCCCCGAAGCGGCCGACCTCACGGTCGAGTGCGCCTCGGAGGGAGCGGAACAGCACCGGGTAGGCCAGGGCCTC
The DNA here is from genome assembly GCA_964421625.1 of uncultured Gemmatimonadaceae bacterium. Lineage (GTDB taxonomy): Bacteria > Gemmatimonadota > Gemmatimonadetes > Gemmatimonadales > GWC2-71-9 > Palsa-1233. Next base: position 6,521 of record CAYQXR010000081.1, on the reverse strand, counting down.
GAGCAGGTTGGTCTTGCCGTGCCCGTTGGGGCCGACCAGCGTCACGCCCTCGGGCGGGAAGGTGAGCGTGGTGTCGGCCAGGTTGCGGAAGCCCCGGATGACCAGGCTTGCCGCCTGCATCGGCGATCAGCGACCCTGGAACGACGGGGCGCGCTTCTCGAGGAAGGCGCGGGTACCCTCGTGGCGGTCGCTGCTGGCGCCGGCCTGCCCGAAGAGGCGGGCTTCGAGCGCCAGCGCGTCCGGCACCGGGAGATCGCTGCCGCGGTCGACGGCCTCGAGGCAGAGCCGGACCGCCAGGGGGCCCTGGGCGAGGATGGTCCGCAGCAGCGCCACGGCCTCGTCCAGCACCGATCCTTCGGTCACCACCCGGTTCACCAGCCCGATCCGCGCCGCCGTCTCGGCGTCGATCATGCCGCCGCCCAACAGGAGTTCGAGGGCGTGGCCGCGCCCGACCAGCCGGGGCAGCCGCACCGTGCCGCCGTAGCCGGGGATCAGGCCGAGCTTCACTTCGGGCTGGCCGAACTTGGCGTTGGGCGAGGCCAGGCGGATGTGACAGGCCAGGGCCAGCTCGCAGCCACCGCCGAGGGCGAAACCGTTGACGGCGGCGATGACGGGCTTGCCCAGTGTCTCCAGCGCGCGGAACGTGTCCTGACCGCGCCGGGCGAGCTGCTCAGCTTCACCGTCGCCCATCGCCGCCAGCTCGCTGATGTCGGCACCGGCGACGAAGGCCTTGGGTCCGGCGCCGGTGATGACCAGACCGCCGACGTCCGGCGTCTGAGCGGCCCAGGCGGCCACCTCACCGAGTTCGCGGAGGACGTCGGCGTTGAGCGCGTTGAGCTTGTCGGGGCGGTTGATGGTGAGGACGGCAACGCCGTCGTCGTGCCGATCGAGGAGGAGCGTGTTCCAGGACATGGCGAGCCGGGGTGGAGGGTGGGAAGGAGAGGCGAAGTATAGCTTGCCCATCCGCCCCAAGGTGCTGGCGGCTTCTGGTGGTTGACACCGGCATCTTGCCCAACTAGCCGTTCGCCGTGCCGGGAACTCAGCAGGTCCATCTGCGGGAGGTAGGGCAGGATGAGACTCTCAGGCTGGCGGACAGGTTGGACAGCCCTAGTCGTTTCTGTCGCGTGCTACGCTACGCCGAAGCTTCCTGCGCGCCTTGCAGAGGCTATCGCGTTGGACAGTGCGGTGTTTGCGGCTGTCGTCGATACACTGCGCGTACGGTATCATGGTGACATGGTTTTCGGAATTTCCCCTGTGCCAGTTGATACGACTTCGCTGACATTTGAGGGCTATCGGAAGGCCGAGTTGCACGCAGTACAGTCGGAGTTCGTCGCGGCCCGCCGAGCCGTTCTGGTTTCCCGTGGTGTCTCCATACTTGACGACGCTACAGCTGGCGCATGCCCCGGCGTTTTCAGTGCGGAGGCGACCGATGGGTGCCCGGAGCAGCAGGAGGATCGCATCAGCATGGGCTTGGTCCGGGAGGCGAAGGACTCCGTTCCGTTTCGGGATGTGGCTGTGCTCTCCGACGGAGAGATCGGGGTGATAGTCCAGACTGTCGGCTTGGGGCGCAGTGGTGCTGTCACCGGTCTTGATGAGTACATCCTCAGGCGCGTCGACGGTCGTTGGAAAGTTGTCAGGGTCTTCGGCATCTACGCGGAATAGTGACTGCGGGTCTCCCGTCGTGGTCGAGCCAACGCCACTCGTCCCCGACCCGGTAGTGGCGCTCACGTCTGCCGCGCGACACCCCAACGAGCAGCAACGGCTGGTGCCTGCCGCGCGACTAAAGTCGCGGCTCGGCGGGTTACGCCCGCTGCGCGGGCGTTTAGGGGCTGAAGCCCCGGGTCCAGCCTGGTGGTAGGAGTCTACCAGACTATCGAACCGAGGCTTTAGCCCCTCAGAGCGAGCGTAGCGAGCGAGACCGCCGAGCCGCGGCTTCAGCCGCGCGCTCGCGTGAGCGATCCCGTGGGGTTGGTCATATCTCGTTGCCGCGCGCTCATGGGGCCAATCTCGTCCTGTCGCTGCGCGCTCGTGGTACGTCACGGCCCGGCCGCTGAGCGCGGCCGCCGTTCGCGACGGAGCGGGGTGGCCGCCCGGGACTCGGTCGGTGCTCGAGGTAGTTCCAGAGGTCGTGACGGGCGATCTGCCAGTCGCGACCGTGCTTGCGTCCCGGCAGGCGGTCCGTGTTCAGCAGACGACGGAGCGTGGTGGCGCTGATTGGCGCTCCCTCCTCGCGGGCCTCCCGGGCCGCCTCCGCCAGTGTCAGCCAGGTAACCGGGGATGTCAGGGCGGCCAACTCGCGCGCGGTGTAGTGAGTGCTGGCGGACAGGATCTCGATGGCGACCAGGCGCTTGCCGTCGAAGTCCACGACGATCCCCGGGGCGATTGGACGCGACACCGATCGGCCACGCGCTGCGAAAAGCTGGACGGCGATTGCGTCAGCTTCCTGGTCGTAGGTGATCTGCATGGCGTCTCCTCTCCTGGGTCGGTCATTGGGCCCACATGACCGTAACGACGTAGATACCACGAGGCCCCTCACGGTAGACGATGATCGCTTCCTGATGGCCCAGCATACCCCGCTTCGTGTGGACAGACTGCCCGGGGACCTGGCTCGGATCCGGCCGACCCGTTGCAAGGAGGCGCTGAACGTCCCCTCTCCTGATCCGGCGCGACCTCATCCGATCGACCGCATGGCTGCTGTAGCGGATCGTCTTGTACGTCATGAGAATAATATGATCGTGTACGATTGCATAGTCTGCCATCCGGAAGAGGTTCTGAGTCCGGCCTTGCCGGGACGCAGGAGAGCATCGCGGCGGAAGCCCCAGACGACGAACCATTCGGACGCGCGAGTATGTGGTTTGGACGGGTTCAGCATTCGGGATCCGCGCGCAGCAACGATCCGAGTGTCGCGCGCACCCCAACGGGTCGCGGTACCGGCATCCCCAAAATCATCCACGCCATGCGGGCGAACGGCTCGCCGCGGCCGGTCTTCCGCACCGATGATGACCACTCGTATTTCGCGACGATCCTGCCGATCCACCCTGAAGCCCAGGTGGCGGCGGTGGAGTATCGGGGTGACACCGGCCATGTGACAGGCCATGTGGCAGGCCATGTGACCGGCCATGTTGAGAGACTCATCCGCCGACTTGATGGCGCGCTCACACGCCAGGAGCTTCAGGGCCTGCTGGGTGTCGTGAGCCGAGCACACTTGCGGGCGGAGTATCTGGATCCGGCACTTGCTAGTGGTCTCATCGAGAGAACCCAGCCCGACAGCCCGCGAAGCCGCAGCCAGCGCTACCGTCTCACACGGGCGGGCATGGCGTTGCGGGACCGGTTGGGGGAGAGGTGAGGGCATTGTCCTGTCGCCGCGATGCGCGGTGCCCCAACGCGTAAGGGCGACCAGCCGGTCGCCCCTACGCCCTGCATTGGTCACGCGATCAGCCGGTCGCCCCCACGTCGCGAGCACCCCAACGCGTAAGGGCGACCAGCCGGTCGCCCCCGCCCCCCCCCGCTGGCATTCCCCCGCCCACGCAGCGACCTTACCGGGATGACCGCCATCCTCGCTCTCGACCAGGGAACCACCGGCTCCACCGCACTCGTGATCGATGCGGCCGGGACGATTCTCGGGCGCGGCTATCGGGAGATTCCCCTGAGCTACCCGGTGCCGGGGCAGGTGGAGCACGATCCCGAGGCGCTGCTGCATGAGACGGTGGCCGCAGCCCGTGAGGCCATGGCTCAGGCGGATGTGCCGATCGATGCCATCGGGATCACCAATCAGCGCGAGACGCTGGTGTTCTGGGACGCCGCCACGCTCACACCGATCGGCCCCGCCATCGTCTGGCAGGATCGGCGCACCGCCGCCGACTGCGAGGCGCTCCGGGCTGCGGGGCACGAGCCGTTCATCCGCTCGCGCACCGGCCTGCTGCTCGACCCCTACTTCTCGGGCACCAAACTGGCCTGGTGCCTCCGCGATCCCGCCGTGGCCGCGCGGGCCGCAGCGGGCACCCTGCGCGTCGGTACGGTGGAGAGCTGGCTGGTCGCGCGGCTGACCAGCGGCATCCACGTGACCGATCGGACCAATGCGTCGCGCACGCTGCTCGCCCGCCTCGACAACGCGACCTGGGACGACGAACTCCTCGCGCTGTTCGGAGTGCCGCGCAGCGTGTTGCCGGTCATCGTGCCCAGCAGCGGCTTGGTGGGTACGGCGCAGAGCGAATGGTTCGGCGCGCCCATCCCCATCACCGGCCTGGTGGGAGACCAGCAGGGCGCCCTGTTCGGCCACGACTGCGTCGAGCCGGGCAGCGCCAAGGTGACCTACGGGACCGGCGCCTTCCTGCTGCGCCACGCGGGCAACGCCGCGCCGCCGGTGCCTGCCGACGGGATTCTGGCCACGCACGCCGTCGATGCGCGTGGGGACATGGCCTGGGCACTCGAAGGCGCCGTCTTCGTGGCGGGTGCTGCGGTGCAGTGGCTGCGTGATGGCCTCGGGCTGATCGACGATGCCACCGAGACGGCCGCGCTGGCGGCCACCGTGCCCGATACCGGCGGTGTAGTGCTGGTGCCGGCTTTTACCGGATTGGGCGCGCCCTACTGGCAGCCGGAGGCCCGCGGGACCCTGACCGGACTCACCCGGGGGACGACCCGCGCGCATGTGGTCCGTGCCACGCTCGAAGCCATCGCCCACAGTACCGCCGATCTGGTCGATGCCATGGGGGGCGTCACCCGGCTGCGGGTCGACGGCGGCGCTGCTGCAAACGACTGGCTGATGCAGTTCCAGGCCGACCTGCTCGGTGTGCCGGTCGAACGTCCCGCCCTGGTCGAGTTGACGGCCTACGGCGCGGCGCGTCTGGCCGCCCTGGGCATCGGGGCCGACCTGCCCCCCGTCGGTGCGCTGGGCGCGATGGCCGTCTTCCACCCGAACCGGGACGCCGAATGGCGCGGTGCGCAGCGGTCGGCCTGGCAGCGCAGCGTCCGCGCGGCGCTGGCGTGGGTGGGGTGAACCCTCTCCGATCGGTAGTCCTACGGACGCCCGGCTCCGTGAGGGCCGCTATCTTGGGGCCATGACGCCGGGTCGCAAATTCGCCTTCGGGGCCGCTGCCATCGTGCTGGTTGTCTCCCTCCTGATTGCCCAGGGGATCAGTCAGACCGGCAAGTACTTCTTCACACCCACCGAACTGATGGCCAAGGTGACCGCCGATCCCTCCTTCCGCGAGGTGTCGCTGAAGGTCTCGGCCAAGGTGGTGAAGGGGTCGATCCGCCGCGACGACGCGCTGCGCCGGGTCGATTTCGAGATCACCGACGGCAGTCACTCCTTCCCGGTGCGCTACACCGGTCAGGTGCCCGACACGTTTACCGATGAGAACGACATCGAGGTGGTCGTCGACGGCCGCCTGGCCGAAGACGGGGTGTTCCAGGCCACCGACGTGATCGCCAAGTGCGGCTCCCGGTACGAAGCCGTGCTCGACACCGCCAACCACTGATTTCTCCGTGACGCTGCTCGGTACCTTCGCGCTCTGGGTGGCATTCCTCCTGGGGTGCTGGAGTACCCTGGTGGCGTTCTCCGGTCGTTGGCAGCAGCGCCCGGCGCTGGCCCAGTCCCTCGGGCGGGCGCCCTACGCCATCTGCGCGGTGCTCCTCGTGGCCGCCCTGGCCCTGTGGCAGGGCATCTTCAGCCACGACTTCAACATCGAATACGTGTGGGCCTACACCTCCCGCAACCTGCCGACCTACTACCTGGTCTCGGCATTCTGGGCGGGCCAGAAAGGCTCACTCCTCTTCTGGGCGGTGGTGCTCGGCCTCTACGCCGCGATGGCCCAGGCCCTGACCTCGTCGCGGTTCAATCACCTGCTGCCCTACGTGGCCGGGGTGACCGGCGGCGTCATCGCCTTCTTCTGCGCCGTCATGCTCTTCGGCGAGAACGCCAACCCCTTCCAGCGGATGGCCGTCACGCCGCCGGACGGCTTCGGACTCAACCCGCAGCTCCAGAATCCCGGGATGGTCCTCCATCCCCCGATGCTCTACCTCGGCTACATCGGGATGACCATCCCCTTCGCCTTCGCCATCGCCGCGCTCACGGCCCGGACCCTCGACGCGGGCTGGATCATCGCGATGCGCAAATGGGCCCTGGCCGCCTGGCTCTTCCTCTCGATCGGGATCACCATCGGCATGTGGTGGGCCTATCTGGAACTCGGCTGGGGCGGCGTCTGGGCGTGGGATCCGGTCGAGAATGCCTCACTGCACCCCTGGCTGACCCTGACCGCCTTCCTGCATTCGGTGATGATCCAGGAGAAGCGCGGGATGCTGAAGCGCTGGAACCTGGGACTGGTGATCGGCACCTTCCTGCTGTCCATCTTCGGAACCTTCCTGACCCGCTCCGGTGTGGTCGCTTCGGTCCACTCCTTCGCCCAATCTGAAGTCGGCTACTACTTCCTCGGCTTCCTGGCCGTGCTGCTGATTCTGTCGGCGACGCTGCTCTGGACCCGCTGGCCGACGCTGGAGCCGGAGGCGGAACTGGAGTCGCTGGT
>CAYQXR010000080.1:0-6880 GCA_964421625.1 uncultured Gemmatimonadaceae bacterium | reverse complement strand
AATCGGGTGCTCTGCCAGTTGAGCTACATCAGCGTGAAACCCGTCCAGAGCCCGGTTCCACGGCAGACCCCAAGCATACAGGGACGCGCCGGGAAGGTCAAGGATCGGGCCCCCCGGAGGTCCTCAGCGCTCGTCCACCACCGCCGCCGTGCCGTCCCGGTTGTCCCGGATACCCCACCCGTGCCCGGCCAGGAGGGCCCGGATCCGGTCGGCCTCGCCCCAGTCGCCCCGCTGGCGGGCTGCCAGCCGCCGACCGGCCCAGGTCCGGGCCCACTCCCCCTGCTCGGCCCGGTCGGCGGGAGGTTCCTCGCCCCAGTCAGCCGCCTCCGGCTCCCCCGCGGCGGCCACGACCACGGGTGCGGCCGGGTCGGGCAGGATCTGGAGCACCCCGGTGGCCCGCTGCCAGGCCGCCAGAAAGGCCGGGTCGACCCCCTCCCCCTCATCGAGGAGGCGGTTGCCCTCGCGGGCGGCATCGAACAGGGCGGCCAGGGCCCGGGGGGTGTTCAGGTCGTCATCCATGGCCCGGCCGAAGGCTTCGGTCAGGCTGGCAGCCAGGTGGGCGAACCCGTCGGAGTGGCCCGTTGCCCGACCCTCCAGACGCTGGTCGAAGCCGCCCAGTCGGCGTGAGCCCTCCTTGGCCGAAGCCAGCGCGGCATCGGTGAAGTCCAGCGGCTGGCGGTAGTGGGTGGTGGCGAACAGCAGCCGCACCGTCCCGGCATCCACGCCCTCCTCCCGCAGGTCGCGGGCGGTGAGAATGTTGCCGTACCGCTTGCTCATCTTGGTGCCGGCCATGGTCAGGAACTCGCCATGCATCCACACCCGGGCAAAGTCGTCCTGCCCGGTATGGGCGCAGCTCTGGGCGATCTCATCCTCGTGGTGAGGGAAGATCAGATCGATCCCCCCGGCATGGATGTCGAGCACGTCCGTGCCGAGATGGGTGCGGATCAGGTCGAGCGCCATGGCGGAGCACTCGAGATGCCAGCCGGGACGGCCGCGTCCGAAGGGGGCATCCCAGGCGGCGCCCACAGCCTCGTCGTCGGGGCGCGCAGCCTTCCAGAGCACGAAGTCGCGGGCGTCTTCCTTGGCATACTCGTCGGCGGCAACCCGGCCCCCGCCGCCACTGCGCAGCGACTCGGGATCGAGCCGGGCCAGTCGACCGTAGGCCGGGAAGCGCTGGATGGCGAAGTAGATCGAGCCGTCATCGCCGCGGTAGGCCACACCCTTGGCCAGCAGACTCTCGACCAGCGCGATCTGCTGCGAAATGAACTCGGTTGCGCGCGGGTACACGTCGGCATCGCGGATGCGCAGATAGCCGCGGTCCTCGTGGAAGGCCTCGATGAACGGCACCACGTGCTCGGCCAGCAGTCGGCCACCCTGCCGGGCGCCGTTGATGGTCTTGTCGTCCACGTCGGTCAGGTTCATCACGTGGAAGACTCGATACCCGCTGGCTTCGAGCCAGCGACGCAGCACGTCCTCGAACAGGAAGGTCCGGAAGTTCCCGATGTGAGCGTAGTTGTAGACCGTCGGGCCGCAGGTGTAGAGCGACACTGTCGGCGGGGCCAGCGGCGTGAACGGTTCGACCGCGCGGGTCATGGTGTTGTAGAGGTGCAGCGTCATGCGGGATCCCGTGGGGCGGTCGGTGGTGTCGCGGGTGGCAGTTCCGCGGCGAGGCGCGGGGCGGCCGGGCGGATGTGGATCCCTTCCCGGTCGAAGCGGAGCTTGATGCGGCGGCGGAACTCCCGCGCCACGGTGGTCTGTCGGCCCGGCAAGGTCCGCAACTGGGTGCGCAGCGTGAGGGCGTTCTCACCCAGCGCGTGGACGCCGACCACTTCAGGCGTGCCGGCCAGACGCTTCACCCAGGCGGGATCGGTGGCCATCCGGTCCGCTTCATCGCACAGCGCCGCGATGGCAGCCTCCAGCGAACTCTCATAGTCGACGGTGACATCGACCACGGCCTGCGACCAGCCGCGGGTGCGGTTGCTGACCGTGGTCATCTGCCCATTGGGAATGATGTGAAGCACGCCCTCGACATCGCGCAGCATCACCACCCGCAGCGTCATCCGTTCGACGGTGCCGTTGCGGCCCGCGACCTCGATGGTGTCACCGACGACGAACTGGTTCTCCATCAGAATGAAGAACCCGGCGATGAAGTCCTTGACCAGCGACTGCGCTCCGAAGGAAACGGCCAGGCCGAGAATACCCGCACCGGCGATCAGCGGCGCCACGTTGATGAACAGCGACAGCGACAGCAGCACCGCGAAGGTCAGAATGGCTGCGCGACCCACACTGCGGAGCAGTTGTGCGACAGTCTGCGCGCGTTTCTCGTGATAGGACAGGCTGGTCGGATCGTCGTCCTCGGCGACCGCGACAATGCGCCGCGCCACCAGGTGAACCAGGCGCGTCGCGACCCAGGCCAGCACCCAGATGAACAGCAGTTGCAGTCCCGACGAGAGCAGCCAAGCCCCGACATCGGACAGTTCCAGGTTCAAGGCCTCCAGGGCCGCGTGCAGGGACTCCGTCATGCTGGCAAAGTGTCGGGCCGGACAGGCGGTGGCAAGGTGGTCGGGTCGACCGGCACCCTGCGCCGCTACCGGTTGACCTGGAAGGAGAGACCGCGTTCGATGGTACTGCCCCCTGAGGTGATCCGGATGCGGACCTGCCAGGCCCCGCTCTGCAGGGCACGCAGATCCAGCGTCCGCCGCATCACCAGGCGTGGTCCGGTGGATTCGGCGGTGCTGCGCACTTCGATCTGGGGCCTGGTGGCCCCGCTACGGAGCACCTGGATCGAGGTCTGGAACGCTGTGCCCTCCGGCAGGCCCTGCACCTCGTAGTACAACTCGAGATCCTGGGATGGCGTCCAGACCATGGCCGGGTTGAGCGGGAATGGCACCCCGTCCGGGGCGCGCCAGGGCACCCCACCGGCGCGTCCGGCGACCGGATCGGTCAGCCACAGCCTCCCGGCTGCGGGCACATCGATGTCGCCGAGCCGAGCGGACATGCCGCCGGTTTCCTGCTTCACGGCCTCCTGCGTCGTCTGCACCGAGAAGGTCCACTGACCCGCCGGGAGCGGGACCGCGAAGGCGAGCCCCAACCACTGGTTCCGGTTCAGTCGATCGGCCTGACCGACAATCAGCGTATCCCCCTGGACATAGCGGTCCGACCGTGCGTCATAGCCGGTGATCCGCATCCGGATGGGGACCTCCACCCGGCCATCGGCGGTCTGGACCACGGTCATGTCCTTGACGGCCGCAGCCAGGGTCACCAGCAGTCGGCTGCTGCCATCCGCGACGGACCCCACCCGGTAGGCGCTCAGGATGGAGTTCCAGCGCTTGGTGATCGGCCCGGTGTCGCTGTCGGTTGCCAGAGAGAGCGTGGCGTCTTCCATGCCCGCCTCAATGGCCGCCCGCACATGGACATTGCAGGTGGAACTGCCATCCCGGAGGGCGTCCGCCGCCAGGGCGTAGATCGGGTCCACCAGGCCCCTGGAGTAATACAGGTCATCATGGACGACCAGGTGGGAACGCAGGGTGGTCGGGCCGAAGGACCCGACGGCAGTACTGGCATGGAAGTGCAGCAGTCGTTGGCGTCCGGCCATGAAGTAGACCCAGGACTCATTCCGGGCCAGGCGGATGTCGTCCTTACCGGGCAGGGCCCATTGCACGACCCGGGCGGGTTCGCCGTGCCGCAGGTAGACCACCCCGCGATGATCGAGCAGCAATTCCCGGTGGCGGGTATCACCCGGCAACGCGGGCTGGACGCCCAGGCGGTCATACATGCCCTCGGGCGGACGGGGCACGCAGTCCACGATGCCATCGAACCCGTATTCGACGCGTTCAAAGTGGGTGCGTCGCCAGGGGACCGGCTGACGGTAGTGCGTGAGTACATGCACCCGGCGGCGCAGGTGCTCGCGCAGACGCCCGCCGAAGACATTGGCCGCATCGACGTCGCGACCGGCCCAGAAGCGGCGGGTCCAGGGCACCACGTCGGCATCCGGCACGGCATCGAACACGGCGAGTGAATCGTCGCTGATGATCCAGGCCAGGTCGTAGCGGTACAGCGCGCGTCCGGCGGAGGTCAGCCGATCGAGGCCCTGCCAGTAGGCCTGAGCGGCGGCGACCGTGTCACCCCGAGCCATCAGCGCCCAGGCCCGCTCCAGGCTGAGCACGGAGGGGTCACCGCCCCCGGCGGCGGCGCGGTCCAGCGCGACCAGCACACTGTCGGGGGAACCGACCCGCCGCTGATGTCGGGCCCAGATCAGCCAGGCGTCGGCCGGTGGCTCAGAGTCGTTGAAGAACGGGGCCAGCGCCGCGAGGGCATCGGCGCGGATCTCCCGATCGCCCGCGTCCACCAGAGTGATCAGCACCAGAGCCCGGAGGGGCGCCAGGGAAGGCTCGCGACGCATGCCCTCGCGCAGGAAGCGCCAGGCGGCCTCCAGGTAGGCCTCGCCTTCGAGCATGCCGCCGCCATTGAGCGGGAGGAGATCTACCGCGTCGAACTGGAGCATCGCCCGGGCCAGCTCGTACTGGATCCTCCCGGAGTTCGGCTGGTGATGGGCGTCCTGCAGCAGGTTCTCCATGGCCAGCGCCAGATCGCTGCGATCCAGGCGGACCACCGCCTGCCGCAGGCGCAGCAGCGACATGCGGATCTGCCCCTCGCGACCGCCGGGCTCGGAGGCCGTGGCGCGCAGCGTGCGCAGTGCGACGACATCCGTGACGGTCTCAAGCGAATCCTGCCAGGCCGTCATGCGGTCCCAGTCAATGGCCTGCTGGGCCGCGGCGGGCGCCACCGCCATCAGCATCACGACCAGTCCCCACCGGAGTGCGCGCCGCATCCCGCTACCGCTTGATCTCGAAACTGAGCGTGCGCTCGACCGTGGCGCCGTCGGCGGTCACCCGGATCCTGAGACGCCAGCTCCCGTTGGTGAGCGACCGGAGATCGAGGGTCCGCCGCAGGACCATGCGCGGGCCACTGGCCTCGGCGGTGCCCCGGACCTCGATCTGCGGCCGGGTCTCGCCGCCACGCAGGACCTCGACCGAGGTCTGATAGGTCGACCCCGCGGCCAGGCCCTGGACCTCGTAGTAGAGCGTCATCGGCTGATTCGGTGCCCAGACCATGGACGGATTCAGCGGGAAGGGCGCGCCATCAGGGGCCCGCCAGGGAACCCCGCCCGCCAGTCCCCCGACGGGATCCGTCAGCCACAGTCGACCGGGTGCGGCGACCTCGACATCAGCGAGACGCGCGAAGGTGCCGCCGACTTCATTCTTCACCACCGCCTGGGTCGCCTGCACCGAGAAGGTCCAGCGACCCGTCGGCAGCGGCACCGAGAAGCCGAGTCCGAGCCACTGGTTCCGGCTGAGCCGGTCGGCCCGACCGACGAACACGGTATCGAGTTGCAGATAGCGGTCCGTGCGCGCCTCGTACCCGGTGATCCGGATGTTGATGGGTACTTCTGCTCGACCATCGGCGGCCTTGACCACCGTCATGTCTTTGACCGCGGCGGCCACCGTCACCAGCAGTCGGCTGCTGCCGTCCGCCACGGCACCGACCCGGAAGGCCGTCAACAGTGAACTCCAGGGCTTGGTGATGGGGCGGGTATCGCTGTCCGAGCCCAGGGAGAGGGTGACATCGTCGAAGGCGCGCAGGATGGCGCGCGTCACCCTCGGATCACATGGCTGGCCCCCAGGGCGGAGCGCATCACCGGCCTCGGCGTAGACCTTGTCGATCTGTCCGCGGGAGTAGTACAGATCCTTGTCGAGTATCAGATGGGATCGGAGCGTTGTCGGTGCATGCGACCCCACCGCGGTGCTGGCGTGGAAATGCAGCATCCGCAGACGTCCATCCATGAAGTAGACCCAGGACTCGTTGCGGGCGAGCGCGGCGTCGGGGAACCGGCCCGTGCTGTCGGCCATGACCCGCATGATGGTGCGGGCGGGTTCCCCATGCCGCATATAGACCACCCCACGATGATCCAGCAGCAGTTCCTCGTGGCGCGGATCACCCGGCAGTGCAGGCTGCACACCCAGGCGGTCATACATCCGCTCGGGCGGAGGGGGAACGCAGGACGTGATGCCGTCGAAGGTGACTTCGACCTTCTCGAAATGCGTCCGCCGCCAGGGCACCCACTGTCGATAGTGCTGGAGCACATGCACTCGGCGCCGAAGATGCTCCTGCAGGCGCGTGCCGAAGGTGTTGCCGGCGTCGACATCGCGCAGCGCCCAGAAGCGGCGGTACCAGCTCAGGAGGTCGCGATCCGCCACCGCATCGAAAACGGCCAGGGAGTCGTCACCGAGAATCCAGGCCAGGTCGTAGCGGTACAGATCCCGTCCCCCCGGAGTGATCCGCTCAATGCCGGCCCAGTAGGCGCGGACCGCGGCCGCGCTGTCACCAGTGGCCATCAGGGCCCAGGCGCGCTCCAGACTCAGGACGGAGGGATCGCCACCCGCAGCGGCGGCGCGGTCGACTGCGTAGAGGACGCTGTCCGGCGGCCCGACTCGTCGCTGATGACGGGCCCAGATCAGCCAGACATCGGCGGGCGGGTCCGGCTCCCGGAAAATCTGTTGCAGCGCCGTCAGTTGATCCGCCCGGATCTCCCGGTCACCACCGGGCCGCAGCGTCTCGAGCAGCAGGGCCCGCAAGGGGGCGTTGCCGGGTTCGCGGATCATGCCGTCGCGCAGGAAGCGCCAGGAGGCATCGACGTAGTTCTCGCCCTCGTGCATGCCGCTGCCATTCAGGGGTCGCACATCGGTCGCCGCGAACTGGAGCATGGCACGCATCATGGCGTGGTGGATCCAACCCGAGTTCGGCTGATGGTGCAGATCCAGCAGGAGGTTCTCCATGGCCAGCGCCAGATCGCTGCGATCCAGGCGGACCACCGCCTGCC
>CAYQXR010000079.1:0-6914 GCA_964421625.1 uncultured Gemmatimonadaceae bacterium | reverse complement strand
AGTGGCGGAATGCGGGACGCAGTACGGGTCATCATGGGCTCCGGGTCGGCCGACATGGCCGACGACTCCGGGAAAGTGGCAAGATCGGGACCGAATGCAACCGGGGGGTGATGTCCCGGTCTGGTCACGTTCGGGGGTGCTGGGACGAAAAGGAGCCGGGCGCAGGGAGAACCCTGCGCCCGGCCCGAGCTGCTCGACCTGAGCGGTCTCAGGTCGCTTTCTTCTCGCCCACGCCCTTGACGTACTTGTCCAGCCAGGCGATCCAGCGGGCCCACTGGTCGAGGTTGGTTTCCACCGCGGCGGGGCCGTGGTCCTCGTAGGGGTAGAGGTACAGCGAGGTGTTCTTACCGAGCCCTTGCAGCGCGTGGAAGAGCTTGGTCGAGTTGATCACATCGGTGCCGACATTCTGGTCGTCGGTCGAGTGATACATCAGCAGAGCCCCGTTGAGCCGGTCCGCGTAGAGGATCGGCGACATGTCGAGGTAGGTCGACCGCCCCTGCCAGAGATCGCGCTGCTCGCTCTGGAAGCCGTTCGGCGTCAGGGTCCGGTTGTAGGCGCCGTCCCCGGCGATGCCCGCCTTGAAGAACGGCGTGTGGACCATCGCGTTGACGGTCGAGAAGGCACCGTAGGAGTGGCCGCCCAGCGCCAGTTGCGACCGGATGATCACGCCCGCCGAATCCAGGACGTCGATGGCCGCCGCGAGATTGTTGCGGAGGTCGTTGACGTAGTTGTCGTTCGGCAGCATGCCGTTGGACCCGAAGATGGGGGCATCCGGCTCGACCAGGGCGTACCCGGCCGCGGTGATGAACGACATGGTGCGTGCGCCCGTGGTCGGGAAGCGCGCGGCCACGGCCGGTGTCGGCGTGGTCTGGGCCCGGTCATAGGCGTCCTGATCGTTGTACTCGGACGGATAGAACCAGAACAGCGCGGGCATGCGGGTGCCCTCGGTCCAGGTGGCCGGGAGGGTGACCTTCACCTTGAAGGTGTAGCCGTCGGCGCGCCGGGCCATGTAGGTCCGCTTGATGGTGTTGGTGATTTCCGGGGTGAGGTCGCGGTTGTTGGTGACCTGCCGCGCCTGGCCCGTGGCCAGATCCAGAATGTAGGACTGTGGCGGCGTGGTGGCCGACTCGCGCTGGATCATGGCCTTGGTGAAGTCGCGATCCAGCGGTGCGGTCAGCGTCTCGATGCCGACCGTGGTGGCCGGCGCCTCGTACAACTTGGTCTTGGTGCCGGTCCGGATCTCGACCCGCTCGACCCAGGGCCGTGGCGGCTTGCCCGAATCGGTGACCGTGCCCTGGAAGAACACGCTCTTGCCGTCGGACGAAATCAGCGGAGAACCACCCAGGGTCACCATGGTGCCCGGGCTGACCGTCGGTGTGTTGGAGGCGGCAGCCCCCGCGCCCGCGCCACCACGGCCTCCGGGACCAGCGCCCGCTCCACCCCGACCACCAGGGCCAGCGGCACCAGCACCAGCCGCTCCGCCTGCCCGCGACTGGATCACGAAGCGGGCGTTGTTCTCCTTGAGGTAGACTGCCACCTGCTCCGTCGTGGCCGGCGTGCCGATGGTGGTCTCGTTCAGGAAGAGAACCTGGCGGTCGGCCGAGAAGGAGAAGGAGGTGATCCGGTTGGCGGATTCGTAGAAGACGCTCATGCTGGTCGAGTCGTACGGCGCCTTCCAATGCATGATGCGATCCGGACGTGCCGGCGCCTGCGGGGCAGCGGCACCCTGACCGCCGCGCCCGGTGGCGCCTGCGCCACCACGACCGCCCTGTCCACCAGCGCCCCCGCGGCCGGTGCCCCCGCGTCCTCCGTTACCGGGAGCTGCGGCGGCGGCACTGTCCGGCGTGGCCGGTGCCGCGCCCGGTACCGATGCCAGGTAGAGCATGCCGGTGTCGAACGGATGCCAGGCCAGCGAGCGCTTGATGGTGTCGCTGGCAGCCGCATTGGCCGCGGCTGGAGTGGCGGCAGGCGTCGCGGCCGGGGCCGCCACACCGGGGCGCCGCACCGGGTTCGAGTCGGGATTCACGCCGACGTTCATCTCCCGCTTGGCCATCTCGCGGAGCACCTTGCCGGTCTCGTCGATCAGCACCTCAGTGGTGCTGAAGGAGCTGTGCTGGATGAACGACGAGAACGGCTTGTCCAGCGAGGTGATCCGGAAATGCCGGGCGTCGGACGAGGGCGACACCGTCCGGATCATGCTGGGCTTACCCACTCGGGTCACCTTGCCGCTCTTCACGTCGATGACGCCGACCTGCCCGGTGATGAAGTGCTCGTACAGCACCTCTTCGTGATCCGTCTCGAAGAGCGAGCGGTAGGTCCGGCTCTTGAGCCGGTTCTGCTCGTTCAGCAGCACCCGCGGCGACGTAGCCGTCGGCAGCGGGGCCGGCTCGGCGGTAGCCGGCTCGGGGCGGAACACCGCCACGATCGAGTTGCCGCTGCCGGTCCAGTAGTAGCTGGTGACATAGGTCATCATCAGCGGCGAACGCGTCAGCGCACGGCTCTTGCCCGTGACCGGATCCGCCAGATAGATGTGCGTCGCGTTGGGGAACAGCGCCAGGAAGGCGATGGTGCTGCCGTCGGGCGACCAGGTCGCCGAGGTGACCCGCGCGCCCGCCGGCAGGGCGATCGACGTGGTCTTGCCTGCAGCCCAGTCGAAGACCTCGAGCCCCACCGAGTTCCGGGTCGTCATGCTGCGGGCCCGGTAGGCTTCACGATCCACCTCGAAGCCCGCCAGGCGATAGTACGGACGGCTCATCGCCGCGAGGCTCGGCGGACCATCGCCGACCACCCGCATGATGAAGCGCTGGCTGCCCGGGTTGGGCGCCCCGTAGGTGAAGTTGGATTCGCGGGGCGCCGCGACCAGCTTGCGGACCGCTTCGGGCGGGAGCATGTACTGCTCGGCCTGAATGATCTCGTCGGGCGTGGTCGGCGGTCGGTTGCCCTGGGCGAGGACAGCGGAAGCCCCCAGGAGCGTCAGCGTACTGACAGCTACCAGACGGGGCAGGGCATGGGCGAGAGCAGCGCGCATGGCGGAGGTGACTCCGGGCTGAAGGTGGGTAACAACGCCCAAACATAACGCCACGGCGCCCCCGGGCGCACAGGGGCTCCGTGGCGGGCAGTACTCGACGTTACATATTGCGCCGGTACTGCCCCCCGACCTGGAACAGGGCCCGGGTGATCTCCCCCAGGGTGCAGACCTTGGTGGTCTCCATCAGCTCGCCGAACACGTTCCCCTGCCGGAGCGCCACGTCCTGAAGGCGCGCCAGCGCCGGGCCGCGGGTCGCAGTGTGCTGCCGGTGGAGCTGGGCGACCCGGTCGATCTGGAGGCCGCGCTCCTCCGGGGTCGACCGGATGACCTCGCGGGGGAGGGTGGTGGGGGACCCATCGGCCGAGAGGAAGGTGTTGACGCCGATCAGCGGGAGTTCCCCTGAGTGCTTCAGGGTCTCGTAGTGGAGGGACTCCTCCTGGATCTTGCCCCGCTGGTACATGGTCTCCATGGCTCCGAGGACACCGCCGCGCTCACTCAGCCGGTCGAAGGCCTCGAGCACGGCCTCTTCGACCAGGTCGGTGAGCTGCTCAATCACGAACGAGCCCTGCCACGGGTTCTGGTTCCGCGCCAGACCGAACTCGTGGTTGATGATGAGCTGGATGGCCATGGCGCGCCGGACGCTCTCTTCCGTCGGCGTGGTGATGGCCTCGTCGTAGGCATTGGTGTGCAGCGAGTTGCAGTTGTCGAAGAGGGCGTACAGAGCCTGGAGCGTGGTCCGGATGTCGTTGAAGGCGATCTCCTGCGCGTGCAGCGACCGGCCACTGGTCTGCACATGGTACTTGAGCATCTGCGAACGCGCCGCCGCGCCGTAGCGGAGCTTGAGCGCCTTGGCCCAGATCCGCCGGGCCACCCGACCGATCACTGCGTATTCGGGGTCGGTGCCGTTGGAAAAGAAGAAGGACAGATTCGGCGCGAAGGCATCGATCGGCAGACCGCGCGAGAGGTAGTACTCGACGTAGGTGAAGCCGTTGGCCAGGGTGAAGGCGAGCTGCGTGATCGGATTGGCGCCCGCCTCGGCGATGTGATACCCCGAAATCGAAACCGAGTAGAAATTGCGGACCTGATGCTCGGTGAAATAGGCCTGCACGTCGCCCATCAGGCGCAGGGCGAACTCGGTCGAGAAGATGCAGGTGTTCTGGGCCTGGTCCTCCTTGAGGATGTCGGCCTGCACCGTGCCGCGCACCCGCGAGATGGTGTCGGCCCGGATGGCCGCATACACGTCGGGCGGGAGCAGGGCGTCGCCGGTCACCCCGAGCAGGAGCAGGCCGAGGCCGTCGTGACCCGGCGGCAGGCTGCCCTCGTAGCGGGGACGCGGCTGGCCGAGGTCCTGGAACATCCGCTCGATCCGCGCCTCTGTCTCTGCCAGCAGTCCGTGTTCGCGGATGTACCGCTCACACTGCTGGTCGATGGCGGCATTCATGAAGAAGGCCGTGAGGATCGGCGCCGGGCCGTTGATCGTCATCGAGACGGAGGTCTTCGGGTCGGCCAGATCGAAGCCGGAATAGAGCCGCTTGGCGTCGTCCAGCGAGCAGATCGAGACGCCCGCATTCCCGATCTTGCCGTAGATGTCCGGCCGCTCGGCCGGATCGTGGCCATACAGCGTGGCCGAATCGAAAGCCGTCGACAGGCGCGCGGCGGGCTGCCCCGCCGAGAGGTAGTGGAAGCGGCGATTGGTGCGTTCGGGGCCGCCCTCACCGGCGAACATCCTGGTGGGATCCTCGCCCTCGCGCTTGAAGGGGAAGACGCCGGCGGTGTAGGGGAACGCGCCCGGCACATTCTCCTGGAGCAGCCAGGTGAGAATGTCGCCCCAGGCGCGGTAGCGCGGCAGCGCCACCTTCGGCACGGAGAGACCGGCCAGGGAACGGTGCCCGGTGGGGACCCGGATCTCGCGGCCGCGGACCTCGTAGCTGTAGGTCTCGCCTGCGTAGCGGTCCCGCAGGGCAGGCCAGCGGTCGAGCAGGTCGCGATGAGCCGGGAGCAGCGTATCGCGTGCAGCGGCCAGTGGAGCGTCGAGCGCATCCGCCTTGTCGGCGAGCGCGTCGGCGGCCTCGGTGAGGCTCTGCACGCGCTGGGCGGCGGCACTCTGTTCGACCACCATGGCATTGTAGCGACGGATTCCGTCGGCGATCTCCGCGAGGTACCGACCGCGGTCCAGCGGGATCAGGGTGATCTTCTCCGACTCGTCGTCGGACGGCTCCTCCGGTGCCCGCAGGGAGGTGCCCGCATGGGCCGCGAGCCGCGCCATCAGGCGGGCATAGAGCCGGTCGGTGCCGGGATCGTTGAACTGCGAGGCAATGGTCCCGACCACCGGCATCCGGTCCACCGGATCCTGGAAGCGGCGATGGTTGCGCTGGTACTGCTTGCGCACATCGCGCAGCGCGTCGGCCGCGCCCCGCTTGTCGAACTTGTTGAGCGCGACCACGTCGGCGAAGTCGAGCATGTCGATCTTTTCGAGCTGCGTGGCGGCGCCGTACTCCGGCGTCATGACGTAGAGCGAGATGTCGGAGTGGTCGACGATTTCGGTGTCCGACTGGCCGATGCCCGAGGTCTCGAGGATGATCAGATCGAACCCTGCGACCTGCAGGATGTGGACGGCGTCGCGCACATGGCCCGAGAGCGCCAGGTTCGCCTGGCGGGTAGCCAGCGACCGCATGTAGACGCGCGGATCGTTGACGGCGTTCATCCGGATCCGGTCACCGAGGAGGGCGCCACCGGTCTTCCGCTTGCTGGGGTCGACCGAGATGATCCCGATGGTCTGGTCCGGCGTCTGGCGGAGGAAGCGCCGGACCAGTTCGTCGATCAGCGAGGACTTCCCCGCGCCGCCGGTGCCGGTGATGCCCAGCACGGGCGTCCGCCGGGTGGCCGCCTCGTCGGCAATCGTCGCGAAGAGCGCCGCGTGCTGCTCGCGGAAGTTCTCGGCGCCGGAGATCAGCCGGGCAATGCTGCGCGCATCACGGTTCCGCGCGCCTGCCAGGTCGTCGGGACCGACATCGTGTCCGGTCGGGGCGTCGGCGCGCTGGAGCAGGTCGTTGATCATCCCCTGGAGCCCGAGGGTGCGGCCGTCGTCGGGGGAATAGACCCGGGTGATGCCGTAGGCCTGCAACCGGGCGATCTCGTCGGGGAGAATCACCCCGCCACCCCCGGCGAAGATCCGGATGTGCCCGGCGCCGAGCGCCTGCAGGCGATCGTACATGTACTCGAGGTATTCGACATGGCCCCCCTGGTAGGAGGTCATGGCGATGGCGTGGGCATCCTCCTGGACGGCGCAGTTGACCACCTCGTCCACCGAGCGGTCGTGCCCCAGGTGGATGACCTCCGCCCCGCTGGCCTGCAGGATCCGGCGCATGATGTTGATGGCCGCGTCGTGGCCGTCGAACAGCGAGGCGGCAGTGACGATGCGGATCGGATGCTGCGCCTGGTAGAGCGTCGGCGTGGCGGGTGCCGGAGCGGCTGCGGGGGCGGTGGGGATCGTGGTCATGGTCGTGCGGGAAAGGTAGCAGCGGGGCGGGCGCGGGGGGCCCGCCACACGCTGACCCTACCCGGGCAGCTTCCGATACTTGATCCGGTGCGGCTGGTCGACCGCCACGCCCTTCCGGCGCTTGTAGTCGGCGGCGTAGTCCTGGTAGTTCCCCTCGAACCAGACCACCTCGGAATCGCCTTCGAATGCCAGGATGTGGGTGGCGATCCGGTCGAGGAACCAGCGGTCATGCGAGATGACCACGGCGCAGCCCGAGAAGGTGAGGAGTGCATCCTCAAGGGCCCGGAGCGTATCGACGTCGAGGTCGTTGGTCGGTTCGTCGAGCAGGAGCATGTTGCCGCCGACCTTGAGCAGCTTGGCGAGGTGGAGCGCAACCGGCTCCACCTC
>CAYQXR010000078.1:3836-6919 GCA_964421625.1 uncultured Gemmatimonadaceae bacterium | reverse complement strand
CAGGTCGAGCCCGCCGTGTTCGTAGAAGCGGTGGTCCTCGCCGAGCAGCACGGCCCGGCGCAGATTGGCAGGGATCTGCTCCAGCGGCACCGGCTGGTAGCGCCGGGCGGTGGCGCCCTCCGGATTGTCGGACCGGCGCATCGCCATGAAGGCCGTCTCCCCCGGGAAGCGCCAGCGGTACCAGAGCGGCGGCGGGACGGTCCAGAAGAGCCAGAGCAGGACCAGGCCTGCCGTCCAGGCCAGCACGCGCCGGAGGCGCCGTCGAGGCCGACGGGGGGCAGGGCGATGGGCATCGGCGAGTGGTGACGGAATCACGCCGGAAGGTACTCGGGGCGAGTATCATTCCGCCCATGATTGAAGTGACTTCACTGACCAAACGGTACGGGGAGACGCTGGCTGTCGACGCCCTGTCCTTCCAGGTGGCGCCGGGTGAGATCCTCGGCCTGGTCGGCCCGAACGGGGCCGGGAAGACCACGACCCTGCGCTCGCTCTGTGGGATCATCCTGCCGACCAGTGGGCGGATCCGCATCGCGGGCTTCAACCTTGAGACCGAGGGACAGCAGGCCAAGCAGCGTCTGGCCTTCATTCCCGATGAGCCGCAGCTCTTCGAGTATCTCACGGTCACTGAGCACCTGCGCTTCATTGGCCGACTCTACGGGGTGGCCGATGCCGCCGAGCGGAGTGAGGCACTCCTCACGGAACTCGAGTTGGTTGACAAGCGGGACGCCTTTCCGGGCGCGCTCTCCCGTGGCATGAAGCAGAAGCTCGCCATCGCCTGCGGGCTGCTGCACCGTCCCGAGGTGCTGATCCTGGATGAGCCACTCACCGGGCTCGACCCCGGCGGCATCCGCCGGATGAAGGACACCATCCTCACGCGAGCTCGTGAGGGTGCGGCGGTGATTCTCAGTTCGCATCTGCTGCATCTGGTCGAGGAACTCTGCACCACACTGCTGGTGATTCGCGGTGGGCAACGCGTCGCGCATGGTACGGTGGCCGGGATCATCGCGGAACGTCCAGCACTCGCCGGGCTCACGCTGGAGGAGCTGTTTCTGACTCTGACGGCGGCCGACGCGGCGTGAACAATGTCCGTTCGGCACTCGGCTTCCTGATCTGGCGCTCCCTCGTCAATCGCGTCCGGCAACAGATGCAGCGCCTCCGCCAGCCGCGCTACGCCATCGGCCTGGTGCTGGTGCTGATCTACTTCGGCATGATCTTCCTTGTGCCGCTGCTGGACGACGAGAGGGCGCCGCGCCTCGTCCGCGAGGTCGCGGGAGGCATTGAAAACGGCACCGGGGTGGCCCTCACCATCAGTGGTGTGGTGCTCTTTCTGCTGGTGGCCGGGAGCTGGCTGCTGAAGGGGCGGGGGCAGGCGCTGGCCTTCCAGCCAGCCGAGGTGGGACTGCTCTTTCCGGCACCCCTCTCCCGACGGGCACTGCTGCTGTATCGGCTCGGGCAGATCCAGGTGATGGTTCTGCTCAACGCCCTTATCCTGGCACTCCTCTCAGGGCGCACGGGCAGCGGGATTCCGTTCTGGCAGCGCACCCTGGGCGGCTGGCTCTTCGTGACGGCGCTGCTGTTCCACCAGATGGGGCTCGCCCTGCTGCGCGTCGAGCCGCTCACCCCAGGGCGGCGGCTCGCCCTGCGCGGTGGGCGGGTGGTGGTCGTGCTGGCCATCGCCATCGTCGGTCTGACGTTGGCGCAGACCATGGCTACCGCTGCCGGGTTGTCCTTTGCCGACACAGTGCGTGTGCTCGGTGGGGCGCTGTCAGAGGGGGCGGCCGGTGTGATCATGGCTCCGTTCACGTGGATCATGGCACCGACAGGGGCCTCGGGCACCGCGCTTGTCGGGGCGCTGGCAGGTTCGCTGGCGGTGATCGGTGCGCTGCTGGTCTGGGTGCTGCGCGGGACCATCCCGTTTGAGGAGGCTGCCGCGACGGCCTCAGCCGCACAGGCTACGGCCTTGCAACGTCTGCGTGATGTGCAGCGTGGCCGTGGCACACTGTTCAATCCCGCTGCCAAAGCTGGCACGCGCAGTCTCCCGCTGGCACCCGTCGGGCCGCCGTGGCGCGCGCTGGTCTGGAAGAACACCTTGGCGATGCTGCGGACCCGGATGTACGTCTCACTCCTGATCATGGCGGTTGGTGCCTTGGTATTCGCCGGCATGGCCAGCCGCATCAGTCGCGGGCCCGCTGGTTCGGCGGCGGCCGTCCTGACACTGGTGCTCGTGACGGCCACCGCCATGCTGACCCTGCTCGGCATGAGTGCGCTGCGCAACGACCTGCGCACCGACATGGCCATGCTGGGTGTGATCAAGACCTGGCCGTTGCCCGGGCAGACCCTGCTTCTGGGCCAGATCATGTCGCCGGCGCTGACCATCACGCTGGTGCAGGGGGCCGTCCTGGTGCTCGGTACGGTGCTGTTCGGGAGCCGGGTCGACATTGGGTTCCGCCCCGCAGTCATCGCGCCCGGCCTGGTACTGCTGGCCGGATGCTTCGTGCTCAATCTGCTGGCCCTCACGATCCAGAGCGGCACTGCAGTCCTCTTCCCCGGCTGGGTGCATCTCGGCGTGGAGGCCAGCGGCATCGAGACCATCGGCCAGCGGATCCTGATGGGCGTCGGCACCGGGGTGGCGATCAGTCTGCTCGTGCTGGTGCCTGGGGTGGTCGGCGTCCTCGCCGGTTGGCTGGTAGCCAAAGGCTTTGCGGTCAGTCCCGAGGTTGCCACGCTGGTCGGCGGCCTCGTCGGCCTGTTGCTGCTCGCCCTGGAGGTTGCCCTGCTGATCGACTGGCTCGGGGAGCGGTTCGAACGCACTGAGGCCGCGGCCGTGCTCTGAACGACTGCGGCATCTGATCCTCTGACTTCATCTGTGTGAAAGGAATGACCATGTCCGCCACCAAGTACCACTGGGATGACGTCCGCCTTGAGGCGCTCGCGCCCGGCATTACGCGCAAGATGGTCTGGGCCGATCGGCTCATGATCGCCCAGGTCTTTCTGGACAAGGGGGCCGTGGTTCCCGCGCACGAGCACGAGAACGAGCAGGGGACGTACATCATTTCGGGGGCGCTCCGCTTCTGGCTGGGCGA
>CAYQXR010000078.1:0-3736 GCA_964421625.1 uncultured Gemmatimonadaceae bacterium | reverse complement strand
AATCTGGTGCTCTCGAATGCCCTGCGGGCCGCCGTCACCGGGTACTTCCGGACCCTGGCCGACGAAGTGGCGGTCGACGGCGTGACGGTCAACACCGTGCTGCCCGGCTACACGGCCACCGAACGCCTGGCAGCGCTGGCCGATGCCCGGGCCGGGCAGGTCGGCGGCACGCGCGACGAGGAATACCGGAAGATGACGGTGGACACGCCAGCCGGTCGGCTCGGTACGGCGGAAGAGGTCGCCTCCGCGATCGTCTATCTTGCGTCACGCCAGGCCGGATTCATGACCGGCCAGGCCCTCTGCGTCGACGGCGGTGCCGTCCGTTCGCTTCTCTAGTCGTCCTCAACTTTCCGATCTTCTCATGGCACAGCTTACCGAATCGTCCTGGATCTGGCACAACGGAACATTCATTCCCTGGCAGGATGCTCAGCTCCATATTCTTGCCCATTCGATGCAGTTCGGATCGGCGGCCTTCGAAGGGATCCGCTGCTACCCGACGGCGACCGGCCCCGCAATCTTCCGTCTGCGGGAGCATCTGCGTCGCCTGGTCGAGTCGGTCGGGATCTACCGGATCAGCTTGGCCTGGGATGTGGACGCGCTGGTCGAGGCCTGCTGTGAGGTGGTGCGCCGCAACGGACTGGACGCCTGCTATATCCGCCCGATGGTGCTGCGCGGCTACGGTACTGCCGGACTCGACCCGCGTGATGCCCCGGTGGAGGTCTACATCCCCTGCTGGCCCTGGGGTCCCTACCTGGGCGCCACCGCGCTGGCCGAAGGCGTCGATGTCTGCGTGTCCAGTTGGCACCGGGTCGCGCCGAACACCTTGCCCGCCACGGCCAAGATCGCCGGGAACTACCTCAGCAGTCAGTTGATCAAGATGGAGGCGGTGACGAACGGGTACGCCGAGGGCATCGCCCTGGGGCCCGGGGGCATGGTCAGCGAAGGCTCGGGACAGAACGTGTTCCTGATCCGCGATGGCGTGCTGGTGACGCCGCCGCTCGACGGGACACTGCTGGCCGGCATCACGCGGGATGCCGTGCTCACCCTGGCGCGCGACGAGGGACTGCCGGTCCATGAGCGCCCGGTGGCGCGTGAAGTCCTCTACACGGCCGACGAGCTGTTCTTCACCGGCACTGCCGCCGAGATCACGCCGATCCGCAGCGTCGATCGGATCCCGATCGGACAGGGCGGCGTCGGGCCCATCACCCGGCGGATTCAGGAGCGCTACCTCGGCATCGCCCGCGGGGAATTGCCGGATCCGGCCGGATGGCTGACGCGGGTATGAACGCCGCGCGGGTCGGGCCCATGGACCGGCGCACCGCCGTGCTCGGGGTGCTGATCTCCTTCGCGCTGCTGGTGCCGGGGCTGCTGCTGCCGGTGCTCTCGCTGCGGGGGACGCTCGATCCGGCCGGTGTGGCCGCCATCGCCCCCGACCTCCTGGATCGGGGACTATCGGACAGCACAGTGGCTGCGCTCCAGCCGATGCTGAATCCGGCGCTGGTGCCGCTGCTTGAGGTCATGCCGGGAGGGGTCAAGGGCGCCGTCATCGGTGCGATCACCGGGCAGATGGGGGCATCGCTCCAGGGCAGCGAACCCTTCGAGGTCTATCAGCAGACCCGCTCCATCCTCGGCTCGGTCCGCCACCTGTATCGGGTGGGCAGTGTCACGGCCGCGACGCTGATTCTGCTGTTCAGCGTGGTCGTGCCGCTGCTCAAGGGCGTGATGGTCCTGCTGGCCGCCTTCCAGTCGGATCCCGTCCGACGGGAGCGGCTGGTGGGACGGGTGGTGGCAATCGGGAAGTGGTCGATGGCCGATGTCTTTGCCGTGGCGCTGATCATCGCCTGGCTGGCCGGTTCCGCGACCAGCACGGCCGTGCCCGGGACGGACATCCCGTTGCTGGCCTTCGAGGCCGGTTTCGGCCCGGGCTTCTACTGGTTCAGCGCCTACTGCCTGGTGTCCCTCTTTGCCCAACAGGCCACGCTTCGGCAGCTCCGTCAGCCCGCAGAATCGGCGGAAAGCACGCCCCGGTAGACCCTTGGTGCCAGCCAACTGGCCCGGTCGGATGGTGCACCCCGCTTGTGCCGGACCCCGCCGCATGGCATGATTCCAAGCTCTCTCGCGATGCCGGGCGCTGCGTCTTCCCGGCCCCAGGTCCCCCTACCAGGAGACATGACATGGCAGGACGAACGCTTTCCACTCCCTGGCGGGTCGCCTTGGTGGCCCTCGCTATTCCCAGTCTGTTGACCGCGCAGGATCGCCTGCGGGCCATGCCAGGCTACGATAACTTCACCGCCAAATCGCCCCTGTACGCCCAGAACGCCATGGTGTCCGGTGCAGTCGCGGGCGCGACCTGGGCCGCCAACGGCAGGACCGTGGAGTACACCCACAGCGGCAAGCGCTATCGGGTCGACATCGGGTCCAAGCGGGTCACTGAGATTCCCGCGCCTGAAGGTGGTGCCCAGCCGGGTGGTACGGGGCGCGGTGGTGCCGGTGGATTCCAGGGTGGACAGGTGATGCCTGGCCGCGGTGGGGCAGGGGCCGGTGGCGGTGCCGCCGAGCGCTGCGGGCTTTCGCTCCGTGTCGACCGCGGGCGCCAGTCGCCGTTGACGGCGTCGCCCGATGGCAAGCTGCTGGCGCTGCACCGTGACCGGAACCTCAAGATCGCCAACGCCGACTGCAGCGGCGAGTACGCCGTGACCACCGACGGCAACCTCGAGACCGGCATCAAGTACGGCACCGGCTCCTGGGTGTACGGCGAGGAACTCGGGCAGAACACCGCCATCTGGTGGAACCGCGCCTCGTCGCGCGTGGCGTACTACCGCTTCGACGAGAGCAAGGTCAAGCCGTTCTACCTGACCATGGATGTCTCGAAGATCAATACCACGCTGGATATCGAGGGGTATCCCAAGGCCGGTGCCGACAACCCGCTGGCCGATATCTACGTCTACGACGTCACGGGTCGGCGGACGGTCAAGCTGGATGTGCGCAGCGGTCAGCCGAATGTCGACGCCACCGTCGGCTACTACGTGTACGGTGCGCGCTGGTCCCCGGACGACAGCGAACTGCTGGTCGAGCGGACCAACCGGTTGCAGAACGTGATGGAGCTGATTGCCTGCAATCCCGACAGCGGGGCCTGCCGGGTGGTCTTCCGTGAGGAATGGCCGACCGGATGGGTGGAGAACTCGCCGCCGATGCGGTACCTGGCGGACAACAACCGGTTCATCCTCACCTCCGAGCGGAATGGCTACAAGAACCTCTACCTGCACGACCTGTCCGGCAAGCTGATCAATCCGATCACCACCTTGCAGGCCGAGGTGGTGTCGATCGTCCGGGTTGACGAGGCCGCACGGACGGTCTGGTACACCGCGCGTGACGGCGACAACTTCATGAAGGTGCAGCTCCATCGCGTCGGCCTCGATGGCAAGGGCGATGTCCGCCTGACCGATCCGCAGTTCACCCACACGATTACGCTGGCACCGGACGGCAAGTCCTTCATCGACGTGGCGCAGAACATCACGACGCCGCCGGTGAGCCGCCTGATCGATGCCAACGGCAAGCTCATCGCCGAACTGGCCACCAGCGACATCAGCAAGCCGACGGCGGCCGGGCTCCGACCGGTCGAGCAGTTCACCTTCACCGCGGCGGATGGGCAGACGAAGCTCTACGGTTCGATCCACAAGCCGATCGACTTCGATCCGACCAAGCGCTATCCCGTCATTCTCAACGTCTACGGCGG
>CAYQXR010000077.1:0-7295 GCA_964421625.1 uncultured Gemmatimonadaceae bacterium | reverse complement strand
GGTGCGGGTGACCTTCCGGCAAGGTGGGGCGGAGGTGGTCCGCGAGGACCGGATGACGATTGTGCGGTAGGGGCGGGGCGAACAGGAGGAGGTCGGGATGCAGGTGAGGGTGATGTGTCGGGGAGGGGTGCAGCGCCTCGGCGTCATCGTTGCGATACTTGCTGTCCCGCAGGGCGCTGCGGCTCAAAGCGGTGGTCTGCCGCCCGTGCTGCTGGACTCTCTGCTGGTAGGGCTGGAGCGGCCCCTGCCGCTGGGGACCGTGCTGGCTCAGGACCCGTGCCGGGGTCAGCGGGGCGATGCCGCGGCACTTTGTGAGGGTCTGGCCCTGGTGCGTCGCGCGGTGAATGCCCCGGACTCCATGGCCGAGACGCGACGGGGTGTTGTGGTGTTGCGGGGTCCTACGCAGCACCCGCAGTTCCAGGCATTGCAGGAGGGGTACCGGCACGGGCTCTCGGCGCGGGACCGGCTGGCCGCGGTGACGCGGGCACAACCGACGTGGGGGGCAGCGTGGTACGGGCTGGCGCATCTGGCGCTGGCGAAGGGCGCGCCGATCGATTCCATCGAACATCTGCTGGCGCAGGCCCAGGCGGGGGAGGGTGTGCCGCCAGGGCTGGTGGCGCTGCTGCGGGCGCGGCTCCGGTTTCGGGACGGGGACACGACGGGCGCCTGGCAGGCGTGGGCCGCCGTGCGGGCAGACTCGGCGCCGGTGACGGTCGCGGCCGCAGGGGCGAATGTGCGCCAGATACTACCGCTGGACACCATCGTGGCCTGGGACACGCGACCTGCGGGCGAGGTGGTGGCAGAGGTGTCGGAGTCGGCGCTGTACCGGTCGGTGCTCCAGTTCCATCTGATGCAGGCGCATTCGTGGATCCCGATACTCGCGACCAGTCGGGGATACCTGGTCTTCTGGCACGGGCGTCCGGTGTTGGTGGGGGTGTTCGCCTTGCCCCGGGCGCAGCTGGTGCGGGAGGTGCCGCAGGCGGAGGACGACCCGGCGGTGACGGTGTATCCCTTCCGGTTGGGGCAGGCGCTGGCCCGGAGCGATGGGACCCCCTTCCAGGTCCGCGACACATTGTACCGCCTCCGGAGCAGCTTGCCGCCGCCTTGGCAACATAAACCGGCACTCACTCCCCAGCTCCAGCAGAAGTACCCCTGGGAGCGTGTCGGAACACCCGACGGATACATAGGCTTTATCCCCATCCTCCCCGGGCCGGACTCGCTGACGGTGGGGCTGTCGATCCAGCAGGTGCTACCGGATGGTGTGTCTTCCGCGGTGCTGGTACGCTTGGAACAGACGGGTGGTCGGGGCCGGACGGTGACGTTTCTCCCGCGCGTGGTGTCGTTGGATGGCGGGCTGTTTGCCTCGGACCTGGTGCTGGGGATGCCGGGGCGGGGGTATACGTGGCGGTCTGCGGAACGGTGGGTGCCGATGCACCCGACGGGGATCTACCCGGCCGGAGCTACGCTGTCGCTGTTCACACAGTTGCGGGGCCTGACCCCCGACACCACCTACCAGGTGATGCTGGAGTTACTGGAAGACACGGAGGCGGCCAACGCGCGGGTGTTGCTGACGGTGCGATCGACGGAGGAAGCGCGGGCGGAGGACGCCGAGTGGTACAAGCAGGTGCAGTTGGTGGATATGAAGCCGGGCCGGTACCGGGTGCGGGTGACCTTCCGGCAGGGCTCGGCGGAAGTGATGCGCGAGGACCGGATGACGATTGTGCGGTAGGGGTGCGACAACCGCCCGCCGCCTGGGTCTATGGCGTGCCGGCTGGCAGTCGATACCGGAAGATGCTGTCGGAATCGGAGGAAGCGGTGAGGAGGATGGAGTCTCCCTGCACTGCGATCGCTCCGGCATCGCGATCGAGATGGATCACTGAGACCAGCGTGCCGTCCCAGCGGAAGAGATGAACGAAGCGGCCACGCGCATCGCCGCCGTCAGGATATGCCTGTGCTCTCCGGCCAGTGAACAGTGCGTACAAATACTGCCCGGTTCCCGCACAGTCCATGTAGTAGGTGCGTGGTGTGCGCGGGAGCCAGGTGCGGGTCGAATCCACGTACTCGAATAGAGGCTCGGACGCGTAGGGTACCTTCGCCATTGTCCTGAAGGACAGATCCGAGTGGTAGATCTCCACCCGACCGACCGCGTAGTAGACGATCCCGAAGGAGGCGCCGCCAGCCTCACTGCACACCCTGGCGCCGGCGGCCAGCAGAAGTTGAGCCCTCCTCGGTACAGAGTCCGGACCGAAGGGGGGGCCTGGCGAGTGACTCCGGACTCGTCCAGCCGAATCGAACAGCATGAGCCTGACGGAGTCCCCTCGACTGACGCCCACCATGTGCACGCTGTCCAGCCACGCGAAGCTGGTCGGCGTCGACGGTGCCTCCAGCCGGAGCACGCGCAGGGCGATGGTTCCTGAAGAGTGGAGCTGTGTGATGCGCCGCAGCGTGGGGTCGAGGATCCACAGTCCCGTCGTGTCGCCCGGCCGCCACCCGAAGTTGGCAGTCGACTGGAAGTCGCCTGGCCCTTCTCCCACTCTGCCGGTCGAGCGGATGAGCGCTCCGGAGTTGAGGTCCACGAGGTGGATTCTCGGCTCACCCGATTGCTCGGCCACCGCCAGCAGGCTGCCGCGTACTCCCAGACGACCGAGGCGTCTGAACGATGGGTGCGTGATCACCAGAGAGCCGGAGACCTCCACCACGGGTATGTCCCGATGCGAGAACTCATCCTCCTCCGTGACGGGCACGGACGCCTCGCGGGCGCACGCGCCCGCCAGCAGTGCGACACAGAGGTACACGATGCGGCTGGCGCGGCGTCGATTCGTGATACGACGTGCGATGGTCCCCTCAGCACGACGGAGAGGCCGCGCCACGCAGCGATCGCTCACGAATACAGCATCGGTGGCGCTTTGCCGAGCAGGCGCGCGTAGACCGCCAGTGAGCCGCGGTGGTGCGCCGTGTGGTCGATGATCGCGTCGATCACGGCGACCTTCGGTGCGTTGCCCATGATCTGTGGATCCTCGATGGGCGAGGCGAGATCGACATCGGTGGCTTGGGCCACGGTGGCGATGGCCCGCGCAAAGGCGCGATCGAGCCAGGCCCTGGCATCGGCCAGACTGGTGACGGCGCGCGCCTTGGCGATGGACGACTCGAAGTCGAGATCCCAGCCCGTGCCGAACCCGCCCTCGATAAACCACTCCATGGCGTCGGCGCTGTGCGCGATATGTCCGGCGACGCTGTAGAGGGTCTCGTCGGGGGCGAACGTCGCGTCCGCCTCTTCGAAGACGGAGGTGGTCGTGCCGAAGAGCTTGCGGGCGGTCTCGAGCAGGGCGACGAGTCGGGCGGATTCGGTCATGGGGCGATTCCTGGCTGGGGTAGTTGATTCGGTGTTTGTTCGGGAAATCAACAGCGCCATCATGCCGGTGTCAAGTCGATCGCCTGCGGCAACACCGTGCCCGCAACAGCAAGGCGGGAGCGATCCGGAGATCCTCCCGCCTTGCCCGCGCCGCAGCCAGGTCGCCGGTACTATTGCCCGCCGATGGCCCGCCGGAATGCGGCCTCGCCGCCGACCACGGGCAGGGTGATCGAGGTGCCGTCCAGATCGACGGTCAGCTCGGTGCCGGCCTGCGGGTGCAGGGTGAAGTGCTGGTCACTCGAGAAGATCATCAGGCCGAGCTGCTTGCCGGGCACGATCAGTTGGTCGTCCGGCTGCAGATCGAAGGTCAGCGTGTAGAAGGTGCCGGGCACCAGCGGCTCACCCGGCAGCTTGGAGGCAAAGTTCCCCGACTGGGTGAGCGAACGGTGATTCTGCGGGTCGGCCCAGCCGCGGGTGACCACGCCAATCTGCCCCGATGACCCGATGTTGGCTGGGTTGAAAGGCAGTTCGACCAGGTAGACGGAGAGGTTGGCCGCCGGCTTGTTCGCGGCGAGCCTGAGGGTGATGGTCGCCGTGCCCGAGAGGTGCAGCGTATCGGTCAGTACTGGCGTGGCGTAGAGCAGCCGGTTGGGCGAGGTGGCCGCCTGGGCCAGAGCACCGGGGGCAACCTGCACGTCGTCGGTCAGGGTTTCGCGTCCCTGCCCGCTGCCGACGGCGGGGGCCAGTGCGCCGATGCCACTGCCGCCCTTGCCCGGCCGCACCCGGACCGGTGCCGACCCCGGCACCGGGTAGTCGCTGTAGCCGCGTGGGGCGAGCGCCACGCCGCCACGGCCGCCGCGGCCCGGGGGTGGCGTGACCGCGCCGGGCGTGGGTGGCGGCGGAGTGCCAACCGACGGAACGATCAGCACCCGCGCCGAGCGGTCGATGCCGTTGTCGACGTCGTACAGGTAGCGGCTCCAGAACTTGTTGATGCTGTCGGCCGGCGGGGGGCCGCCATGGCCGCCCTGATGCAGGTAGAGCTTGGCCTTCGGATTGACGGCCTTGATGGCATCCCACATCCGGATGGTGTGCTCTGGCATGACGTTCCAGTCATTGAAGCCGTGCGCGAACCACACCGCCGCCGTGATGTTCTTGGCCAGCGGAAGCTGATCCCGCACTTCCCAGAAGTCGTTGAAGTCGCCGTGGGCCCGGTCGCGGAACTTGGGGAACAGGCCGTCGCGCCAGATGGCGTTGCAGGCCTCGCGGGAGTTGCCGCTGTGGACGTAGTCGTAGAGGAAGTCGACGTCCTCGCCCAGGTACCCGCCCGGTGAGCGCACCAGGCCGTTGGAACGGTAGTAGTGGTAGTAGGACGTGTTCGGTGCGATCGGGATGATTGCCTCCAGGCCCGCCACACCGGTGAGTGCGGCGGAGATCGGCAGGGTGCCCTCGTAGGAGGTGCCGATCATGCCGACCTTGCCGGTGGTCCACGCTGCGGCGCTGACTTCCTCAATGCCGTCGACCGAGGTGTAGCCCTTGGCGCGTCCGTTGAGCCAGTCGATCACGAACTTCGGTGCCGTGGTTTCCGGGGCGTCTCCGATGGTGGGGCAGCCGGTCGAGAGCCCGGTGCCGGGCTGTTCGGAGGCGACCACCACGAAGCCGCGCGGTACCCACTGGCGCGCCAGGTTGGCGCCGAGATGCCGGAGGTTCGGATTGAACGGGCGCTCGGGGCGTGAGGCGCGGGGCGGCGGCTCGACGCCGAGTTCCTGCCGTACATCCCAGAGGTAGGAGTTGGGCGAGTTGGTGCCGGCAAAGTACGGCGACGACTCCATCACCACCGGCAGCCGCGTCCCCTCGCGCTCCGCGAGGGCCGGGCGGGTGATGTCGGCATGGATCCGATCCTTCTTCCCGTCATTGTCGGTGTCGAAGTCGGTCTCGATCCAGACCCGCTGGCGGATCCACTGGGTGGTGTCGGCGAAGGCCGGGACAATCTGGGCCATGCCGTCGCGGAAGACGGCGGTGGTCTTCTGCTGTGCTTGACCGGGGGCCGGTGTGCCAGCGGCAACCGCCAGAGTCAGAGTCGCGAGGATCAGGGGCCGAGTCGGCCGTGCGATGGTAGCGGGAAGGGGCATCGGGGTGTCCTCCGAGGGGTGGGGCGGAGGCGGCGGTCTGCCGCGCGGTGCAAGCTCTCAAAGATAGGTCGGTCGCCGGTCAGAGGCCGTACCCTGCCTGGCCCTGTCGCCGCGGCGCGCGGGAGGCTACCCTTCCATGGATACAGGAGCCAATCTCGAAACTGAGCCGGAGGACGGGATGCGCATGCGGGAATACCTGGGGGTCGTACTGGTGCTGGGCGTGGTTGGCCCGGCCATCATGGGGGATATCGCCGCAGCGCAGGGGCGTGGCCAGGAGGCCGCGGCACCGTCGCCTGCGGTCACTGTCCCCAAGGACTTGCGGCCGCTGCTGACGCCTCGGCGCAGCGAAGTGCGCCTGGTCACGCTGCGCTATACGCAGGACCGGAACCTGCTCAACGGCAACTTCGCCGGCCAGAGCGGGGGGCGCGGCGGGGCCGGTGCTGCAGCGACGGTACCGGTGCCGGTTTCCCCGGCCCGGATCGCCCGGCTCAAGCGCTACGATCACTCGTGGACCGAGGCGGTGGCGCAGCTCGATGCCGCGCGCCTCTCCCCGGCGGGTCGCGCCGGTCTCGATTCACTGAAGGCGCTCATCCGGGAGGCGCAGGCGGCGATCGGGCGCGACGAGGTCACCTTCGCCTCCTACGCCCCGCTGGTGCCCTTCCGGCAGTCGCTGGTCGATCTCATTGAGACCCGGCTCCGGCTGGAGCCGGTCCGGTCCCAGGAAGCGGCCGCCACGCTGGATCAGGCCATCCGGAGCGTGACCCGGATGCGCGCCGCCTTCGACTCCGGTTTCAGTGCCGCGCCGTCCGAGGCACGGGCCGCAGCGGGCGCGGTCGATGCCCTGCGGGCCAATCTCAATACCTGGTTCGGCTTCTACAACAACTTCGACCCCCTCTTCACCTGGTGGATGGGGGTGCCGCATCGCGATCTGACCGCCGCCCTCACCGGGTACTCGGCGTGGCTCCGCGATACCGTTGCTGTCGCCGGACAGCCGAACAGCTTCACCGTCACCCCGGCGGCCATTGCCATGGCCCCGGCCCCGCGCTACGCGGAGGTCCCCGACCTGGCCGACATCGTTGCGCTGCCGCAGGACGAGTTGATGGACATCATGACGCTGTTCCGCACCGGCGGCCTGGGCGGCACCGGGCGTGGTGGCGGCGGCGGGCAAGGTGGCGGGCAAGGCGGCGCGGGCAGTCTGGCCCGCAACGAGGCCTACAACCGCGACTGGCTCACCGCCCTGCGCTCGCTCGACTTCGACAAGCTCACCCGCAACGCGCAGGTCAACTACCTCTACATCCGGAAGACGGCGGAACTGCGTCTCAGCCGGGTCGGGCAGACACTGGCCGCCAATCCGCCCCGCAAGCAGGACGACTCCGGCATTCCCGGTGCTGCGCGCGGGCGTCAGGGGCTGATCTGGGATCTCCAGGACGAGTTCATCAACTACACCCCCGAGCAGCTCATGGTGCTGGCGGACCGCGAGTTTGCCTGGGCCGAAGCCGAGATGCTCAAGGCCTCGCGGGAGATGGGCTTCGGCGACGACTGGAAGGCCGCGCAGGAGAAGGTCAAGCAGGGCTATGTCCCGCCGGGTGAGCAGCCGCAGATGATCCGGGGGCTGATCTTCCAGGCCATCGACTACCTGCGCGAGCACGATCTGATCACCGTGCCGCAGATCGCCGCCGAGTCGCAGCGGATGTCCATGCTGTCGGCGGCGGCCCAGCTCCAGAGCCCGTTCTTCCTGGGCGGCTCGCAGATTCAGGTGGCCTACCCGACCAACGAGATGTCCTATGATGCGCGGATGCAGAGCATGCGGGGCA
>CAYQXR010000076.1:0-7361 GCA_964421625.1 uncultured Gemmatimonadaceae bacterium | reverse complement strand
TCAGCATTCACCGAGGCCGAGAACGTGACCTCCTGGTTGATGCTGAGCGTCTGGGTCGCGGGCGCCACGGTCACCGACTGCACTGCCGGCGCCGGCGGCGGCGGCGGTGGCAGCGGCTCCGTGATCACGATGTCGTCACCGCAAGCCGCGAGGCTCAGGGCGAAGGCACCTGCCGCGAACACGTTCCGATAGAACTTCTGCATTCACTCCCCCTCAATAAGGTTGGGCACTACATGTTCCGTACTGCAAGGTCCAGCGAGTCCTGCCATGCTGCTGTGCCCGTCCGACGAACCGCACGGACGAAGCCGGGGTGCGAGTACCGCATTCGACACCGGGCCCCCGAGCCCTGCGTCACTCCGACACCGCCACCTTACCGGTACGCCTCGCGCATCCAGTCAGATTACGGGCCAGCTCCGGAAGATACCGGGCCGCGCTGCGACAGTCAACCCGTTGGGAGACCACAACTTGCGCGACACCAACACCGCCGATGGCCAAGCCTGCCAACCACACCTGCGAACCCAGGCAGGACTCGACACCTATTACCCCCTAGCAAGCCCCGTGCTCAAACCGCCACGGAGACCTGCCGATCACCGTCCACCACCCCCGGACGGTGGCACCTGTAACGCCAAACGACCCTCCCCACCCACCCGAACCGGCCCAATCGCCCGGTCAGGAGAGGCCCGCAGCGCCTTTGCCCGGGAGTTGCCCCCCTCGATCCGCAGACCACCGTACTGGATCCGGGCCACCCCACCATCCTCCCGCAGCTCACCCAACCAGGTGTTGCCGCGCTGTCCCGTGTATCCGAATGACACTGTGTGTGTCGTTGCGACACTCGAATCGGCACCCAGGCGCCCTTGCCAGATCAGCTTGATCCCGTCCACCGACACCGTGGTGATCGAATCCGCTCCCCGCCGACCCGCTACCACCGTGCGGCTGACCTTGCCGATCCGCTGCCCGGCCTGATCTGCTGCCCGCGACAGCCCGCTGTGGTCCGTGTACCACCCCAGCAGCACCTCCCGCACCGGCGCGCCCTGGTACTGCGTGGCCTGGAGCGTATGGGTCACCATGACGATGGGCTTGTCCGGCTTCATGGTCGCCACCACCCGGTCATCGACCAGCGCCTCCTCCCACAGCCCCACACAGATGCGCGCCGGAATCCAGCGGCTGAACTCCGCCTCGTCCTGTACCACCCGGGCCAGCGAGGGCAGCAGCCCCTCACCCCGACCGGCGGCTGCCAGGACCGACCCCTTGGGCGCCAGCTTGGCCGCCTCCGCCGGGGACACCAGGTAGGACAGGCAGTACCCCCCCTGAGCATTCCGGAAGGTCCACCGGGAGGGTGCCGTCAGGGACCCCTGCCCTGCGAGCGGCACCAGTGGGATCAGCAGACCGAGCAGCGACAGGGTGCGACTCATCGGAACTCCTTCGCGGCCTGAACCGCCGCAACAAGTGACGAACTGGGATGCAGCGCGCCGGGGAAGCGCTCCTCCCGATACCGGACCTGGCCATCACGCCCGACCACCAGGACCACGCCGGTCGCATGGTCGAGCGCGTACCGTCGGGCGACACTGCCCTCCGGATCGGAGAGCAACTTGAGCCCCGCCGGAATCCGGGCGGCCCCAGCCAGCAGCGAATCGGTCCGGCTCGGGGAGAGGCCCACCAGCACCACATCCGCCCCGAACAGCGAGTCGCGTGCCGCTGCCAGCGCTGCCCACCCGGCCCCTTCGCCCGCACGGGTCGGCGCCACGGCCAACACCACCACCCGGCCGAGTTCCCGCGCCAGATCGAAGGGCTGGTCCACCGGCCCACGCCCCTGCGCCGTCAGATAGGGCAGTTGCAGCGCCGGCGCCGGACGACCGACCCGGAACTCCCCGCCCAGCGTCGCACGGATGCGGGCGTCATCGTCCTGCTGCTGGGCAGCCACACCAGGCACCGCGCCCACCAGCAGCGCCACCAGGACCGACACCATACGCCCCGACCACCTCATGGCCGACGGATCCGTTGCAGCACCGCCGCGAGGTCCTGGGTCCCCCCCTCGCCGATGTAGCGGATGATGCCGTCGCGATCCACCACCACCACATGCGACGTCGCCTCGGCCTGGAAGGCCCGTACCGCCACGCCCTGGCGGTCGTACAGCGTGCGGAAGGGCGGGCTGTGCTGCGCCAGGTACCGCCGCACCCGCGTGGTGTCATCCGACACGGTGATGTTGACGCCGAAGAACTCGAAGTGCTCCCCATGCGCCGTCTTCGCCTCACGCATGCGCGGCAGCAGCTCGGCGCAGATGCCGCACCAGGTGGCCCAGAACTCGATCACGGCGCCCTTCTTCCCCGCCTCACCCGCCAGCCGGACCGGCACGCCATCGAGGTCCGGCACCGTCACCACCGGTGCGCGATCGCCAACGGCCAGCGGCTTGGGCGTCGCGCTTTGCGCAACCGCGGCCACGGGTACCACCAGCAGGGCACCCAGCACTGCGGTCCATGTGATGTATCGTTGCATGTGTGCGTCCTCCCGGAAACAGACCAGTCCGAAGTCTAGCCGAACCGCAGGTGGAAGGCACGGCACCCGACCCGGCACCGCGCCATCGGCAACTGGCCCGTCAGTGCGTTGCGCTGCCGACGGGTGTCGCGTGCTGACCGAAGCGGCGATCGACATACTCCGTCAGAATGGTCAGGAACTCGGCGACGATCCGCTCACCCCGCAGCGTGGTGCGCAGTTCACCGTCGACGAAAACCGGGGCCACCGGATCCTCGAAGGTTCCGGGCAGGGAGATGCCCAGGTCGGCATGGCGCGACTCGCCGGGACCGTTCACCACACAGCCCATGACGGCCACCGTGAGCCCCTCCGCACCCGGATGCGTCTCGCGCCACTGCGGCATCTGTTCCTGGAGGAAGCCCTCGATCTCCTGGGCCATCTCCTGGAAGAAGGTGCTGGTGGTCCGACCGCAGCCCGGGCAGGACGTGACCTGCGGTGTAAACTGTCGCAACTCCAGCGACTGGAGCACCTGTTGGGCGACCCGCACCTCTTCGGTCCGGTCGCCGCCCGGTCGCGGCGTGAGCGACACCCGGATGGTGTCGCCGATACCCTCGCTCAGCAGCACCGCGAGACCCGCGGCCGACGCAACCATGCCCTTCATGGCCATGCCCGCCTCGGTGAGTCCCAGGTGCAGCGGATAGTCCCCGCGCCGGGCCAGGTGCCGGTACACTGCCACCAGGGCCGGCACGCTGGAGACCTTGGCACTCAGAATGATCCGGTCGTGCGGCAGACCACAGGCCTCGGCAAACTCCGCCGACCGGATGGCGGACTCGACCATGGCTTCGAGAGTGATGTCCGCCGCCGGTCGCGGTGTGGCACTGACCGCATTGGCGTCCATGAGCTGCGTCAGCAGCACCTGATCCAGCGAGCCGCCGTTGACACCGATGCGCACCGGCTTGCCATGGGCCAGCGCCACCTCGATGATGGCGCGGAAGTGTTCGTCGTGACGCTTGCCGCCGACATTCCCCGGATTGATCCGGTACTTGGCCAGCGCTTCGGCGCAGGCGGGATGCCGGGTCAGCAGCAGATGCCCGTTGTAGTGGAAGTCGCCGACAATGGGCGTGGTCACACCCACATCGGCCAGGCGCGCGACGATCTCCGGCACCGCAGCCGCTGCGGCCTCGTTGTTGACCGTGACCCGGACCAGCTCGCTGCCTGCTGCGGCCAGGGCCGCAACCTGGCGAGCCGTGCCGGCCGCATCGGCGGTGTCGGTGTTGGTCATCGACTGCACCACCACCGGATGACTGCCCCCGACGGCGACCCCACCGACATGCACGGTAGGGCTTGGGCGGCGCGACATGAGACTCATGGACGACGACAGATCAGACGAGTCCGAGCTGGGAGACGAACCGGTCCCACTCCGCCGGCGCCACGGTGCCTTCCAGGCGCAGCGGCTCCAGCGCAGCCATGATCTCGGCGCGGGTGCCGCTGATGCGACGGTCGCGCAGCTCGCTGATCATGCGGGCGAACTTGTGCTCATACTCATCCTGGGCCAGGTCACCACTGCGGAAGGCCGCCGAGAGCTTGCTGAGTTCGGCTGCGGCACGGGCCGGAGCAATCGGAGTGAGTGGGGAGTCTGCCATGACGAGCTCCTGTCGCGGCATGCCGCGCTGAGGGAAGGGACGATTGAACCGTGGGGTAAGCTAAGGAACGGTGGTGCCGAGGGAAAGGACCGCCGGGATTCAGGGGCCGGTGACGACCCGGAAGCGCCAGACGCCGGTCACCGGGTCGACCTCTGCGGGGTTGATGGGCACCGCGAGAAATGGCCCGGCCCGGGGAATATCCGTCCGGCGGTGGATCAGCAGGCGCTGCTCGGTCGGCAGGAACCAGTAACCCAGGTTGGTGATCTCCTCCTCGCCGAGCGACTGGACCAGACAGAAACAGGGCACCGTCTCGATCCGCTGTTCCATCGAGATCAGCACCGAGATCCCGGTCACGTTGCGCAGCACCGGCGTGACCAGACGCCGCCCGTCGGTGAGCTGTGCCTGAATGACCAGGTGGAGGGAGTCGCCATCCGCGCCGGTGATGGGCGGGAAGGTGTCGATCACCGCCTCACCCAGCCAGGTCTGCGCCAGCCGGGGCCGACTCAGGGTCCATCCGGACCGCAGGTCGGCCTCGGGGGCCCGGAAGAGCCGGACCTGCTGCCCGGTCCCGATGATGGCGACCGGCTGTCCGGCGATGGTGAACGCAGCAGGTCGCTCGAGGTGGTTGGTGACCGTGAGGTGATACCCGGCCGGTGGTCGCGGCCCGACACTGACCCAGGTGGAGTCCCGGACGCCCTCGACCTCCGCGCCCACCCATGAGCCGCCCACCGCCACGGTCTGGAGCTGCCCGGTCGCGGACACCGTCACCACCCCGGGCAGTTGGGTCCACCAGATGACGGTCCGATCGGTGAGAACTTCACCGCGGCTACTGGTCACCTCGACCGTCAGCGGCAGCGATTCGCCTTCGAGCAACACAGCGGTATCGGGCTGTACCTGTACCCCTGCCACTGTGGGACGGAGGACCGTCACCTGGGCGGTGCCCGACACGCCGCCCAGCGTGGCACGGATTTCCGCCGAGCCGAGCCCGAGTCCGGTCACAGCGCCATTGGGCGAGACCCCTGCCACGGTTGAAGCCGAGCTGGTCCAGGCCAGTTGCATCACGACATCGCGATCGAAGATGTCCCGCACGGTGGCGACCAGGTCGACGGTGACACCCAGTTCCATGACCACCGTCGCCGGCGTCAGACGCACCGAGGCGATCGGTGCGGCGGGAATGGTGATGGTACTGGTGTCCGCGTGATTTCCCACGGTGGCGACAATCAGCGCCGTGCCGGGGAGGAGTGCCGCCACGCGGCCGCGCTCGTCCACCGTTGCGACCACCACGTTGGTGGAGGACCAGGAGACCGCCTGGCCCGGCATCTGCTGGCCGTCGGTGTCCAGCACACTCACCGTCAGGTTGCGCGCCTCCCCCTCGGGGATGGTCAGTTCGGCGGGCGTGACCACCACCGATCCCACTGTCGGCGGTGGTGGTGGTGGTGGTGGTGAAATGGGTGAATCGCTACCGCACCCGGTCAGCAACACAGCAATGGCCAACCCGCACAGGCGCAGATGATCGACCGGAACGGACTGGCCGGAAATGCCACACCCGCCCGGTCTCGCGACCGGGCGGGTGTGGGAACTATCGGACATCGGGTGAGGCAGGACTACCGGTTCCGCGGGGCGCGGGGCATGCGCAGGTCCACGCACCCCTCGCCGCAGTCATCATCATCGCCGCCATCACCAGTGAGCCAGGTCACCGGGCCGGTGAACGCCGCACCTTCGGCCACACGGAGATCATCGACGATCCAGCCGCGGTAGTCGTTGAACAAGCCGTCCTGCGTGTTGAAGGAGAAGCGGACGCGCCAGGTCCCGCCGGCATAGGGGGAGAGGTCGGCCCCGAACTGCATGTAGCCACCCATATGGGACTGGATACCAGTCGAACTGTACACGTTGCCGAGGTGGTGGACCGTCAGGCCGTCCTCACTGACCAGCTCGACGTCCATCCCGTCGAAATAGCTGTCCCCTTCGGTTTCCCAGGCGGACTGGAAGCGCAGTTCCGGATTGGGCGCCCCGCTCGGGATGCTGAAGAGGGCGGAAGTGGCGGTGCCGCCATTGGTGACCCCATTATCGAAGTTCCCGGTGGCGTCCTGACCGTACCACAGCGCCCAGGACCCTTCGGCGGGAGACGGGAGGCACTCGCCTGGCCGGGCAATATTGCAGATGCCGGTGAGCTGGCTACGGTGCCAGAAGCCGGTCATGGTCCAGGACGGCTCCTCGCCCCCGTCGACGAAGTAGTAGCCCTTGACGTAGTTGACCGTGACCGTCTTGGGGGAGTTCTTGGTCCCCGGCACCTTGACCGTAAAGGTCGCCGTATAGGCACCCTCCGGCAGGGAATTCTGCTTGATCTTCAGGGTGACCGAGGCGGTCAGCCCGAGGATCTTGGGCGTGACCTCGAGCCAGCCGCCGGGCTGCGCGATCGGATGCGAGGGCGTCGAGACGACGATACCAGTGCTGGGGATCAGCGCAGCGGCATTGGATGCGATGATGACGAACGGCTCTGGCAGCGGGGCGTCGACCGCGCCCTGGGCCATCACCACCGACGAGCTCGACAGGTTGAGCTGGAGCAGATCGGAGGCGTTGGCCTCACCCGGCAGCACCGGGTTGGCCGGCGTGTCGGACGCGCAGGCCCCCGCCAGCAGGAGTGAGGCAGTGAACAGCGCAGTGCCGGCATGCCGACGGATCAACGAGAACAGGGACACAGAACCTCCAGGTGGCGTTCCATCCAGCCAGGGAATTGATACGGACCAGTCTGAAAGATGGCCCCGACCAAGGGAAGAGCGCAAGTTCGGCCCGCAAGGGCTCATTGGGGCCGGGGTACCCCCCCGGCCCCGGCCGATCTCACCGGGCGAAAGGCAGGCCCAGGGAGGTGTAGTCCAGCCCGATGGTCATCCGGGTGGCCGGAATCGAGAAGCTGGTGTTCGGGACCGTCCGGACCCCCGCCCCGCCCACTTCGTTGGCGGTGAACTGGAAGGAGCCGGACATCGAACCGCCGGCATAGTTGCAGGTCTTGAAGATCGGGTTGATGGCCGTCCCCAGGCAGTTGGTCCCGCCGGAGAAGGACAGGCCCGACACGGTCACCGACCCGGCGGTCCCGTTCCAGGGCTTCGCCTGGTTGCCGTTAAAGACGATGTACCCGGCCGAGGCGTAGCGGTTGTTGCCGTTCTCATTCTGGATCGGGGTCGCCGGGATGCTGCCCGGCGCCGTCGACGTCCCCGGGTTCACCACGCCGACGACGATCACGTCGGTGGG
>CAYQXR010000075.1:0-8298 GCA_964421625.1 uncultured Gemmatimonadaceae bacterium | reverse complement strand
GACGAGGTGCGGCCCGCACCGTTCGAGTCGCGGGTAGGCTGCTTGAGGCGGCTGGTGACAGCCGTCCCAGATGGATGATCATCCCCTCTTCCGAGGGAACAGAACTCGGCTTACGGTTCCACCCCCACCCGCGCCCGCCTGGGCGCGGGCCGTACGGCGCAGGACCTGCACTGTGGCCCTCCGGACCTGTTTCCGGAGTGACCGATGATTTCGCTGACCCTGGTGCCGCTGCTCGCCGCAGCCATGCCCACCGACACCAGCCGCTACACCTTCGCGCTGACCTACCAGGAGACCGCCATCCGCGGCACCGACTCGATCGCCGCGCAGGTCGGTCTGACCGGGCTGGTGACCTTGATCACCCGTCCCGCCGACGGCGGTGTGCTGGCCGAGTTCCATCTCGACTCGCTCAGCGTGACGGCTGGTTCAACCCACCCCATCGCCCTGGCCAGTGATCCACAGGCCGCCCGGGGAGCGCGCTATACCGGGCGGATTGTTGAGGGCCTGCTGCAGGGCAGCTTCACGACCACCACCACTCACCGCCAGGCGGCCCTGCTCACCCAGGCGCTGGAGGCGCTGTATCCGGCGATCCAGGGCAGTGTGGCGGCGGGTTCACGCTGGAGCGACACGGCAGTGGTGCGGACAGACGGCATAGTAGCACAAAACAGAACTACTAT
Source organism: uncultured Gemmatimonadaceae bacterium (assembly GCA_964421625.1). Lineage (GTDB taxonomy): Bacteria > Gemmatimonadota > Gemmatimonadetes > Gemmatimonadales > GWC2-71-9 > Palsa-1233. The sequence continues at coordinate 7,624 of CAYQXR010000075.1, read as the reverse complement.
TGCCTCGTGGCAGGTGTCGTCGGTGTCAGGCAGTACAGTAGTTGCACATGCAACTACCAATGGCGAGGGGGTTGTCCGGCAGCAGTCTCCGGCCGGTGAACGGGTCGACGAAGTGACCATGCGCGGTCGCCGGGAGGTCGAGGGGCCCCTGCGCGGGCCGATGTCCCGGGCGGTGACCTCGTCGGAACAGCAGCGGTTGACCTATCTTCCGGGTGCCGTCGAACCAGTGCCGGCGCTGATCCGCACCTCGAGCACCTTCACCCGCATCCCCTGAGCCGATGACCCGTTGCCCGCCGCTCCTCTGCCTCGGTGGTCTGGCCCTGCTGGCTGGATGCCTGCCACCGCCCCCACCGGTGACCGCCCCGACGCCGCAACCTGCGGCACCGCCGGTCACCATCCCGGGCGTGGTCCGACTGCTGCCCGACTGGGAGCGGCGACTGGTGCTGGTGCAGGAGGACTCGGTTCTGGTCACCGCGGGTAGCGGTGAGCGGCAGCTCGAGCGGCGGGGACATCGTGCCGTGATCCGGGTTTCACTCAGTCGCGGGGCGACCCTGCGGATTGTGCTCGACTCACTCACCCTCGCGCCAGCCAGTACACCGTTGCCGGAGGGCCTCGTCGGCACGGTCTGGACGGCCCGGATCGACAGCCAGGGCGAGGCCACCGACCTCACGCCCAACCGGCGCACCGCCATGACCGACGATTTCTCCGGCGTCTTCCGGCTCCTGCTGCCGCCCATCCCCGCGCGGGGTATCTCAACCGGCATGCGCTGGTCCGCGCCACTGGCTCGGCGCGCCAACGTGCATGTCTTCGGGGTGACCGAGTCGGGGCTGAGCACCTGGGAAGTTGGGGCGACCACCCGGGATGGCACCGTGCAGATCCTACCCATGACCCTGCGCGAGTCCTACGAGCAGATCGGCACCGGCACCCAGGCGGGCCGGTCGATGACCATGACCGCGCAGGGGGTGCGCCGGGTCGACTGGCAGCTCCGTCTGGACGGGCTGGTCGATCGCGCCGAGATCCGGGACAGCTCCGCCAACCTGGTCACCATCCAGGGGACCAGGCAGGCGGTGCCCGCCATGGAGATCCGCCGCACCCGGGTGACGGAGCAGCCGACCCAGCCGTAGTTGCTACCTGATCTTGTTTGAGCTATCATGATAGCAGTATGGCTATCAATTCCGCCTCCGAGATCCTCAGCGCCGCCCGTCGGCAGGCCGGGCTCACCCAGCGGGAACTGGCGCGCCGAGCGGGTACGGCCCAGTCGGTGGTGGCACGGATCGAGAGCGGCAAGAGCAGTCCCACCATCGAGACCATGGAACGATTGCTGGCTGCTGCCGGGTGTGTCCTGCGGCTGGGCTTCGTTCCGGCGCCACAGCCGGATCCGCTGATCGAACGGTACAAGCAGGATGTCGATCGGACCCTCCTGCGGGAGAACCTGCGGAAGACGCCCGATCAGCGCCTCCGCGAGTTGGTTGAACTGGCCCAGTTCGGGGATGAGGTCCGTCGGGCAGTGCTGGCAGGTCGGCGGCCCGGGTGATTGGCCTGGAGCGACTGCTCGGTGCGCTGCACGCCGGTAGCGTCCGGTGCATCGTGGTCGGTGGGGTCGCGGCGCGTGCGCATGGCTCCGCCCGGGTCACCCAGGATATTGGTATCGCCTATGCCCGGGATGACGACAATCTGCGCCGTCTGGTCGCTGCGCTGGCACCCTTCGCGCCGTATCCGCGCGGGGCACCGCTGGGCCTCCCGTTCGAATGGTCGGAACGGACGCTCAGGGCGGGACTCAACTTCACCCTGACCACCACGGTCGGTGACATCGACCTGTTCGGTGAGGTCCTCGGAGGTGGCGGGTTCGAGGCCCTGGCACCGCATACCCTCGAAGTCACCGTGTTCGGTTACCCCACCCTCCTCCTCAATCTGGACTGCCTGCTCCGAACCAAGCGCGCCGCCGGTCGACCGAAGGATCTGGAGGTGGTCGCCGAGCTGGAGGCGCTGCGGGAAGAGATTGAGAAGACCCGCCGCGACGCGTGACGCCGGTGTATCCTTCCCCTCGGGACCGTTCACCACTCGGAGGATCACTCATGAAGTTGCTCGCCGCCACCACGGCACTGCTGCTGACCGCCTCGGCCGCGCAGGCCCAGATCAATGCCGGTGACAAAGCGCCGGAGGCCTCGACGCCCTTCACGCTGACGAAGGTGGCCGAACTCAATCTTCCCTGGCGGATCGCCTTCCTGCCCGACGGGCGGATGCTGATCACCGAGAAGGTCGGCGCGCTCCAGCTCGTGACACCACAGGGCGCCAAGACGCCGGTGGCCAATGTGCCGGCCGTGCTGCATCAGGGACAGGGTGGCATGCTGGGCGTCTACCTCTCGCCCAACTACGCCACCGATCAGAGCGTCTACCTCACCTACTCCGAGCCGGGCGAGAGCGGATCGAGTCTCGCGTTGGCCCGCGCCCGTCTCGCGATCAGCCCAACGTCGGCCTCGCTCGAAGGCTTGCAGGTCATCTGGCGTGATGGTGCGCGCGGGCGCGGCGGGCAGTTCGGCGGCGCAATCGCCTTCTCGGCCGACAAGCAGTACCTCTACATGACCGTGGGTGATCGTCAGCGGATGACCCCGGCGCAGGATCCCGATTCGCCGCTCGGCAAGGTGCTGCGCCTGACCCTCGACGGCAAGCCGGCGCCCGGGAATCCGCAGGCCGGCAAGACCGGCGCGTCCAGTCTCGCCATCATCAACCCGCCGCGGAACACTGAAGCCGCCAAGACCGCTGCCACGGCCTTCACCTGGAACTTCCCCGGACCGAACCTCACGCCGTCCGAGACCTGGTCCACCGGACACCGGACGCCGTACGGCCTCGTGTTCGGTCCGGACGGTCGGCTCTGGGAACTCGAGCACGGCCCCCGCGGCGGCGACGAGTTGAACCTGATCGAGCCCGGGAAGAACTACGGCTGGCCGCTGGTCTCCTACTCGACCAATTACGACGGATCACCGATCCCGTCGCACGACACGCGCGCCGACCTGACCAAGCCGGCCATCTACTGGACGCCCGTGATCGCGCCGGGGAACATGACCTTCTACCGCGGCACGATGTTCCCGCAATGGCAGGGCTCGCTGCTGATCAGCGGTATGGCGAGTCAGAGTCTCAACCGGATCGTGTTCGACGCACAGGGCAAGCCGACCCCCGCCGAGCGGTGGAGCGTCGGCCACCGGATGCGGGACGTGGCCGTGGCGCCGGACGGGTCGATCTGGCTGATCGAAGACACCGCCACCGGCGGGCTCTTCCGCTTGACGCCGAAGTAAATCACACGGCTCGGCGCGACGGCGATCCGTCGTCGCGCCGGTTCAGCCGATCAGCGGCCGTCCCACGGCACGCTCACCGCTTTCATCCGTCCCACCAGCACCCACGCCGTGTTGCCAACCAGCGTCACGGCGGGCGCGTTCGGCATGCCCTCCTTCAGCACCCGCACCTCGGCGCGATCGCCCTGGATGGTGAGAGCGGTCAATCGCCCGGACCCTTCGGCCTGCAGGAAGGTGTTGGCTCCGGCGCGCCGCAGGCCGTCGGGTCGGCTGAAGGTCACCGTGGTGGTCAACTCCACCATGGCCCCGGCGGCACCGCCCGCAGCCACGGGAATGCGGTACAGCTTGCCGGTGGAGTAGGAGTTGGCGATCACGGTACCGTCCGTCAGGGTGCTGATCCCGTCGACGCGGGCCAGTCGCACCGAGTCGGTGAGCCAGACCGTCAGGGTTGAATCGCCGGGGGCCAGCCGCATGATCCGCGCGCCGGTGAAGTCGGTGGCGTAGACGGTGCCGTCGTCCGCGACCGTCATGTCGTTGCAGAGTCCGCCGCCGGGGAATGGGTAGGTGCCCTTGGCGCGGCCGGTGGTCAGGTCGAAGGAACGGATCGCCACCTGGCCTCGTGCGGGCGCGCCGCCGCGTCCGCCGGAGGGATTGGTGCAGACCCAGAAGGTGCTGCGGCGGTCGTCGGCCAGCACACCGAGGACATTGGTGAGTCCGGTGACATCGGCGGCGAGCCACACTTCGGCGCGTGCGGCGCCGGGCGCTGCCCGGTAGATGTTGCCGTTCGCGGTGCTGCCGAAGTAGATCGCGCCGTCGGCACTGGAGGTGAGGCTCTCGGGTGAGGCGGTCGAGTCTGCCAGGACGATCTCGGTGCGCTCCTGCGCCGTTGCGCGTGAGGCCGCGAGTGCCAGCAGCAGCGCGGGCGCGGTGGTGAACCAGTGCCGGTATTGCATCGGGGGACTCCAGGGAGACAGGTTCGGGTCGTGGCGTCGGGTGTCACCATCAGCATAACGGCGGGACGGACCGGGGGCGAGTCGGGTGGCGGCGACGGCATGGTAGTCTTTGTTTGGTAAAGTACTTGACAGATCGCCCGGTGCCCCCCATCCTTCCCCCATGCAGTCCGAACCACGCCCCGATACCGACCCCCCGACCGCCCTGCACCAACGGGCCATGGACGACCTCCGCTTCATCCGGCGGACCATGGAACGGGCGGGGGCGTTCACCGCCATCCCCGGGTGGGGTACCTGTGCGGTCGGGGTGCTCGGGGTGGCCGGGGCCGTTCTTGCCTCCCAGCAACCATCCGCCGACCGGTGGCTGGCTGTCTGGCTGGGAACCGCCCTGCTCGCTGTCTTGCTCAGCGCGGTGACCATCCACCGCAAGGCCTCCCGCGCCGGGGTGCCGCTCAGTCACGGGCCGGGGCGGACCTTTCTGGTGAGCTTTCTGCCCCCGGTGGGCGTGGCCGCCGCGCTGACAGGGGCCCTGCACGTCCGGGAACTCACCGCTCTCCTGCCGGGCGTGTGGCTCCTCTCGTACGGTGCGGCCTTCATCGCGGCGGGTGCCTGGTCCATCCGCATCGTCCCGCTGACTGGGATCGGCTTCATGCTGCTCGGTGCTCTCGCCCTGATCACCCCGTCGGCGTGGGGGAATGGCTGGATGGCTGGCGGATTCGGCCTGCTGCACATCGGGCTCGGTGTGCTCATCGCCCGGTCGCACGGTGGCTAAGGGCAATGCGGCCCGCCGCCGGTCGTCCGAGGAAGGCGACGTGACCACACCACCAGTGGCCCCGCCGAAGCGGGCCTCGCGCGCCACGGCCGTCGACCTGAACCGGGTGATTCACGAGCGGGTGCGGCTGGCCATCGTCAGTGCCTTGGCGGGTGCGCGATCGCTCTCCTTCGGTGAGCTGAAGGACTTGCTCGATACCACCGACGGCAATCTGAGTGTGCATGCCCGGCGGCTCGAAGAGGCCGGGTTCATTCGCTGCGACAAGTCCTTCGTCGATCGGCACCCGCGCACCGAGTACCGCATCACCCCCGCCGGGCGGCGCGCGCTGGACGAGTATCTCGATCATATGGAGTCCCTGATCCGCCGAGTGCGCGAGGGCTGATCCCTCGTGCGTCCGCTTGGCGCACGCATCGGAGTAAACTTTGTGAGCCAAAGTCCTTTGACAGAATCGACCCCCGCCCCACTCCGCCGAGCCGCCCTGCTCACCGCCGTCGCGCTCGGCGCCTTGGCGGACTGGCTCGATCTGTTCGGCAAGTTCGAGCCCGCGCTCAACTTCGTCCTCTGGGTCGTCGTCGCGGCCATTGCCGCCGTGGTGCTGCTCGCCCGGCGACCGCAGCGCCCGGCCACCGAGAGCCTGGTGGCCCTCGCGGTGTCGGTCGCACTCGCCGCCACCTTCGCCTGGCGCGACACGGAGTCGGTCTTGGCGTTCTCGCTGTTCGGCGCGATCGCCCTCAGCGGCATCGCGGCCGGGCATGCCGGGACAGCCTGGCTGGCCAGCAGCTCCGTCGGGACCCTGATCGCCAACGCGGTGCGCGTGATCACCAACGGCATGCTCGGCCCGCTCCCGTGGGGCATTGCAGGCATCCAGTCGCCGTCGCCTGCACACGGCTGGCGGAAAATCCTCCGCATCGTCCTGCTGGGTGGCGCGATGGCGTTGCCCGTCCTGCTCGTGGTCGGGACCATGCTTCGTTCGGCCGATCCGGTCTTCAACGCCTGGATGGCGGAACTCCTCTGGTTCGATCTCTACCTGCTCGTCTCGCATCTGTTCACCATCGGGTTCGTCGCTTGGGGCGTGGCCGGATACCTGGGTTCGCTGCTGACTCGGCAGGGATTGGATCGGTCGGGATCGATGCCGCAGCCCGGGGTTGGCGTGCCCGAGATCGCCGTGGCGCTCTGGCTGGTGAACGCCCTGTTCATCGCCTTCCTGGTGGTGCAGATCCGCTATCTCTTCGGCGGTGCAACCCTGGTCGAGGTGACCGCCGGACTCAGCTACGCCGAGTATGCGCGGCGGGGATTCTTCGAACTGGTGATGGCTGCGGCGCTGGTGATTCCGGTGCTGCTGCTGGCCGACTGGGCGGCAGCACCCACCACGGGTCGCCAGCGGACTCTGCTGCGCGGTACCATGCTGCTGCTCCTCCTGCTCCTCGGTGGTGTGCTCGCGTCGGCGGCGTATCGGATGCACGTCTACCAGCAGGTCTACGGTCTGACCGAACCGCGGATTTTCGTCACCGTGGCGCTCCTGTGGGTGGGTGGTGTGCTGTGCTGGCTGGCATTCACGGTGTTGCGCGGCGCGCGCGAGCGCTTCGTGGCGGGGAGTGTGTGGCTCGGTGTGGCCTGCATTGCGGGGCTTATCGTGCTGGATCCGCACGCGCTGATTGCGCGGGTCAACCTGGACCGTGCCCAAGCAGGCGAACCCTATGATGGCAGCTACCTCGCGGGCCTCAGCGCCGAGGCGGTCCCGGTACTGCTCGAACGACTGCGCCACCTCGCCCCGACGGAACAGTGTCATCTGGGCAATGCGCTGGTAGAGCGGTGGGGCCAGCCACGAATCGGTGGGTGGCGTGCGTGGAATGCCGGTGATGCGCGGGCGCGCCAATTGGTGCAGGCGCAGGCCGCCACGCTCACGTGTCGGCTGGGGCCGGTGGTGGGAGGGTAGATCGTCGGGGCGCGGTGTTGGGAAATGTCCGTAGGGGCGCGGTCTTGGGATGCGATCGTCGGGGTGACCGGCGGTCGCCCGTACCTGCCCAAACACGCCGCGTTGGCCCGTGCATGCCGCGCGGGGGCGCGATGCTCACGAATCGCATGGAATGATCCACGAAAGGAACGACAATGACCTGGTTGCGGCGAGTGCGCGGTGCCTTCGGCTTGGGATTGCTCTGGGCCGTGGCCTGGGGCTTGGGCGGTCTCGTGATCGGCCTGGCGAGTCTCGCGTTCCCCTTTCTGCCCTGGGAAGCATTCTTCTCCGTCTTCGATGCACCGCTGCCGGCGCTGGCACTGCCGGGATTTGTGGGTGGGGCTGTCTTCTCGGTGGTGCTCGGGACGCTGGCGCGGGATCGCCGCTTCGATGAACTCTCCGTGTCGCGCTTCGCACTCTGGGGTGCGCTCGGAGGTTTGGCGCTTGCGGTGGTGCCATTCCTCATCGGCGTGGTCGGGCTGATCGGCCCCGCCACCCACGCGGTGCTGCCCCTGCTGGTGATTGTTGGACCCTTTGCCGCCCTGGGCGCGGCGTCGGCGTCGGCCTCGCTGCTGCTGGCGCGACGAGGTGATGATCCCTCGCAGCAGCAGCGCTCGCTGCCGCGGGAGCACGGTTCGCCGCGCGACTAAAGTCGCGG
>CAYQXR010000074.1:0-8360 GCA_964421625.1 uncultured Gemmatimonadaceae bacterium | reverse complement strand
ACGGCCCACTTGAGCACCTTGGCCGCGTCGTTGTTGTCGGTCACCACCTGGTGGCGCAGGTGCGGCAGGTCCTGGTACATCGAGAGTTCGACCATCTTCGGGTCGATCATCAGCAATCGCAGCTCGCGCGGCGTGTAGCGGTAGATCAGCGAGGTGATGATGGTGTTGATCGCCACCGACTTGCCGGAGCCGGTGGTACCGGCCACGAGCAGATGCGGCATCCGCGCCAGGTCGGCGATGACGGGCTTGCCCTCGACATCGCGCCCCAACGCCACCGGCAGCGTCGCGTGACTGGCGTGCCACTCGGGGCTGTCGAGCAGTTCACCGAGGGTGACCATCCGCGGTCGCGGATTGGGAATCTCGACACCAACCGCGCCGCGACCCGGAATCGGCGCGACCCGCAGCGAGGTGGACCGCATGCCGATGGCCAGATCGTCCGCCAGGGCGATGATGCGACCGGCCTTCACACCGGGACCCGGCACGATCTCGAATTGCGACACCGTCGGTCCCGATGTGCGCCCGGCCAGGGTTCCCTCGACCTTGAATGTCCGCATGGTCGCCAGCAGACGCTGCCCAAGCTCGTCCAGCACGCTGTCGTCGTCCTCCCGGTTGACCTGCCGGGGGCGGTCGAGCAGTTCGATCCCGGGGAGCAGCACCGGGGCATCGTCCGGCGTCACCGGTTGGCGCGCGACCCTGGGCGGCGGCACCACCTCGGGTGGCGGCAGCAGTCCCAGCTCTTCCTGCACCACGATCAGCTTCGGTTCCGGGGGCTCGACCAGCATCTCTTCCGGCTCCACCACCGCGCGACGCGACACCGTGGCGCTGCGACGGGGCGGCGTCAGGGCGGCCGCGTCGTCCTCGCCGCGTTCCAGCCGCTGGAGCGGATGCCAGGCCAGCGTGCCCAGGGTGAGCGCGGTCAGCGCCACAAAGCCGATCACCAGCCCGCCGACCACGCCGATGGCGTCCAGGGTCACCCGCGCCAGCGCCCCCGGCAGCCAGCCGGTCAGACGGGCCGACCAGGCCCAGTCCCGATGTTCGGGGAGGAAGACGGCCTGATCCACCTGTGCAAGGACACCGATGACGAAGGGAATCAGCAGCGCGCACCCGGCGGTGAGCAGCGCCACGCGCATTTGATTGAGGCGCGGCAGCCGATCGAAACCGGCCACCCCCACCAGCAGAAACAGCAGCGGCGCGCCCAGTGCACCGATCCCGAAGGCCCGCCAGATGGTCCCGCCGATCATCCGGCCCACGGCCCCCGTCAGGGGCAGCGGCAGCAGGGCCAGCGCCAGGAAGATCCCCCCGCCCAGCGAGAGAACCGCCCCGATGCGACGGCGGTCGCTCGGGCTCATGCGGCCCCAAAGCCTCCGGCGGGCAGCGTGACCCGGCGATCCCGATAGAACGGCAGCACCGGGTGGAGATCTCGCTGTCCCGACACAATGACGTCCTCGCGATAGCCGATGCTGTGGAGCTGGCGACCGGCACCGGACACCGTGAGCACCCGGTCGATGGCATTGCCGTAGCGACGCACCAGATCGACCGCCACGATAGCCGCATCGTTGAGGCCTTTGCGGGTGCGACGCCCCCCGAGCGCCGCCACGGTGAGCAGACCGGCGAGGTAGGCGTCATCCATGCCGAACCCGTGGTCTCGACCGGCACAGAGGATCATCAGGTCGCCGTGTTCGCCGTAGGCCTGTTCGGCCCAGGCCCCGGCCACCGTCAGGTTGACCGCAGCCGCCACGGCCACGTCCCGCGCGCCGGCCGTGGCCAGCAGTGCCCGGGTGCCGTTGGTGGTGGTCATCACCAGGGTCTTGCCGCGGACCACATCGGGGGTCACTTCGCGCGGGGAGTTGCCCAGGGCAAACCCGGGGATTTTCTCGCAGTTGCGTTCGCCGGCCAGCAGCACATCCCGGCGATCAAGCTGTTGCGCCAGTGTACCCGCCTCGCCCGGATCGCCCGCCACGATCACCGCCCGGGCGCCGTGATGCAGCGCCGCGATCATGGTGGTGGTGGCCCGCAGGATGTCGATGACGAGTATCGGGCGACCGGCAAGATCGCTCGGGGGCAGCCCGAGCGGTGTGAAGGCGACGTCCAGGCTCATCCGTCGGTCGGCGCGCGCAGGAGCTGCGACTCACGCTCCAGGAACCGGGTATCGACCTTCCCCGCCACAAAGTCGGGGTGCCGGATGACCCGCGCCAGAAACGGAATGGTTGTGGTCACGCCTTCCAGAATGAACGAGTCCAGTGCCTGTCCCAGTCGGGCCAGCGCCTCGGCGCGATCCCGGCCATGACAGATCAGCTTGGCCAGCAGCGAGTCGTAGTAGGGCGGCACAGTGTACCCGGCATACACATGGGTATCGACCCGCACGCCCGGCCCACCAGGCGGATGATAGGCGGTGATCAGCCCCGGCGAGGGCTGGAAGTTCCGGTACGGATCCTCGGCATTGATGCGGACCTCGATCGAGTGCCCGTGGAGAGTGGCTTCCTCGAAGCTGAGCGGCTCGCCCATGGCCACGCGGATCTGCTCCTTGACCAGATCCTGGCCCGTCACCATTTCGGTGACCGGATGCTCGACCTGGATCCGGGTGTTCATCTCCATGAAGTAGAACGATCCGTCCTCGTCGAGCAGAAACTCGATGGTACCCGCGCCGACGTAGCCGATCGCCGAGGCGAGCTGCACGGCCGCCGCGCCCATGCGGGCCCGCAGGTCCGGGGTCATGGCCGGCGAGGGCGATTCCTCGATCAGCTTCTGATGGCGCCGCTGCACCGAGCAGTCGCGCTCGCCCAGATGCACCACGCGCCCCTGCTGATCGCCCAGAATCTGGATCTCCACGTGCCGCGGACGGACCAGGTACTTCTCGACGTAGACATCGCCATTGCCGAAGGCCGAGAGGGCCTCATTCTGGGCCAGCGAGAAGAGCGTACTGAACTGCTCTGCGTCGGTGGCGATGCGCATGCCCTTGCCGCCACCGCCCGCGGTCGCCTTGATGATCACCGGAAATCCGATCGATTCGGCGATCTCGAGCGCCTCCTCCACATCGGACAGAATGCCGGGCGATCCCGGCACCGTAGGCACCCCGGCCTCCGCCGCCAGTCGACGCGCCGAGGCCTTGTCGCCCATGGCGCGGATCTGGTCGCCCGTGGGTCCGATGAACACGATATCCGAGGCGCGGCAGGTGTCGGAGAACTCGGCGTTCTCCGCCAGGAAGCCGTAGCCGGGATGGATGGCGTCGGCGCCGGTCACCTCGGCCGCGGCGATCAGCGAGGGGATCCGCAGGTACGAGAGCCGCCCCGGCGGTGGGCCGATGCAGACGTCGTCGTCCGAGAACCGCACGTGCAGCGACTCGCGATCCGCCTCACTGTAGACCGCCACGGTGCGGATACCCAGTTCATGACAGGCGCGCACCACCCGGAGGGCGATCTCGCCGCGATTGGCAATCAGGACTTTGCGGAACATCAACTCATCCCACCGATATCGGTGAAGGTCCGGTCCGATGCCGCGCTGATCCCCGAGACCCGCAGCTCGAATTCGCTCGGGTTGCTGGCATGGAAGACGGCATCCTCATAGGAGATCACTTCGTCACGGAACCAGCGCATCAGCGACTGGTCGAACGACTGCATCCCGTAGGTCACGCCGCCTTCGGCGATCAGGTCCGGAATATTGAGCGCCTTCTGGGTGTCGCGGATGTTGTCGGCGACGGCTGCGGAATTGACCAGCACCTCGACGGCGGGCACGCGCCCCTTGCCGTCCTTGCGGGGCACCAGGCGCAGCGAGAGCACGGCTTGCAGCGCGGTCGACAGCAGCATCCGTACCTCGGTATGCTGGTGCGGCGGGTAGAACGAGAGCACCCGGGAGATGGTCTGGGTCGCGTCGATGGTATGGATGGTCGAGAGCACCAGGTGGCCGGTATCCGCGGCCTTGAGTGCCGTGTCCATGGTTTCCATGTCGCGGATTTCGCCCACCAGGATCACGTCGGGGTCCTGCCGCAGCACATGGCGCAGGGCCGAGGCGAAGGACAGCGTGTCGGTGCCGACCTCGCGCTGCGACACGTTGGCGAGCTGGTCGCGGTGCAAGAACTCGATCGGGTCCTCGACGGTGATGATGTTCACCCGCCGATGCCGGTTGATGTGATCGATGATCGAGGCCAGTGCGGTGGACTTGCCGCTGCCGGTGATGCCCGTCACCAGAACCAGGCCACGCGGCTTGAGGGCGATGCCCTCGACCACGGCAGGCAGCTCCAGTTCGCGGATGGTCTGCACCTCGTAGGGAATCGCCCGGAAGGCGAAGGCCACGGTGCCACGCTGCTGGTAGACGTTGGTCCGGAAGCGGCCGATCCCGGCCACACCGATGCCGAAGTCGGCTTCCTTGTGGTCGGCGAAGTCCTTGAGCTGCCGCGGTGTCATCAGCGATTCGGCCAGCGCTTTGAGCTCTTCGGGCTTGAGCGAGGGCATCGGCAGCGACTGCAGGCCGCCGTTCACCCGGATGGTGGGGGGACGGCCCGCCTTGAGGAGGAGGTCGGAGCCCCGCCGCTCCACCAGTTGGACGATGGCCTGGCGGAACTGGAACCCGGTCCCTGCGGCAGGCTCGGCCGGCAGTTCACCGCCCGCGGCGCCGTCCTCAGCCATTCGGGTCGACCCGGAACAGGACCTGCCCGTACTCGACCGGCGAGCCATCCGTGACGCAGACCTCGCGCACCACGCCGGTAATCTCGGCCTCGATCTCGTTCATGATCTTCATCGCCTCGATGATGCAGACCGTCTTGCCCTGGGTGACGCGGGTCCCGACCCGTGCGTACGGGTCGGCCCCCGGTTCGGGCTGCGCGTAGAAGGTCCCCACCATGGGCGAGCGGATCTCAAGCAGCGACGGGGCAGCCACGGCAGGGACCGCGGCAGTCTCGACCGGAGCGGCGGCCACGGGCGCGGCTGCGACCGGGGCTGCCACCATCGGCATGGCCGCGGCGGGAGCCGGACCACCCACGGCCGTCCGGGTGATCACCACCCCGGTGCCGAAGAAGCCCTTGAGTTCGATCGACCCGATCTCGGGCCGGTCATGGAGCAACTGCGCCAGGCGGCGCACATCGCGGATGTCGATCCCCTTGATGCCGGGGACCTGTTCCATCACGCGGGCGAGTTCCTGCATCTCTTCGGGCGTCATACGCGGGTCAGATACTTGTCCTCGCGCCGGTCGACGCGAATGAGGGTGCCGGGCTCGATGAAGAGGGGAACCTGCACCACGGCACCGGTCTCCAGTGTCGCGGGCTTGGTGCCCCCGGTCGCGGTGTCCCCGCGAATCCCCGGGTCGGTCTCCACGATGGCCAGTTCGACGAACGACGGCAGTTCCAGCAGGATCACCGTCTCCTCGTGCGTGAGCCCGACGCACTCCATGCCTTCCTTCAGGTACTTCAACTGGTCGGCCCCGATCAGGGCTGCCGTGAGCATGACATCGTCATAGCTCTGGAGGTCCATGAAGTGGTAGAACTCGCCGTCCCGGTAGGAGTAGGTCATCGGGCGGTGCGACAGATCCACGGTGGTGAGCCGCTCGCCCGAGGGGAAGGTCCGTTCCAGCGTTGCGCCGGTGCGCACGTTCTTCATCTTGGTCCGGACGAAGGCGCTGCCCTTGCCCGGCTTGACGTGCTGAAAGTAGCTGATCTGCCAGAGGTGTCCGTCCAGCTCGATGACCAGTCCGTTGCGGATATCCGCGGTGGTTGCCACGCGTACTCCTGCCTAGTGATCCAGAATGCGGAGATCGGTCCGCCCGTCGCTGAGGAGGACCGGGCCCTGCTCGGTGACCCAGACATCATCCTCAAGGCGGACGCCGCCCCATCCCGGAAGATAGATCCCCGGTTCGATCGTGACCACCGCCCCCACCGGCAGCAGGGCCGCAACCGTGGCCGCAAGTCGGGGCATTTCATGGACTTCGAGCCCGACACCATGCCCCAGGGAGTGGCCGAAATCGCCGCCATGGCCATGGTCGACGATGATGTCCCGGGCCAGCGCATCGATGGCATGCCCCGCCATGCCCGCCCGCACCTGCTCGCAGGCATGGCGGTGCGCCGCCGCCACGATGCCGTGAACCGTCACCTGGCGCTCGGTGGGCGGAGCCCCCACGACGAAGACCCGGGTCAGATCGGAACAGTACCCGTCCACGGTGGCACCGAAGTCGATCAGCAGCAGGTCGCCCCGCTCGATGGCCCGGCTGCTGCTGCGGCCGTGCGGCAGCGCGGACCGCGGCCCCGAGGCCACGATGGTCTGGAAGGGGTGCCACTCGCTCCCCAGGCCGCGGAGTTCCGCTTCAAGCCTTGCCGCCACCGTGTGCTCCGTCTGGCCCACCCGCACCGTGGGCAGCAGACGCTCGAGCGCCTCCTGGGCCAGATCGGCTGCCGCACGGATCGAGGCGACCTCCCCGGCGTCCTTCACCTGGCGCCACTCCTCGACCAGATCGACAACGGGTGTCAGCGGCACCGGCAGCAACTGTTCCAGACGCCGGCACTCATGCACCGTGAGGACATGTCCCTCGATGCCGAGGTTCCGCAGGCCGCAGGACTCGATCACGCGGGCCAGCCGCTCGCGCACATTGTTCCGCTCGATCACCACCTCGACCCGGCCGTCGACCTCCTCCGGCGCCTGGGTCTCGTACCGGAAATCGGTGACCAGCACCGTGGTGCCCCGGGCGGTGACCAGCAGGTACCCCGCCGACCCGGAAAACCCGGTCAGCCAGCGGATATTGGCCGACAACGTCACCAGCAGTCCGTCGAGCCCCTGCGCAATGAGTGCCCCAACCACGGCGGCGCGCCGGTCCCAGCGTGGCTCAGTCATGGGCGAGGCTTTCACAGAGGCCCCGCAGCGCCAGCCGGTACCCGGTCGGCCCGAACCCGACAACAACCCCTCGCGCCAGATCGGCCGACACCGAATGATGCCGCGCCGCTTCCCGACGATACAGATTCGACAGATGCACCTCGACAAACGGCACCTGCACCGCCAGCAGCGCGTCGCGGATCGCCAGCGACGTATGCGTGAAGGCACCGAGGTTGAGGATGGCGCCGTCGGCCTCAGCCGGGAGCCGTTGGACCCAGTCCACCAGCTCGCCTTCGTGATTCGACTGGAGCCAGGTGATGGCGACGTTCATTTCCGAAGCATCGTCCCGGACCAGCCGCTCCACGTCGGCCAGGGAGGCGGAGCCGTAAATCGCGGGCTCCCGTTGCCCGAGCAGGTTGAGATTGGGACCATTGATCACAGTGACCCGGATCATCTCCCAAGTTCCTTCAGCCATTGCTGGAAAGCCTCCAGGTCGTCAGTTCCGCCACGACGGGGAGTCGACGGGAGGAAGAAGTCATCGTAGGCGGCACGCGCACCAGGGGCCGACGGCGGGCCCGTCAGGGCCAGTTGATGCAGCCAGTCTGCCACGCTCAGCCCGCCACTCTCCCGGGCGTCGTGGGGGCGGGGACGGCGGGCCGCCAATTCCGCCCGGAGCTGGTCCCGACGCTGGGCCAGGTCGGCATGGCCCGGGTCCCGCTCAGCCAGGGCCTCATAGACCTCTGCCGCCCGTTCCAGATGCCCCTGCGCCTGGTACAGCGCCGCCAGAGACTCACTCAGCACCTCGGCACCGGGGTCCCCCGGCTCCAGGACCAGATCGGCCAGCTCGGGGCCGTCGCCCTCATCGACCATCCCGATGGTCGGACCAGCCAGGAATGCCGGGAGATCGGGCAGCGTCGGCTCGGTGGCAGCGTCAACCAGTTGTCGCCAGGCCCGGGCATCGGCCGGGTGGCCGGTGGTCTCGGCCAGGGCGGCCAGATCCCCCAGGACCACCGGGTGCGAGGCGTCTACGCCAAGTGCCGTACCCAGCAGGGCCGCCGCGCGGTCGGTGTCGCCGCTGTCCCGGCAGATGCGCGCCAGCACCAGCCGGGCGGGCAGCGAGTCGGGCCAGGCGTCCAGACAGGCCTCGGCGATGTCACCCGCCTCCACCAGGGCCCCCTGCATGCGATACCACTCCGCCACCGCCGCACCGGCCGTCCCGGTCGGATGCGTCCGCCAGGTGGCAATCAGGTGCAGCAGGTCGGCGTTCTCGGGGACAACGGGCATCGGCCGCAGGAAGATCCGGGGACAGGGAGTCAGGTGTAACGGGAAATCGATGCAAGAGTATCGCCCCTTGCCGCCGAGAGAGCAACCGCCCCCGGACCCCTTCCAGTTCACCATGCAACGTACGCCTTGAGTCCGTCACGGAACTGCGATAGCTTACAGGGCTGTCCACCTCAAGTTCCGGAGCTGGTTTCGAGCCATGATGCAATCGTTCCGCAATGCCGCCAAGCCGGTCGTCTACCTCCTCACCTTCACCTTCCTGGCCTGGATGATCGTCGATCTGAGCGG
>CAYQXR010000073.1:7243-8526 GCA_964421625.1 uncultured Gemmatimonadaceae bacterium | reverse complement strand
GCCGGGAATCCGTGCGCCGACCACAATCGTTTCGGGACGGGATCGTAGGGGCGACCGGCTGGTCGCCCGGACCGTCGGGAATCCGTGCGCCGACCGCAATCGTTTCGCGGTCGGATCGTAGGGGCGACCGGCGGTCGCCCGGAACGACGGGAATCCGTGGGCCGACCGCAATCGTTTCGGGACCGGATCGTCGGGAATCCTGGGCCGACCACAATCGTTTCGCGGCAGGATCGTAGGGGCGACCGGCGGTCGCCCGGGCGGCACCTGTTGGGATGCGTCGTAGGGGCGACCGGCTGGTCGCCCGGGCGGCACCTGTTGGGATGCGTCGTAGGGGCGACCGGCGGTCGCCCGGACCGCCGGGAATCCGTGCGCCGACCACAATCGTTTCGGGACGGGATCGTAGGGGCGACCGGCTGGTCGCCCGGAGGAAATAATATCGGGGCGCCGGGATTCGAACCCGGGACCTTCCGCTCCCAAAGCGGACGCGCTACCGGACTGCGCTACGCCCCGTGCCGGTCGCGGACGAACTTACACTGGTCGGGGTGGGGATGGGAGGTCATGCCTGCCACCGGGTGGGGTTGCTGCAGATGTATTGGCGAAGGTGGTCCAATGAGGGACGATCCCGAATGACATGCTCATAGTAGTTCCGTTGCCAGACGCGAGTTCCCCGTGCGCTGCGGAGCGTATTGATGCGGGATGTCGCCGCGGACTTGAATCCGGCGACGAAGGCCCCCACTGAACGGGCCGATGGCCCATACAGCAGAGGAGGCCCGTTGGCCGTGGCGGCCTGGTGCGCCTCGGCGATGAATACGATACCGTGTACATGGTTCGGCATCACGACAAACCGGTCAAGGGTGATTTCGCGACGAATCAGCCCAGAGGCTAGCCATTCCTCTTCGACAATACGGCCGAAGCGATTCAACACCATTGCCCCATCCAACACCTCGCCGAGCAGGCAGGCTCTTCTACTGGTACAGATCGTAAGGAAATAGGCCCCGGCCTGGGCGTAGTCATAGTCCTTCAGTCGATTCGACCGACGGCTAGGTCCCTGCCCGCCCATGTGCTCAGGCGAATCTTGGCCCATTCCATCACCTCCAGTGCCATGCAGAGGCCTTGGATCGTTGGGGCGATTGATCGGTCGCCGCAAAGGCCCACAATACAACATGGCGTCAGCCATGGGGTGGCCGACCAACGCAAGGGCCATTCGGTAGACGCAAGTACGGCCAACCGGTGGTGCGTCCGCGACCGTTGTGTCCGCGACCGGGATGGGACGGGCGACCGGC
>CAYQXR010000073.1:0-7143 GCA_964421625.1 uncultured Gemmatimonadaceae bacterium | reverse complement strand
CGGTCGCCCCTACGGTGCATCAGACCAGTCGGGGCGTCATTCGCCGTGCGTGGTTTGGCGCAATCGGGGCGTCATTCGCCATGCGTGATTGGGTGCAATCGCGTCGACGTCCACAACCGTTGCGTCCGCGACCGGGATACGACGGGCGACCAGCCGGTCGCCCCTACGGTGCATCAGACCAATCGGGGCGTCATTCGCCATGCGTGGTCCGGCGCAATCGCGTCGGCGTCCGCGACCGTTGTGTCCGCGACCGGGATGGGACGGGCGACCGGCCGGTCGCCCCTACGGTGCATCAGACCAGTCGGGGCGTCATTCGCCGTGCGTGGTTGGGTGCAGTCGGGGCGTCATTCGCCATGCGTGGTTCGGTGCAATCGGGCGTCATTCGCCATGCGTGGTTTGGCGCAATCGCGTCGCCGTCCGCGACCGTTGTGTCCGCGACCAGGATGGGACGGGCGACCAGCCGGTCGCCCCTAGGGTGCATCAGATCAGTCGGGGCGATGTCCTGCAACGCCCCCCTACGTCAACCACCCCTTCCGCCGGAACCAGACTCCGATCCCGATCACCACCGCCAGCATCAGCAGCCACACGCCCAGATAGCCGTAGCGCATGGTCAGTTCCGGCATGGTGGTGAAGTTCATCCCGTACACACCGACGATGAAGGTCAGGGGCAGGAAGAACGCCGAGAAGACCGTCAGCACCCGCATCACTTCGTTGGTGCGGTGCGAGGCCATGGCGAGCTGAACCTGCTGGAGCAGTCCGGCCTGCTCCAGGAGCTGGTCGGCCCAGAACAGCAGCGCCTCGATCTCCTCCAGCAGGTCCTGGTGACGGGGATCGCCCCGTTCGGCCGGCGGCATCAGGCGATGCAGAACCTGACTGGTCTGCCAGAGAATCCGCCGGGTCAGGGACACTCGACGCTTGAGATCGTGCGCCTGCCGGAGCGACGGCGGGGTGCCCTCGTCGAAGAGCCGGGCCTCGAAGCCATCGAGCATGACCTCGGCCCCCTCCAGCGGCTTCTCGTAGGAACGCAGCGTCTGGTGCGCCAGCGCGGCCAGCAGGTCCTGCACGCTGCCTTCGCGCGCCTCCGAGCCGCTCCGCAGCGTGGTAACCTCGTGCAGATCGACCCGATGCACCGTGATCAGGAGCCCCGGTCGGAAGAAGATGGCAATCTTCCGCGTCAGTTCCTGAATGGTGGCGGCGTCCTCCGGGGCGGCATCATCGTGGGTCCGCAAAATGACGAAGGTGGCGTCGCCGATCCGCTCGAACTTGGGGAGATGGTCGGGGTCGAGGCAGTCTTCGACCACCGTCGGATGCAGATCATGCTCCCGGGCCAGTTCGAGCAGCGCCTCGCGCGTGGGACCGACGACATCCACCCAGGTGCAGGTCGCTGTACGGACCTCGTGCCGAATGGTCACACGGGACTCAGGTGTTCGCGCTCGAGGTACTCGGTGAAAATCTGCTCCGCCTGGGCCAGCGATTCGACCTGGAAGAGGCGCCCCCGCAGGGTGGTCGCCGAGTGCATGCCCCGAGTGTACCAGCCGAAGTGCTTCCGGAACTCGACCATGGTCTTGCGGTCATCGCCCTGATGGACCAGGGCCAACCGGGCATGCTCCAGCGCGACCTGAATCCGCACCTCCGGCGCCGGCGGGGGTGGCAGGGGTTCACCGTTGAGCAGTGCGCGGGCATCGCGGAAGAGCCAGGGATTGCCGAAGGAGCCACGGCCGATCATGGCACCAGCACAGCCGGTCTGGTCGCGCATCCGGACCACATCGGCCCCGGTGAGGATGTCGCCGTTGCCGATCACCGGCACCTCGAGCGCCTCGACCACTGCCGCGATTTCATCCCAGCGCGCCGACCCGCTGAACATCTGGGTCCTGGTCCGGGCATGGAGCGTAAAGGCCCGCGCACCAGCGTCCTGCATGCGCAGCGCAATGCCCACCGGATCGCGATTGTCCTCCGACCAGCCGCTGCGGGTCTTGACGGTGACTGGCAGATGCGTGGCAGCCACGCACCGGCGGATGATCTGCTCTACCAGGTCGAGATCGCGCAGGCACCCCGACCCGCCGTTCCGCTGGACGACCTTCTTGACGGGACAGCCGAAGTTGATGTCGATGAAGTCGGGCTGGTAGTGCTCGGTGACCAGCGCCGTGGCCTCGCCCATGGCGTCGGCGTCAGCCCCGTAGATCTGGATGCCGACGGGGCGCTCGACCTCGTCGAACTCGCAGCCTTCCAGCACCCGACCGATCCGGCGCCGGATGGCCTCGGCATTGAGGAACTCGGTCAGCACCACGTCCGCACCGAGCCCCCGGCTGATCCGGCGGAACGGCGGCTCCGAGACGCCCGCCATCGGGGCGAGGAAGAGCGGAAAGGCGTGCGGTCCGACGGGATACGGAAACGGCATGGCAGGAATCTAGTCGGCGGGTTAGCCTTCCCGCATGCGACTTCTAGATATCATCACGCGTGATCGTGTCGTGCTCGATCTGGCTGCGGACGGCCGGGATGCCGCACTGACGGCTCTGGTCACCCGGCTCGACCTTGCGGGGCAGCCATCCGGCCCACTGACCGATCGGCTGATCCGCCGGGAAGACCTCTCCTCCACCGGCCTGGGCCACGGTCTCGCGGTTCCCCACAGTCGCAGCGCCGCTGTCAGCGGCATCCAGCTCGTCTACGGACGCCACACCCGGGGCCTGCCCTGGCAGGCCATCGACGGACTGCCGGTGCGGCATCTGTTCCTGATTGTCGCGCCCACCGGTGAGTCGGCCGGATCCTGGCTGGCCCTGCTCGCCCGGCTGGCCCGCCTGGCCCGGCATCCCAGCACCGTCCGGTCCCTCGATCAGATCACCTCGGTCGACGAGTTCCTGGGCTTCCTCGAAGACGAAGACACCTGACCCTGCCGCCGCTTACTCCCACTCGATGGTGGCAGGCGGCTTGGAACTGATGTCGTAGACCACCCGGTTCACCCCGGCGACTTCGTTGGCGATGCGCGAGGAGATCAGCGCCAGCACGTCGGGCGGGAACGGGAACCAGTCCGCCGTCATGCCGTCGCGTGAGGTGACGGCCCGCAGGCCGATGACCTGATCGTAGGTGCGGCCATCCCCCATCACGCCCACCGACCGGATCGGCAGCAGCACCGCAAAGGCCTGCCAGATCTGATCGTAGAGCCCGGCGGCCCGGATCTCTTCGATGTAGATGGCATCGGCGGCACGCAGCATCTCGAGCTGCGGCCAGGTGACTTCGCCCAGAATGCGGATGGCCAGCCCCGGGCCCGGGAACGGGTGACGCCCCACCATCTCGTCCGGCAGCCCCAGCTCCCGGCCGACGGCGCGGACCTCGTCCTTGAAGAGTTCCCGCAGCGGCTCGATCAGCGCAAACGGCAGCCGCTCCGGCAGACCGCCCACATTGTGATGCGTCTTGATGGTGACCGACGGACCGCCGCGGGGCGAGAAGGACTCGATCACATCCGGATAGAGTGTCCCCTGCACCAGAAACCCGACATCGCCGCCGACCAACTTGGCTTCCCGCTCGAAGATGTCGATGAAGCGGTGACCGATCCGCTTCCGCTTGACCTCCGGTTCCGTCACGCCGACCAAGTCGCCCAGGAACTCCACCGAGGCATCGATCACGCGGAGATCCGCGCCGAGATGCTTGCGGAAGGTGATCTCGACCTGGTCCCGCTCCCCGGCGCGCAGCATGCCGTGATCGACGAAGATGCAGGTGAGCTGATCCCCGATGGCCCGGTGAACCAGCGCGGCCGCCACCGAAGAGTCCACGCCACCGGAGAGGCCGCAGATGACCCGGCGGTCCCCCACCAGCGTCCGGATCCGCGCGACTTCGCTCTCGATGAAATGTTCCGAGGTCCAGCTCGGGGAGACACCGCACACCCGGAACAGGAAGTTGCGGATCAGATCGCCGCCACGCGGCGTGTGCGCCACTTCAGGATGGAACTGCACCGCGTGGATGGGCAGGGTCCGGTGCTCGATGGCCGCGATGGGCGAATTCTCGGAGGCGGCCGTCACGACCCACTGGTCGGCCACATTCTCCACGTGATCGCCGTGACTCATCCAGACCGGGGTCGTGGCGCCCGGTGTGAACCCGTGAAAGAGCGCGCCGCCGTGGACCGTCACATCGGCCCGGCCATACTCACGCCGGGCGGCCGGCACGACCCGTCCGCCGGTCATCTGAACCAGCAACTGCATCCCATAGCAGAGTCCGAGCACCGGCACGCCCTCGGCGAGCAGGGCCGGATCGGCCTGCGGGGCGCCGTCCTCGTACACGGAGTTGGGACCACCGGACAGAATGATCCCGCTGGGTGCCCACGCGCGGATCCAGGCCAGGTCGCGGGTCGGCGGGTGGATCTCGCAGTAGACCTCCTGCTCCCGCACGCGGCGCGCGATGAGCTGGGTGAACTGGGAACCGTAGTCGAGGATCAGGATGCGGTCGGCAGGAGCAGTCACGGGGTATCGTCGGCGAAGGGGGTGGCGATTTCGGTGCGGAACAGATCAGTGAGACGCTCCCGCGGGCGGATGACCCCCCAGCGGCCGGGTTCGACGAGCGTCTCAGCGGCACGGGGCCGCGAGTTGTAGTTGGAACTCATGGAGAAGCCATAGGCCCCAGCGCCGAGGACGGCGAGCAGCGCGCCCGCCGGAACCAGCGGAAGCGGCCGTTCGAGGGCCAGAAAGTCGCCGGTCTCACAGACGGGACCAACAACATCCGTGGGCACCGGCGCACTGGGCGCAGCCTCGACCGGTACAATCTCATGCCAGGCCTGATAGAGCGCCGGTCGCAGCAGATCGTTCATGGCCGCATCGACGATCACCATCTCGCGGCCACCGGCATGTTTGCGGTGTACCACCCGGGTGACCAGCACGCCGGCACTGCCGACCAGAAAACGCCCCGGCTCCACGTGGATCTCGCAGCCGCTCTGCTCGATGGCGCAGCGCAGGGCAGCAACCCATGTCTCCGGAGCAAGCGGTGTTTCGTCGCGGTAGCGGATGCCAAGGCCACCACCGAGGTCGAGCACGGTGGGGGCATGGCCGGCCGCGCGGACTTGGTCCAGCAGGGCCAGCAGCCGGGACAGCGCCGCCTCGAAGGGCGCGGTCGACAGCAGTTGCGACCCGATGTGCACCGCCAGCGCGCGCAGCGACAGCGTCGGCGCCTGATCGATGATGGCGAGCGCTTCGGGAATCTGATCGACCGGGAGTCCGAACTTGAGACCACCCTTCCCCGTCGAGATATAGGGGTGAGTTTCAGCCGTCACGTCGGGATTGATCCGCAGGCCGATGGCGGCCCGCGCCGGGTGCACATCGCCCAGGATGGCGAGTCGATGCAGCTCCGACAGCGACTCGACGTTGATCTGGCCTACGCCGGCAGTCAGCGCGGCGACCAGTTCCTCGTCGGTCTTCCCCACCCCGCTGAACACGATGCGGTCCGCCGGAAACCCCGCCGCCAGCGCCCGCAGCATCTCGCCGCCTGACACGATGTCGGCACCAGCCCCCAGCTCGGCGAGCAGATGCAGAATGGCCAGGTTCGAGTTGGCTTTGACGGCGTAGTCGATCCGATGCGGCAGCGTGCCGAACGCCTGGTCCAGTTGGGCGAAACGGTCCCGGATCACCGCCGCGTTGTAACACCAGACGGGCGTACCCACCTGTTCGGCGATGGCGGCGAGGGGCACGCCCGCCATGGCGAGCGCGCCCTCACCATCGCGGGTCAGTCCGGCATCGCGCTCGACCGGCGTCAGTACGCCTTGGCCCACACAGCCTCGACCGTGGCGGGACGCCCGGTCCAGATGCAGGTGGTGGGGGCCACCGGTGACCGGAACTCCGGATCAGGAAGGCACCGGATGGTGGCCTTGGTCTGCTCCTTGATCTCGGCCTCGACGGCGGGATCACCACACCAGCCGGCATAGACGAACCCGGCCGTGCTGTCCAGCGCCGCAATGAACTCTTCCCGCGTGGTGATGCCGCGCACCGAGGCGGCCTCCCGACGTTCGCGCGCCGCGGCGAGGAGGGCAGCCTGCATCTGGTCGATCTCCACCTCCAGGCGCGCCGCCAATCCCTCCATCGGCACCGACTCCTTGCCGCCACCAGTGCGTCGGGCCAGCATGGCCGTGCCACTGGCCAGATCGCGGGGGCCGAGTTCGAGGCGGAACGGGACGCCGCGGGCCTCCCACTCGTAGTACTTGGCGCCGGGCTTCATGCCTTCGCGGCGATCGGTGGTCACCCGCAGGCCGGCTTTGCGCAACTCCTGCTGCAGCCGCTCGGCCGCCTGGAACACCGAATCCTTCTCGCTGTCCGTGCGCCAGATCGGGACGATCACCACCTGCCACTGAGCCAGCCGCGGCGGGCAAATCAGGCCGGTGTCGTCGCCATGCGTCATGATCAGGCCGCCGATCAGTCGCGTCGAGACACCCCACGACGTGTTCCACACATGCGCGAGCCCGCCCTCAGCCGTCTGATAGGTGACGTCGAAGGCCTTGGCGAAGTTCTGCCCGAGGTTGTGCGACGTGCCAGCCTGGAGGGCCCGGTTGTCCTGCATCAGCGCCTCGCAGGAGTAGGTCCGGAGCGCGCCGGCGAACCGTTCACTCTCGGTCTTGCGGCCGGTAACGACCGGCATCGCCATCCACTCCTCCATGAACTTCCGATACAGCCCGAGGATCATCAGCGTCTCGGCTTCGGCCTCATCTTCGGTGGCGTGGGCGGTGTGACCTTCCTGCCAGAGAAACTCGGTGGTGCGCAGGAAGAGGCGGGTCCGCATCTCCCACCGCACCACGTTGGCCCACTGATTCACCAGCAGCGGGAGGTCCCGCCAGCTCTGGATCCACTTCGAGAACATCGAGTAGATGATGGTCTCGGAGGTGGGGCGGACCACCAGCGGCTCCTCCAGCAGCTTGCCACCGCCATGCGTGACCACGGCCGTCTCGGGCGCGAACCCCTCGACATGCTCGGCCTCGCGCGACAGGAAACTCTGCGGGATGAAGAGCGGGAAGTAGGCGTTCTGGTGCCCGGTCTCCTTGAAGAGATCGTCGAGCGCGCGCTGCATCTGCTCCCAGATGGCGTAGCCGTTGGGCCGGATCACCATGCAGCCGCGCACCGGCGAGTAGTCGGCCAGCTCGGCCTTCATGATCAGATCGTTGTACCAGGCGGAGAA
>CAYQXR010000072.1:0-8608 GCA_964421625.1 uncultured Gemmatimonadaceae bacterium | reverse complement strand
CGCCAGTTGCCCAGGCGTGATATAGGTGACGCTGGTCCCGCTGCCGCTGGTGGCGTAGGCCGCCGCGTAGACCCGCTTGCGGGACGTCCGCTTGGCCACCGCCACCAGGACAGGTCCCTGCAGGGCCAGGTTGGCTGTGGTCGCCTCCATCAGGAACTGATCGCGCTGCGGCTTGTCCACCAGGGCAAGTTGCTGTTCCAGGTCTTCGATGACCCCCTCATCAAGGTAGGCCAGGTCCTTCGACAACTTGACGATCGCAGCCAATGGCGCGCCTTCGGCGTAGAAGCCGGGCTGTTCCAGGGGGCGGACGGCCAGGGCCAACTGGACACTGCTGGTAAGGCGGTTGAGTGCGGTAAGCATCGGGATGGCAATCCCATGACCATCGGGCTCAAGGGCCGAGCCGTAATCCAGCACCGGCCAGCGGTCGGCGCCGGGATTCATCGTCGGTGCCACATCGGGAAGGGGCAGCAGCATCTGGATCGGAATCAGTTCTGCGATCGACTGGGTGCCGATGCGAGCGGACAACGAGGATCCCGCCCCCCCCGGGCCGACCAGCAGGTCGCTCCGGAGATGTGTCGTGGCGACCCGGACGGACGTGGCTGTGCGGCTGATCGTCGGCAGTACCTCCATCACCCCGCGGAGCGGGTCACGGAGCGCGATCACGACGGTGCGACCTGCCGGGATGTCGACCGGCACATCGATCAGCAGCAGACCATTGGCCCGATCCTGCTCCGTGGTGACCCGGAGCCGCGGCCCTGCCGCCGTGAAGCCCGGTGGGAGCGTCAATGGCGGGGCATTGGTGACCGCCTCCATCTGCCACCGCCCGGCATTCGTCAGCGCGCCTGGCCGCGCGGTGAGTTTCAGGCCGCGATAGGGATGGTCGGGAGTGGTGATCTCGTAGGTCCCGCCGACCGGCACCGTCACCTCGATGGCGTTGTTGCCGGGGAGCAGCGTGGCCTGGAAGACCACCGGGGTCAGCGAGCCCACCTGGGCACTGAGCCGCTGGTCACCGCTGGGCCCAAGGGTCCAACTGGTCACCCGGGCGATGCCCGAGGCGTCAGTGAGCGGCGCGCTGCCTGCCACCGCACCGCCGCCAGCCGTCACGGTGAACTGGACCTTGACCCCCGCCATGACTGCTCCCTGGGCGTCGCGGACGATCACCGCGGGCGCGACCGAGACGGCGGCGCCGCTGGCAGCCGACTGTCCATTCCCGGCGGAGATGCTGATGCTGCCGGGCACCGGGGTGGGCGGCGGGTTGGTCCCCGAGTCCCCACCGCAGGCGGCGAGGAACAGGAGGAGCATGCTGAGGCCGATCGGTTGCTGCTGCGGTACGCTCATGCGTGATCTCGTCTGGTGAAGTCAGGAATTCTGCTGCCGAGCTGTTGGGACCTGGTCCCGGGCCATGGGTCATGTCGTCGTGCGCCCTGGCCGGCGTAACGGACCGTGATACCGATACCTCCGAATCTGACGAATACTGCCCAGCCGCCAACCGCAACGCAACCACGGTAGGCCCCCACCTTGCCTCCACCGGCCCCACCGGCCTATTCTCACTGATGGCCACGAATTCCAGCTTCGACATCTCGACCGGCGTCGACCTGCAAGAAGTCGACAACGCGGTGAACCAGGCCGTCAAGGAACTGGCGCAGCGCTACGACTTCAAGGGCAGCAACTGCTCGATCACGTTCAACCGGGAGCAGGCCTCGATCGCGCTGCACGCCGATGACGACTTCCGGATGGACGCCCTCCTCGAAATCGTGCGGGGTCGCCTGCTCAAGCGCGGCGTGCCGGTGCGCAATCTCCGCGAGGGCACCCGCGATGCCGCCAGTCTGGGCTCTGTCCGCATGGATCTGGGCCTGGCCCAGGGGATCCCCACCGAGACGGCCAAGAAGATTCAACGGGCCATCAAGGACGGCGGCTTCAAGAAGGTACAGGCGAGCATCCAGGGCGAAGAACTGCGGGTGACGTCGCCGTCGCGGGACGAACTCCAGGCGGTGATCGCCATGCTGCGCGCCGCCGACTTCGACGTGGAACTCCAGTTCGGCAACTTCCGCGGATGAGAGTCTCCCGCGCAGCGATGGCCCTGATCGCCTGCGCACTCACCACCTGCCAGCCCCCGGGCCCACCGCCCGTGGTGACGGCGGCCCCCCCGGTCGAACCGCCGCCTCCCCCGCCGCCGCCGCGCATCGTCTCGCTCTGGTCCGACAGCGCCTTTGCCCGGGACACCGCCCCCGTGGTGGTGCCCGAACTGCCGCCGTCGCTGCCGGAGACCATCCTGACCATCGCGCTGGGGCGCGATCGTCCCGACCTGGAAATCCGCGGCAGTGAGGGCATGCTGCTCACCGAAGCCGACGGCCTGCCCTTCGCGATTCTCCCCGGCAGTGATCCCTTGCAGGTCCAGGCGGGGACCCAGCAGCTCCGGTTCGAGCACGCGGGGCTGCCGGCCACGCTGCGCTCGACGCTGCATGTGGCTCCGCTGGGCCACGGGGTGCTCTCGGTCGATGGCCGGGAGTACCGCGGCGAGTTGACGCTGCGTCGGGATACCCGCGGCATCCTGGTGCTCAACCGGGTGTCGATCGAGGGGTATCTGATCGGCGTGGTGTCCGCCGAGATGGGCCCCCGCCCGGCCAGCGAGATCGAGGCGCTGAAGGCCCAGGCCGTGACGGCCCGGACCTACGCGCTGCGGAACCGCACCCGCTGGGCCTCCCAGGGATTCGATCTCCTCGCCGATGTGAACGACCAGGTCTACCAGGGCCTGTCGGGCGAGCACCCCGAGGCCGCTGAGGCGGTGGCCGCCACGCGCGGGGAGGTGCTTCTGTACGGCGACGATCTGATCGATGCCTTCTACTACTCTACCTGCGGCGGCAAGACCGAGCAGGGCGATGCCGTGTTCGCCGGTGCGGCGCGTCCGTACCTCCGATCGGTGCCCGATCTCGATCCCGCCGGCGTACCGTGGTGCATCATCTCGCCGCGCTTTACCTGGACCGAGAGCTGGACCCGCGAAGGGCTGATTGCGATCCTGTCGCGGACACTCCCCTCGCTGGGCATCTCCACCACACCCTTGGCCACGCTCACCGATATCCGGATCACTGGGCGGACGCCTTCCGGTCGCGTGGCCAGCCTGGAACTGGTGGGCCGCTCCAGCCGGGTGACGCTCAGTGGCCAGACCATCCGGCGGGCCCTGGCACCGCAGGGCACCGGGATGCTGCGGGCCACCGATTTCACCGTCACGCTGGGCCGCGGCGGCGGGCAGCTCACCCGGATCGATCTGCGCGGCCGGGGTAACGGGCACGGCGTCGGGCTCTGTCAGTGGGGAGCAATCGGTCGGGCGCGGGCGGGGCAGGACTACCAGACCATTCTGTCCAGCTACTTTCCGGGCACGTCGCTGGGGGAGGCCCCGGCGACCGGTCACGATCACGAGCACTAGGGGGCGGGCGTCATGGCGGAACCACTGCGGCTGGGCATCGTCGGGGCAGGGGCAATCGTGCAGGTGGGGCATCTGCCGGCACTCAAGCGGATGAAGGATGTGGTGGTCGCCGGCATCTGCGACAACGACCTCCCCAAGGCGCGCGCCCTGGCCGACCGGTTCGGGATTCCGGTCGCCTTCGACGACATGGCCGATCTGATCGCCAGCGCCGAACTCGATGCCATTCTGGTCTGCACACCGAACCACCTGCACGAGTCGCACATCACCGCCGCGCTGGGCGCGGGACTGCATGTCTTCGCCGAGCGGCCGCTGGCGCTGACATCTGCTGGCGCGCAGAAACTGGTCAAGCTGGCGCAGCGGCGCGACCGGGTGGTCATGATCGGCGCGAATCACCGCTACCGTCCCGATGTCCAGTTGATCCGTTCCTTCATCCAGAGCGGCGAGATGGGCGATGTCGAATCGCTCCGCACCTGGTGGTTCGTGTCGCGGGCCGGGCGCACGTCCCTGGGGTGGCGCCAGAAGCGCGAACTCTCGGGTGGCGGCGCCATGATGGATCTCGGGCTGGGCCTGCTCGATCTCTCGCTCTGGCTGCTTGGCTTTCCCGAGCAGCAGCGGGTGTCCGCCGTGCTGCCCGAGTCGCGCAGCGGGCGCGGCGTCGAGCCGTCGGGGATCGCACTGATCGCACTGGCGGGTGGTGCGTCGATCCACCTGGATGTGTCGTGGCGCTTCGTTGGGCCGGGTGAGCGTATGGGGCTCGCGCTGCGGTCCTCCAAGGGGTCGGCGCGGATCAATCCCCTGGCGATCTGGAAGGACTTCCACGGCGTGGCACAGGACGTCGCCACCCACGGCGCCCAGTCGCGTGAGTCGCCGTTCTCGCTGGGAGTGCGGGCTCAGTGGGCCCACTTCGTGGCGGCCGTGCGCGGCGAGGCGCCGCGCCCCGATCTGTCCGAACAGGTGACCGTGCTCTCGGTGATGGAGGCCATCTACGCCTCGGCCAACGACGGCCACGACGTCACGCCATGATCCGGTGGCGGCTGCTCCTCCTGCTGGTGGGTGTGGTCGCTCCGCTGTCTGCGCAGGACAGCACCGCCAGTGATCCGGCGCCGGTCATCCGGCTGATGACCATCGGGCCCGGCGCCGACATCTACGAGCGGTTCGGCCACAATGCCCTCTGGGTGCATGACCCGGTCACCGGCGCGGACCTGCTCTACAACTACGGCACCTTCGACGGCTACGCGCCCGACTTCGTCTGGAACTTCGTCCAGGGCCGTCCCTGGTACTGGCTGGGGGTCTGGGGCCTCGCCGAAACGCTGGACATCTATCGTCAGCATCAGCGGTCGATCACCGTCCAGGAACTGGCGCTGACGCCATCGCAGCGGGTGCTGCTCGCGGCCCGGCTGGCGGAGAACGCCACCGAGGCCCAACGCGCCTACCAGTACGACTACTACCTCGACAACTGTTCCACCCGCATCCGCGACCTGCTGGACGAGATCCTCGGCGGCGCGCTGCGCACCGCGACGGTTGGCGTACCGGCCGACGGCACGCTGCGCTTTCACACCCAGCGGTCGATCACCAATACGCCGACGCTCTACTTCGGGATCCAGGCCGTGATGGGCTCAACCACGGATCGCCCGCTCGACCAGTGGGATGAGATGTTCCTGCCGGAGAAGGTGCAGGAGCGCATCCGCGAACTGCACCTGCCGGGGGCCGATGGCGCCATGGTTCCCCTGGTGGCTGACGAACGGGTCATCCTCCCGATCGACACCCATCAGGTGCGCGCGGCGCCGCCCGCCTGGACCTGGCCCGCGCTGCTGTTCGGCGCGGTGCTGGCGGGCCTGATTGCGCTGGGCCGACGTGCCGGTGCGGCGGGCGTCCTGGGCCGGGCGGTCGGGCGTTTCTGGTTGATTGCCGTCGGGGTGGGTGGCGGCATCCTGCTCTATGTCTGGTTCGGGACCAATCATGTCGCGGCCCAGGCCAACTGGAATGTGCTGCTCCTGACGCCGCTGGCCTTCGTGGTGCTGGCACAGATTCGAGTGGTGCCCCGCCAGGCGACTGCGCCAATCGTGTGGCTGCGGCGGCTCTTTGTGCTGTCGCTGGTGGTGGGTGGGTTGCTGTCACTGACGGGAGGCTGGGTGCAATGGAACCATCAAGTGGCGGCGTTGGTTATCCTGCCCTCGCTGGCGGCCTGGTGGCTGGGGCAGCCGGGGCGGCGAGCAGTCAACCCATGAGACACGGATGTGCCGGAGGGATCGAGATGTTGCGGAAATTGTCGATGGTGGCGATTGGGCTGGTTGGGTTGCTGATGCCGGCTCGGGCGTCGGCCCAGTTCACCGAGTCGCTGGCGGGGCCCCGCCACGCGCTGCCGATCGGGGCCGCCGCGGAGTATGTCCTGAAGGTGTATCAGGGCCAGTTTCCAGGCGTGGTGTTGGTGGTCTCACCCAATGCCCTGCCGCCGGGTGGTGGATCGCTGCCGAGGATTGGCCCGAACGGCGACACCTTCGGTCCCGCGCATCCGTCGGCCCTGCTCACCGGGGTAGCGCGGAAGAAGGCGATCCTGGTCGCGCCGCAGCAGCAGGCCATCCGCTGCAGCAGTCGGGCCGACAGCACCTGTCCCGGGCGACCGCTCTACCTGTCGGCGGCCTTTGCCGCCCCGGTCATCACCGGCGACAGCGCCACCGTCGAGGCCATCCTGTTCACCACCACCGACCCACAGATCAGCGGCGTCGACAAACCGGCCAGCGTGCGGGTGATCACCACCGTGACGGAGGCCCGTTTCCACCTCTACCGCGACGGTAAGCAGTGGTACGTGGGGCGGCAGGCCATTCTGGCGCGTCGCTGAGCGAGGCATCCCAGAGCGGCACGATCCCAGTCATAGCCTTCCCCTTGGGATACCGCGTGAGTTCATGAAAGGGGTGACGCCCAAATGCAGGCTGCGAGATGTGGCCGCAGTGGTGGTTGGTGGGCTATCTTCGGCCCGCGTGGGGCTGGGGGGGCATTCCAGGGCGGCGCCGGTTGACAACGTCCGAGCTTGGTGCTAGGCTGCGTGGAGCAACTGGAAGTCCATGGGTCGGCGAGAGCTAACCACTCACCAATTGGAACGGGAGGTTTCAGTGTCCATTTTTTCATCCGTCAGCCGTTACGCGCTCATGCTCGTTGCCGTGCTCTTCACCGCCTGCGGGGCCACTGCAGAGCCGACTTCGTCGTCAGTGGTTCGGTTCCGGTCGTGACCACCATCGGCTCGACCACGGTGGATGCTGATGCCCCCATGCCTCGTGAGGCCTCCTTCGGTCAGGAAGCTCCCCTGGGGTGCGGAGAAGACTACGAGGAAGAGAACTTCGAGAGTTGCGAGGCGTGGTTCAACTCTGTTACCAATGAGCTAATTGGCATTGCTGATACTCTTGGGGCCAAGATCGATGCGCTTTTGGGGTCAGCCATCTGTCCCGCGTGTACTTTTATGACAGATTCCATCGAAGCGGCTGGGGACGCACTGTTGGCTGCTAAGAACGCGATGGTGGCTGCCTGCCCTCCTGACAGGCCAGTTGCTCAGGTGGCGGCTTGCAATCAAGCCCGTGACTCGATGCTTGTTGTCTTGGGTCGGGCAGAGGGTTGGAGCAATGCGGTGAGTGGCTGTATCACGGCGAATTGCCCCCCTGGTGGCTTGGCAACCATTCGAAAAGAGAATGGTCATGAGGCAAGTTTTTTCACCGGAACCCCAAGTGCGTGCTCCCTCGTGTGACCTGGCTGCCAGGGTCTTCGTGTGGGAGCTTTAGAGCCCCGGCTTTCAGCGGAGTTCTTGCCGTCGTTCTCTTGGTAGGCTCAACTCCCCTGTCGTCCCAGCAGGCAGGTCTGGTCCCGAGCGCTGCAAAACAGGCCGAGATCTCGCGGTACTTGGGGCTGTTTTCCTCGTGGGGGCATGATGTCACTGGTGGTGCCGATCTCATCACGTGGCTGAATTCTCCCGAGGCTAGGGCGACTTTCCGTGTGGCGCTTGTGAATGAGTCCCGGGGGGACGCCAGCTCACACCAAGAGGGTACTGGCACCCTGACCAAGCATGTCAGGACTGTCGGCGATACAATTGTTTACCACTTGTCGGTCGACTCGGTTGCTCGACTGGTCGATGGCAACTGGCGACTTGACGCCGTGTCGCCACCCTACCTCGAAAGGCATTTGTGGAATAGAGCTGGCCTGCCACTCGTTGATTCCAATGGGGCCGTGGAATCGGCAGTGCCGCTAGACCCAAGACTCAAAGAATTCAGTCGAGCTACCTTGGGGATCCTTGCCAATTTCCCACCTCATTTAGAGGAGAGGTCGTCTCCTTCAGTGTGGGCTGATACATTGGACTTTGGGCTTGTCCTCGCCAGTGGTGCTGCGAGGTCCGCGGTCAATGGCGTCGAGTTAGGGGCAAAGGAAAATGTGATGATTGGGACTTGGTGTCTCAGGGCTGACACGCTGATGGCCACATTTGAGGTGAAGATGATTCGGGGTGGTATGGTTATTCACGGCGAGGTGGCGATCTTGGCTGAGCTCGATGCGAAACGGAATCTTCTTGGCGGCGTCAGCGTGACCCGGAGTAGAATCTCGTGGGGGCTTGGCGATCGCCTGGCGCTGCTGGTGGGCTCTGGGGTTCTTGAGGAAGACCCTGATACGGTCACCAGTTCCATCGGTCGTCTCGTGCCGATTCGGAGGCCGTGAGA
Organism: uncultured Gemmatimonadaceae bacterium; assembly: GCA_964421625.1. Lineage (GTDB taxonomy): Bacteria > Gemmatimonadota > Gemmatimonadetes > Gemmatimonadales > GWC2-71-9 > Palsa-1233. The sequence continues at coordinate 490 of CAYQXR010000072.1, read as the reverse complement.
CTGCTGCCTGCTGGAGCACCGTTCCACCTCTGTTGTCATCAGGAGCGGAGGTGCCGGGACAAGGGCAGGCCAGGGCCGCGTCCCAGCGTCGGCCCCCCACCCGCGATCGCACGGGATTGCCCGGGGTGCCCTCTCCCGCTATCTTCGAAGGCTATCGTGGCTCCATGAGGGGGCCACGGCCCCATGAGGAGTTTGCCATGAAGCCCGCCCTGCATCCTGTCTATCACGTCATCACGGCCCACTGCCAGTGCGGCAACACCTTCGAGACGCGCAGCACCGCCGCCAAGGGGATCAGCGTCGAAGTGTGCGGGCAGTGCCACCCGTACTTCACGGGCAAGCAGCGCCTGATCGACACCGCCGGCCGGGTCGACCGGTTCCGCCGCAAGTACGCCTCCGCCGCCCCGGCCGCGCCCCAGGGCTGAGGCATGGAGCACCGGCTCCGCCAGGCGCTCGCGCGGGCGGAGCAGGTCTCGCGGGAGCTGGCCGATCC
>CAYQXR010000071.1:0-9099 GCA_964421625.1 uncultured Gemmatimonadaceae bacterium | reverse complement strand
GTCCGGTGACGGCCAGCGCGCCGCGGGTGGTGGGATCACCCCGGTCCAGGATGGCCCGCATCCCCGTCAACCAGGCGGGAGTGCTCCCGGGATTTTCGCCGAGCCATGGCGCAACCTGGGCGAGATCCTCTGCGGCTTGGCCGACCTGCGCCAGCCAGCGGCGGACCGCGACGGGATCGCTCCCTGCCGGTGCGATCGGTCCCCGGTCGATGGCCTCGGCGCGACGGATTTCCTGCGAGGACCCCTTGAGGCGGCGCCAGACAGGGCCACCCAGGGTCACGCCGATGGCCGTGAGCACGAGCGGATCCGTCGGGCGCTCCGCAGCCTGATCGAGTGCCCGCCAGGTGGCCGTGTCGGGACGCATTTCGGGGAACCATGCCGCCGCGATCCCGCTCTCCTGCCAGAGGGTCATCAGCGTGGTCAGTGAACCCGCACTGCGGAGCGCCTTGACCCACTCATCACGGATCCGCTCGGCCGACAGGTGAGTGGTATCGCGCCCGCGCGCGCGCATCGCCTCCCAGGTGGGGTCGTCGATCCGGAAACCGAAGCGGGCGGCGAAGCGTACCGCGCGGAGAATCCGCAGGCGGTCCTCGTCGAACCGCTGGGCGGGGACACCCACAGCCCGGATCACCCCGGCGGCAAGGTCCTCGCGTCCGCCGAAGGGGTCGCGCCACTTCTGGCGCAGCGGATGCCAGGCGATGGCATTGATGGTGAAGTCCCGCCGGGCCAGATCGTCGTCGAGCGACACGCCGAACGCGACGGTGGCATGGCGGCCGTCAGTGGCCACATCGCGCCGGAAGGTCGTCACCTCGTGCAGCACGCCGTGGGGATCCAGCACACCAATGGTCCCGTGCTCGATGCCGACCGGCACTGTGCGCGGAAAGAGGACGCGCACCTGCGTCGGCGTGGCGGCCGTCGCGAGGTCAATGTCCTGCGGATGCCCGCCGCGCAGCGCGTCGCGCACGGCTCCCCCGACGCACCAGGTCTCGTACCCTGCCCCTTCCAGTCGCTGCAGGATGGCGAGCACCGTGGCGGGGACGGGCAGCGCTAGAGGAGTCGGCTGGCCGGGGGGTGAGGACATCCGTGGCGTCGGACGTGGGGGAGTCAGCTGACGAGGCCCCTCACCCGCTCACAGCGGCCGGATCTTGATGTTCCGCAGGGCCAACAGCCCGCCGTGATCGCCCTGGATCCCGATCAGCCCTTTGGTGGCGAGACCGTAGTTGGGATACGCGGCGAACTTGCTGGCCTTGACCTTGGCGGTCCAGTCCTCGCTCTTCACCTCGTAGGTGATCATCCGCACGCCGTTGAGCCAGTGCTCGATATGGTTGCCCCTGGCCACGATCTTGGAGGTGTTCCACTCGCCGGCCGGTCGGACCGTCCCCGCGATCGATGGATAGAGGCCGTAGGCCGCACCGGCGGAGGTCAGCGGGTTCTTCCCGTCGGGGTGGGCCGGATCGTCGAGGAGCTGATACTCGGTGGCACTCCAGTAGACCTTGTTGTACTCCTCGGTGGCCCGCACGAAGACCCCGGCATTACCGCCCGGGGCGAGCTTCCAGTCGAAGACCAACTCGAAGTCGGCATACTCCGCGGTGCTGACCAGGTCACCCGTGGGGCGCTCCTTGGTCATTGCGCCATCGACCACGGACCAGCCAGCCATGTTCTCCTGCTTGTACGCGCGCCAGCCGCTCATGGTCTTCCCGTCGAAGAGCAGCTTCCAGCCGTCTTTTACTTCGGCCTCGGTCAGCATGTTGAGGGGAGCCGATGGCGGGGTGCTGACGGTGAGGTTGCCCTGCGCGGCTGCGGCCGCCGGACCGGCCATGGCGAAGGCAACCAGGAAAGCGCGATGCAGCGGGGTGGCAGGCATGGGATCCTCACAGGTCGGAGCCGGAACGAGGGCTGAGGGTGACCCTGAATGATACCGCCCGGGCGTGGGGGAGAGCAAACGGAGGCTTGCAAACCAGCCCGCCGATGACTTGACACCGCCCTATACCCCTACTACCCTCAGGAGAGGTTCTCGCATCAACCTAGGCAGCAGGGAGGGTAGCTTGCGCAGACTCGTAGTCTCATCCACCATCGTTAGCATCGGACTGCTGGCAGGCTGTGGCAGCCTGTCAGTACCGACCATGGAACACCAACCTATCTCAGTCAGCCAGCATGCAGGCTATGGGAACTGTCCCGCAGGGCTCCCCTCCGGGTACTGCGACATGTATTCCCTAGCCATGCATTACCTCCTTACCGAGGGAAGTCCGGGTTGCTGGGAGGCTGCGGCCGCCACCTACGACCTCGCAAACACTTATGACCCAGAAGGAGGGGTCATCGACGGGGTTCCGTACTACGCCATGTGGTACCCGTCCGGCACGATCACGTTCTTTCCGAGTTCCTTTACCGACGATGCCTATGGTGGCGACCCCTTCTGGAGCTTGATCTGGACAATTGTCCACGAAGGAATCCACCAGATCTCGCAGTCGGGACAGCACTCTGGCCTGGAAGAGAGCCTCGGCCAGAGCTGCATGAATGACCTCGGAGTGGCCTATAACTGGACAGTCCCGACACCGCCATGAAGGCTCTCCACCTCCTCCACGACGAACTCTCCGCCGCCACACATCTGTCGCGGCCTCAAACAGGGGACACCCCATGCTGACCCTGCTCCTGCTGCTCAGTACTCAAGCCCCGGTCGACACGCTCCCAGGTGAGCAGCTCTTCCGCATGGCGCTCACCACGGCCCACCGGTTCGCTGCATCAGAGGTGCCGACGATCCGGGATGCTCCGCACATCAAGGTCGTGACCGACCAGATGGCCCGGCAGGCCGTCCGGGCCGGACTCACCACGGATTCGACCACGAACTGGTCCCGTCTGGCTCAGACCCTGGCGACGAAGGGTGTGCCCTCCGGTGATCCGCGCTGCGCCCCGGAGCAGCACTGTCCCGTGTTCCAGGTCTATTCCCTGCGGCGACTCCCCGACGGGCAATCGTGGAATGCCGCCGTCTTCGTAGACTACTGCCCCGACCGGAAGCCCGGCAGCCCACCGCTGACCACCGCCCGGGGCCGCATGGCGGCCTGCAACGGTCGACTGGTCGAGTTCGTCATCCGGGAACGTGCCGGTGCCATGACCGTCGAGAACATCCGCTGGACCGGCGCGGTGTAGCACCGACCAACACCCCCACACAACTCAGCCCCCGCTGCGGGACTCCTCTGATCGATCTGAACAGGAGTCCCACAGCGGGGGCGATGTACGAACGACGACCAGCGCGACCGACCCGGCGCTACCGCTCCCACCGCAGGCCGATGGAGTCCTGGACCATCATCGTCTCGGCACAGAGGTAGTCCGTGCCTTCGACACTACCCAGGGGTCTGGTGGTCGTGGAGCCGAGGATCTCGCCGCTCGCCAATGCGATCAGGTGCCACTCGGTGCACTGGATCGTGGTGGTCTTCTGGAAGCCGCAGTGCGACGTGGTCGAGGTGTTGTACATCCCGCAGCGGTTCCCTCCCCACGCCTCCGGTTGGACGTCATACTGCACCGTCACCTCAGTGCAGTCGTCCCATTGCGGGTCGCACTCGGACATCGCGTCGCTGAGCGGAGCACTGACCGGGGCTTCGACCCCCGCCTCAGCGGGGGCGGGCACACCACCCGCAGGCGCTGGAGTCGCAGTCCGCGCAGCGCAGCCAACGACGAGGAACAGACCAAGGACGTACCTCCACCTGGACAACTGGGACACGATGCGGCCCTCCAATCAGGTGAACTGTGCTGCGGGAACACCCGTCAGAACGGGCTGCCTCAAGTATACCCCCCCCGGCGCCGCAACGGCAGCCCGGACACGACTACTCCTGCGTCAGCAGCCCCGCGATCTGGTGCTGGATAGCCAGATGGATTTCCTGCACATGATTGACCCGGTCGTCGACCACCACGAAGGCGTGGTCCACCAGATCCCGCAGCGGCCCGCCGTCGCCACCCAGCAGGGCCACCGTGGTCACGCCCATGGCCCGGGCCTGTTCCGCTGCCCGCAGACAGTTGGGCGAGCGTCCGGACGTGCTGTGCAGGCAGAGCAGGTCGCCCGGTCTCCCCAGCGCCTCCAGTTGCCGGGCGAACACCTGCTCGAACCCGAAATCGTTGGCGGCGGCGGTCAGCGCCGAGGTGTCGGTCGTCAGGGCGACGGCGCGCATTGCCCGCTGCGACCCGGCCCGGTAGCGGACCACATATTCGGCGGCGAGGTGCTGCGCGTCGGCGGCCGATCCCCCGTTGCCCGCAAAAAAGAGCGTCCCGCCACGAGCCAGCGTCTCCCGCATGGCCGCGACGATCGGGGCCAATTCCCCGGCCCGCTCCGCCGTCGCCTCGGCGAGACCCGCCAGGGCGCGCAGTCCATCGGCAATCGCGTCAGCAGCCACTACTCCTCCTCGAAGAGGCGGCGCATCCGGCGCCACAGCGAGGTGCGGATCGGCAGCGGATCGACCTCGTAGACGGTCTCGTCGGAGAGGATGGCGCGGGGGTTGGTCTCCAGCAGCAGCAGCGCCTGTTCCCCGCCCCGGCACTCGGTGAGCCAATCGAGCGCCGTCCCGAGATTGCGGTCGTCGCCGTGGTTGTCCGCCGCCAGAATGTCGGCCATGCCATGCCGAACCAGGTCGCGGGCGCGGTCGCCCCGCCGGGAAGCCTGCGTGATGGTGGTGGCGTCGACCTGCATGAGCACCCCCATCTCCCGCCAGGCCCGCACCGCCTCGACCGTACACGAGGAGTAGCGCTCGGGGTGGGCCAGCAGGGGAATCAGGCCGAGGCGAAGCACGTCATCCAGCGCGCGGGTGACAATCTCGGCCGGCACCACGCGCTGGAACTCACACAGAAGATAGCGGGTGCCCGCCAGCGTGACCTTCCGCTCGGCCGCTGCCGCTGGAATCGGACGATCCAGCATCACCTCGGCGCCACGGTGCAGCGTCATCCCCGCAGGGCAGTGCTGCTGCATCAGGGCCCAGGCTGCCTCGTAGCGGGAAGAGAACCCGCCCTCGAGCCGCGAGGCTTCCAGATGCGAGGTACACGCCACCTCCGTGATGCCGCGCGCCAGAAAGAGCTGGAGGGTGCGCAGCGACTGCTCCAGCGAGCGCGAGCCGTCGTCGACACCGGGCAGCACATGCGAATGGAGATCGATCATCCCGCGCTCCCCAGGCGGATGGCCCGTGCCCGATCGGCCAAGTCCGCCGGGGCTTGTTCGGCGAAATCGAGCAGCGCCAGCGTGACGAGCGCATCGGCCGCGAGCAGGTCGAGCGCGGCCCGGCGATCCGCTCCGGCCGCAATGGCCGACTGGAGCGCCGTCCGACCGGCGGCCAGCAGACGGTCCGCTCGCGCACCCGCAGGTGCGGCCTGCACCAGCGCAGTGGCACGGGCACGCAGGCGTTCCGGGGCGGAAGCTGTACGCTGCTGCAGCCAGGCCTCGTCGCCCATGATCATGCGCTCAGCCACTCCTGCACGGCAGCGGGGAAATCCGTCGCGAGGATAGCGGCAAGATCCTCCACCCCAAGACTCCCGCTCGCGAAGGTTGGCCGCCCACCACCACGCCCGCCGAAGCGCGTTGCCAGGGCCTTCATCAACCCGTTGGCGTCGCGGCCCCGCGCGATGAGATCATCAGTGACGGCCACTGAGATCGCGCCCGGCACGGTGGGGTTGTACAGCACGAGAATCGCCCCCTCCCGTCGCTCGGCCCGGAAGGTGTCTGCTGCTTCGCCGAGTTGTGCCCGCGCCTCCTGCACCGTCGTGGCCACGACCAGCGTCGCGCCGGTCAACGGCACCTCGCGCTCGCCCTGCGAGCCGCCTCCAGCGAGCGCAGCGGCGAGCCGCGCTTCCAGCTTCTCGCGCTCGCGATGCAGCGCCTCGAGCTTCCGCTCGATCTGATCCGGCGCCGCCTTGAGCTGCTGGGCCAGCGCCTGCAGTCGCTGATCGAGGGCCACCAGTTCACCATAGGCGGCGGCACCGGTCACGGCCTCGATGCGCCGGACCCCCGCGGCCACGCCCCCCTGCCCCGTGAGCCGCAGCAGGCCGATCGCTCCGGCCGAGGCGACGTGCGTGCCGCCACAGAGTTCGATCGAGTCGCCCAGTTGCACCACCCGCACCCGGTCGCCGTACTTGTCGGCAAAAAAAGCCATCGCGCCGAGTTGGAGCGCCTCCTCGAGCGGCATCTCGCGGATGTCGGTCATCGCGTTGGCGCGGATCAGGGCATTCACCTCGGCCTCGATCGCCGCGAGCTGGTCGGCTTCGATCGGCCCACCATGCGAAAAATCGAAGCGCAGTCGACCCGGCTCGACCAGCGAACCCTGCTGCCGCACATGCGTGCCCAGGTGGCGCCGCAGCACCAGGTGCAGCAGATGCGTCGCCGAGTGGTTGCGCTCGATGTCCCGCCGCCGCTCGGCGTCGACCGTCGCCTGCACCGGTCCGGGCGCGAACTCACCCTCCAGCGTCCCGAGCAGGTGCTGCCCCTCGGTCGGCGACTTCCTGACATCGGCGACCACAAAACGCCAACCGGGTCCGGTCACCACGCCGGTATCAGCGACCTGCCCACCGCCGGTGGCATAGAACGGCGAGGCCGCCAGCACCAGCACCCCCGCCGCTGCGGCGGCGGCGTCGCTCAGCGGCGTGGTGTCGGTGGCCAGAGTCCGGTAGCCCACGAATTCGCTGGCGCTGCCGGACGACCCGGTCACCAGGGTCACGCCATCGCCCTCGGACGCGCCGGTGCGGCGGGCGGCCCGGCTGCGCTCGCGCTGCTCAGTCATGGCAGCATCGAATCCGGCGAGGTCGACGGTCACACCCTGCTCCGCTGCGATCAGCTCGGTGAGGTCGATCGGGAAGCCGAAGGTGTCGAAGAGCTTGAAGGCTTCATCGCCCGGGATCTGGGTCGCGCCGCTGGCGAGGAGATCGTCGAGGCGCGCCATACCGGCTTCGATCGTCATGAGGAAACGCTCCTCTTCCTGGCGGACCGTGGCGGTGATGCTGTTGATCTGCTCCGCGAGGCGCGGATAGGCATCGCCCATCGTGGCCACGACGGTCGGCATCAGTTCAGCAAGCGTCGGCTCGCGCCGCCCGAGCAGCCAGGCGTGGCGGACGCCGCGCCGGAGGATCCGCCGCAGCACGAAGCCGCGGCCATCATTGCTCGGGTACACCCCATCGAGGAGCAGGAACGCCACGGTGCGGGCGTGATCTGCCAGCACGCGGTAGGACAGCCCCGTGCCCTCCGGCCCGCCGGGATAGGGCGCGCCGACCAGTGCTTCCACGACCCGGATCAGCGGCAGGAAGAGGTCCGTGTGAAAGTTGTCGTCGACACCCTGCATCACGGCGGTGATCCGCTCGAGACCGGCGCCGGTATCGACGCTGGGGCGCGGCAGCGGCGTCAGGACACCATCGGCGCCGCGGTCGAACTGCATGAAGACCAGATTCCAGATCTCGACGAAGCGACCCGACTCGGTCCCGGCCTCGAAATCCTCGCGCGAGACCGTCGCAGCCGGCATGCCGGGGCGCCAGGTCAGGTCGACGAAGATCTCGGAACACGGTCCGCACGGGCCGGTGTCGCCCATCTGCCAGAAGTTGTCGTGGTCACCGAGCCCGTGAATCCGCTCCGCGGGCAGTCCGCTCACCTGCTGCCAGAGGCCGCGGGCCTCGGTGTCGGTGTGGTGAACGGTCACCTGCAACTGTTCGGGTGAGAGGCCGAGCTGATCCGGGGCGGTGACGAACTCCCAGGCGAAGCGGATCGCCTCCTCCTTGAAGTAGTCCCCGAAGGAGAAGTTCCCCAGCATTTCAAAAAATGTGTGGTGCCGCCGGGTCAGGCCGACCTGTTCGAGGTCGTTGTGCTTGCCGCCGGCGCGGACACAGGTCTGACAAGAGGTGGCCCGCCGGTACGGACGCAGGTCCTGCCCCAGAAACGTCCGCTTGAACTGCACCATTCCGGCATTGACGAACAGCAGGGTCGGATCGTCGGCGGGGACCAGCGAGGAGGCGGGCACGGCCTCATGGCCATGGGCCACGAAGTAGTCACGGAAACGGCGGCGGATGTCGGCAGCATGCATCCGCCAATTCTAATCACCCGGACGGGTCGTCTCCGTCGGACCAGGCGGGTTCTGGACCATTGGCCGACTGTCCGGCGAGGGCCTCGGACACCAGCGTTCGCGCGTCCTCGGCGCTGTAGCCGCGGCGCTGAAGCAGGGCGAGCAGACGCCGCTGCCGGGTGAGGCGGGGCAGCGATGCGAGCTGGGGTGCCCGCCGAGCGACCAGGGCGCGGGCCTTGGCCAGGGGATCCTCGCCCTCGGCGTGCAACTGGTCCGGGCGGACCACCTCGGCGATGATGCCGGGCTCCACCCCGCGCTCCCGCAGCTCCCGGGCAATCCGCTGCGGCGCCCGGCCGCGCGCCAGTCGGCTGCGGACGTACTCTGACGCGTAGGCCCGGTCGTCGAGCAGCCGCAGGACCAGCAACCGGGCAATCGCCGCGGTCACCGCCTCGGCCGGGTGGCCCCGCCGAGTCAGCAGTCCGCGGAGTTCCTCGATCCCGTGGGCCCGCCGTTCCACGGCCTGGAAGGCGGCCCGCAGGGCGCCCTCCTGATCGGCCGCGGCCTCCAGCCGCTCCAGCACGGCCCCGGTCAGCTCCTGACCGGGGGTGATGTGCAGTTCCTCGATCAGGGCGGTCGGGACCGTCCAGGCCACCCGACCACCCACGACCACGCGGGTACTGGCCGTCCGTTGCGGGTCGGGTACCAGCCGACTGACTCTCACTCCTCGTCCTCTTCCGGGGGCGTGCCCGGTCCGGCGGCGGCGAGAATCCCCAGGTGCTCCTTCACCCGGGTCTCCACCTCCGTCAGGAGAGCGGGATTGTCGCGCAGGAAGAGCTTGGCATTCTCACGCCCCTGCCCGATCCGCTGCTCCCCGTAGGAATACCAGGCCCCGGCCTTCTGGATGATGCCGGCCTCGGAGGCGATATCCACCACCAGACCCGTGTGCGAGATCCCCTCGTCGAACATCACGTCGAACTCGGCCTGCTTGAACGGCGGTGCCACCTTGTTCTTCACCACCTTCACCCTCGTCTTGTTGCCGACCAGCTCCTCGCGATCCTTGATCGAGCCGATCCGCCGGATGTCC
>CAYQXR010000070.1:1134-9260 GCA_964421625.1 uncultured Gemmatimonadaceae bacterium | reverse complement strand
AGAGTGATCTGGAGCGAGCGAGAGGGATCACCGGACTGAGCATTCCCGCGGATGCAGTCGTTTCCGTTGACGATGAACCGGATGGGTCCTTCAGCATGATCGTCCGTCTCACGCCGGAGGCGTACGATGCCATCGCAGCGGAAGCAGTGACCAAAGGGTTCAATCCACTCGAGCTACGGGATACGCTGTACATCGGCGTGCCGCTTGGTCCCGAAGGCCTGAAGTTCAACACTCCGGGTGATTCGCCGGTCAACGCGGTTGGGGTGAGACTGGATCATCGGGCCCACCGAGTACTTGTCCGTCATACCAGTCGATGACATCTCGGACGTGGGGGGATTCCAAAGACAATCCTCACGGGAGGCGGGCATGAAGGCCTGTGCCACAGCACTGCTGGTGTTGTCAGGGTGCGGTTGGAACTGTGTCAAGACGGCCGAGGTAGCGTCCGGTTTCACGCTTCCAGCCAGCGCAAAGGTGCTCAAGTGCAGTGAGAACGCACGAGGGGACCGAATCGTCGTGATTGGCCTTGATCCTGATATCTTCAAGGCGTTTCGGTCGAAAGCCGCAGGGATGGGATATTCCCCAACCAGTGAGATGACGGAGGGGCTTCCGAATCTCACCATCAAAGAGGAGGCTCCTTTCGGGGGACTCGCTCGGGCCGACCGGACTGGGGCCGGAAGCTCCTGGTATGCAGTCCTGCAGGACTCGACCCATTCCCTCGTCGTGGTGTACGGTCCGAATTGGAGCTTCTAGGCTGGCCTGCACGCTGGCACCACTGGCCAGTGGATGCCGCGTCCCTTGTGCGAACACCATGACCGGGTGAGACTCCATCGCATGGCAAACTCGTCATCGTCCACCGAGCGCGTCAGAAAGTACCGCGCGCGCATGCGGGCATCCGGGCTGCGACTCGTACAGCTTTGGGTGCCCGACACGCGTGTGCCGGGGTTTGCTGAGGAGTGCCGTAGGCAGTGCAAGCGAGTGGCTGATGCGGAGCGTGGTGCCGTACTGTCTGCTGATTCCTCGGGGGCAGCTACCAGTGAGGGATCAGACGATGCACTGTGGACCGACTAATCCCATGAATCCCCGTATCATCATTGAGCAAACTGACACGGGCTACTCCGCCTATTCGCCTGATGTGCCGGGATGTGTCGCCACTGGGGCTACAAGTGCAGAGGTTGAGCACACGATCCAGGAGGCGATCGCCTTCCACCTCGAAGGACTGCGAGCCGACCGATGAGCCAGCCCAGGCCACTCTTCATCCTCCGCTGGACCGCCCGACTCTGGGGCATCGCCAGCGCCCTGCTGCTGTGTGCCTTCGCCTTTGGCGGACAGGAGCACCTGCGCTTCACCGCGGTCGAGGCCTTGGGCTTCCTGTTCTTTCCCGTGGGAATCGTGGTGGGCTTCGTGGTTGCCTGGCGACGTGAGCTGCTGGGCGGGCTCATCACCGTCGTCAGCCTCATGGTCTTCGGCGTCTACCTGTTCGTGCGGAGTGGGCAGGTCCTCGGTCCCTGGTTCTTCCTGTTTGCCGGGCCGGGCGTGCTGCACATCGCGTGTGCACTGCTCGCAGGCCGTCGCGGTGGGTCGCCCATGCACCTGCGCTCCCACGGCGGCCACCCATGACCCTCGAACTCGTTCCCGCCACGCCGGAGATCCGGGCAGCCTGTTTCGCGAGCCCCGGGAATCTGGAAGCCATGCTCGGTCTGGCGGTTCCCGACGAATGGCCGATGTTCCCCGAGGCTTTCGATGGGTCGTTCCCGTACGATCCGGAGTGGCCGCCCTTCCTGTTCGTCGACCGCGATCTCAACGCGCTGGTCGGCAACGGTGGCTATGTCGGTCCGCCCAGTCCCGAGGGGGAGGCCGAGATCGGCTATGAGATCGCCCCCGCCTTCCGCGGGAGAGGGTACGCCACCCGTGCAGTCGAGCTGCTGCTCCAGCGCGCCTTCAGCGATGCCGCCGTCGGGGCGGTGGTGGCCCACACGCTCCCGGAGAAGAACGCGTCCAACGCCGTGCTCGCCAAGGGAGGCTTCGCCTTCGATGGCGAGGTGGATCCGGGCAACGGCGAGGTGGTCTGGCGGTGGGTGCGGCGGCGCCCCTGATGGCCGTCTGACGCACACTGCGTCAGAATGATCCTTGGCAGACCCCGGCGTGCGACCTACACTTCCGAATGCAGCATCCTCGGGAGGAATGATGCGGCCCTTCACAGTGATCGTAGGCCAGGACCCCACCACGCAGTTCTACGTTGGGCATGTGGTGGGTTGGCCCGGGGCCCATTCTCAAGGGACGACCTTGGGTGAGCTGCGTCGGAACCTCGCGGAGGTCATTGCCATGCTTCTGGCGGATGAAGAGGGTAGCCCTAGCGGTGATAGGCCGCGGTAGACTTGAGAGCCAATCTCCGACGTGCCACTCCGTTTCACGCCCCGAACGTCGTGATGGCGCTGGAGGCCATGCTGCCGGAATTGTAGATTGGCAGGGTAGGTGGGTCGAAACCGTCCGATGGAGGATTCTGGTATGATCCGAGGTGGCCAGTCATTCATGGCGCTGACCGTTCTGTTGGTCAGCGCGTGCACAGGCAGTAGCAGGGTGCAGGCCACGCAGGCATTCACGAACTTCGCGTTTGACCTGCCCGCTGCACCTCCAGTATCCGTGCCAACTCCGAACGAATGGCGACTGCAGGTGGATCGCGTCTACCCACTCATCCGGGTGTTCGCCGGTGACTACGATGTCCGATCCGATGGCGTCGTGGCGATGAAGAACGGAATCAACGGCGACATCCATATTTTCCAGCCGTGGGATGGGCCGAGCCGTACCATCGGGTGGTCACTGCCCCGCGTTGGCCCAACCGAGGTACTTGGGCCGCGCCTCCTTCCTGACGGATCGCTGGTCCTCATGACCAAGCGCGGCGGAGAAGTGTTCGTTCTCGATTCTACCGGTGCCGTGAAACGGAGTTGGCAACGGACCGATCTCTGGGAGAGCGACCACGTTCTGGCCGGATTCTGGGTGGATCGGAGCCACCGACTTGTCGTGCTGCGGAACAGGCGCATCGATGCGACTGCCGGTGAGGTGCTGGTCTATCCCTCCGTTGACAGTGGCGGCCCGCCGACGATCACCCAGTTGCCCGACAGGGATCCGCCGCCGGCAATCGCGAGGGCGTCAGTGTCCAGGAACGGCCTGACCATAACAAACCTGCTGCCGATTCCAACACACCCGACCGTGTCAGTCACAGTAGGGTCGAGTGGCGAGGTCTTCTGGACCCAGGGCGACCCCTACATGGTTCAGCGTCGTCTTGACAGTGGCATCGACACCGTAGTCGCTCGGCGTGAGCAGCCATCGGCTCCGCTCTCGGAGGATGAGCGGACTCAGTACACCGACTACATCATCGCCAGGCAGCGAGTGACGGATACTTCATGGCGCTGGAATGGTCCCGTCGTCCGTGATGTCCATCCGGCCATCGAGGGACTGAGCGTGGACGATCAAGGACGGCTCTGGGTCACGGTCCCACTCCCGTCGATCCATTATCCGGAGGCAAGTCGCGCTCAGGGCACACTGCCGGGGAATCTTTCCACCCAATGGGCGAGGCAGCGGGCGTTCGACGTCTTTGATGCATCGGGACAGTTCCTGGCCAGGATACCGGTGCAGCCGGGCCAGCAGAGTTCCCTGGTTCGCGTCGTCGGCCAGTTCCTCTACCTGCCACGACAGGATCAGTCGCAGGGCTTCGTGGAGTTGGTGCGGTATCGGATTGTGACGGGCTCTCAGTAGCAGGTCGCAAGGCTGTCCTCGCGACGAGACTGCATAGGTGCGACTGCCCCCTCACCCACCCCCCGGCACCCCGATCAACGGCCACACGATCCCCGCCAGGAAGGCGCGGTGGAAGAGGATCGGCAGCGGGGCCACCACCCAGAAGATGACCCACGCGCGCCCCGCCATGCCGGAGAGGGGGTACCCGGCCTGCGCCAGCCGGCGCTCGACCAGCACCAGCGCGCCATGCATCACGAAATACAGCAGCGGCAAGCCGTAGCCCGCGCGGACCGGCACGCTGATGGCCATCTCGTGAAGCAGCCCTGACAGCGCGAATCCCGCGATGAGGGCCGGGCCGCGCCCGATGCGGTCGATCAGCGGACGGTACACCGCGATGGTCGTCATCTCGGAAAAGGCCAGATTCCAGCGGCGCGACCAGAACTCCCCCAACTGCTGCGAGCGCAGCGGCGCGCGGAAGAGCGCCTCGCAGGCGACGCCGCGCATCCGCCAGCTACCGGCCATCAGGTTGCACAGGCCGAAGTGGATCAGCAGACTGAGGCCCGGCAGCACCAGGACCGTGGCGAGCAGTCGCGAGTGGGTACTGACCCACGCCATCCGCGCCAGCATCACGAGAATGGCACCGGCCACGACATGCATTGCACCCCGTCGGAGCAGGGTACCCGCGTCACGCAGTGGACCGGGAGTGGTCGAGGTGAAGAGGCGGGGACGCATACCCACCCAGGTGCAGACGAAGCCGAGCCAGCGTCCGAGCGTGAGTGGGGCCATGCCGCGGGCACGCTCCTCGATGACGACGATCACCTTCATGGTGGTGAGCGCAAAGATGATCAGCGCCAGCATGCGCACACCCGCAGGTTCCTGTGCCACCAATCGGTCCACCGTGATCGTGCCGAGCACCAGCAGCGACCAGGCCAGCACTCGTGCCGACGCGGTGGCCGACCGTCCCATGATGTAGCCCGCGATCAGCAGAAGCAGCAGGGTGACCGCGGCGACTTCGGCGATCCAGGGTTCCGTGGGTGTATAGGAGGCCATGGCCGGATCAGGACACGGCCGCCCAGCCGTAGACCGCCGTCAGGAATACGAACAACCCCACCAGAGCAAACTCGGCGAGCATGTAGGTCCGTCCCGGTGGCGCGGCGGAGCGGTCGAAGTAGAACAGTTGCACCGCCAGGCGGGAGCCCCAGTAGACGGCGATAAAGCCCGCCACCATGCGCGCCAGCAGTGACCCGTCGAGCAGCAGCGCGGGGGCCAGCGCCGACAGCAGACCGAAGCAGACATTGGTGACCCAGATGTAGGACGCGTAGGTCCAGAACACCTGGCGTGTGAGCGGCCGCAGCCTCGCCGTGTCCTCGCGCCAGCTGAGTATCCGGGGGATGAGCAGTGACCCTGCGGCGAGGGCGAGCTGCCCGAGACCAGCGAGGATCAGCAGCGTCGTCATCGACGGCATCGGGGCTACCGGTTGGCTGGTGCCGGTACGGGGGTGTTGCGGTTGGGCGGTTCAACGCCCAGCAGATGCTTCACGAAGAAGTCGTTGCGCCGCATCTCGCCGTAGGCACCGCCCGCCGAGTGACCGCCGCCGGGGATGAAGAGCAGATCGAACACCTTGTTGGCCTTGATCAGGGCATTGACCACCTGGAGCGTTGAGGCTGGATCGACGTTGGTGTCCATCTCGCCCACGATCAGCAGCAGCTTGCCCTGCAGGCGATGGGCATTGTCGACATTCGACGAGGCCCCGTAGTGCGGGCCGATCGGCCAGCCCATCCAGAGTTCATTCCACCAGATCTTGTCGATCCGGTTGTCGTGCGATCCGGCCGCGGGCACGGCGACCTTGTAGAACTCCGGATGGAAGAGCAGGGCGCCGAGCGCGTTCTGCCCACCGGCAGAGGTGCCGTAGATCCCCACGCGCGAGATGTCGTACCAGGGATACTTGGCCGCGATGGCCTGGTGCCAGAGGATCCGGTCGGGGAAGCCGCCGTCACCCAGGTTCTGCCAGATCACCGAGTGGAAGGCCTTGCCGCGGTTGGCGGTGCCCATGCCGTCGACCTGGACCACAATGAAGCCCAGTTCCGCCAGCGCCTGCATGCCCGTCTGGGTCGAGAAGGTCTTGGGCACGAACGACCCCTGCGGCCCAGCGTAAATGTATTCGATCACCGGATACTTCTTCTTCGGATCGAAGTTGGTCGGCCGGATGATGAGACCCCAGATGTCGGTGGTGCCGTCGCGCCCCTTGGCGGTGAAGACCTCCGGCATGCGCCAGCCGGTCTTGAGCAGCTCGCCGGCATCGCCGCGGGCCAGCTCCATGATCTGCCGCTGGTCGCTGGTGCGGCGGAGCACGGAGACCGGCGGCAGGTTCACCCGCTGCCAGGTGTCGATGTAGTACTCGCGGTCGGGCGAGAAGCTCACGCTGTGCGTGCCGTCCGCTTCGGTCAATGCCACGGTGCCGGTACCGTCGAAGTTCACGTGGTAGTACTGCTGCAGGTAGGGATCCTGGCCCGGGATGGTGCCCGCGGCGCGATACCAGACCTGACGGTTCTGGACATCGACCCGCTCGACGTTCATGACCGTGCCCGGCCCGGAGGTGATCCGGTTCTTCACCGCCCCCGTGGTTCCATCGAGCAGATACAGATGATTGTACCCATCCCGCATCGACATCCAGATGATCTCGGCGCCACCGTCGACATCGAAGCGGTAGTAGTCACCGGACTCGGTCAGGTTGCCGTTGGCCGGGCGGTAGTAGATGAAGGATTCCGAATGCTCGTCGATCAGCGCGCGCGCCGTGGCGGACGCGGCATCCACCTCGATCACCCGGTAGACCTGGTGGCCGCGCTGATTGTATTCGAAGGTGAAGCGCTTGCTGTCAGATCGCCAGGCGAGCTGCCCCATTGAGAACGGGTTGGGGAAGAGGCTGTTGTCGACGGTGCGCTGCGTCCGCGTCGCCACGTCGAAAACCACCGGCGTCGAGACGGCCAGAACGTCGCCCGGCTTCTCGTAGTTGCGGAAAGTGGTGCGGGGCTGGAGCTGGTCGGCCGGGGAGGACTCCACATAGGTCACCTGCCGCTGCACCACGGGGCGGGTGCGGTAGGCGGCAATGGTGCGGGAATCGGGGGCCCAGACCGCCGACTGCAGCCGGTAGGTGCTGCCGGGCGCGCCATCGAAGGAGAGCCGTTCCCAGCGCGCGGTGCTGTCGCCGGTGATGCGGATCATCAGGTTGTCGTCGATGGCGGCGATCTCGAGGCGTCCGTCGGGGGAGCGCCGAGTGGGGATCTGCGGCGCCTGACCCGGAGCCGCTCCTGCGCCGGGGCCACCCCGACCGGTCTGGGCGCCGACTCCCCCGCGCCCCTGGCCGGTCTGTCCCGGCCCCCCTCGGCCGCCAGGTCCGGCACCTGCACCGGGCGTGGTGGCTGGTCCGGTGCTGGCGCACTGATAGCTGGCCAGGGTGCAGCGCCAGCGGCTGGTCACAGCATTGAACTCAATGGTGTCCAGCGTGGCTGTGAACGTCAGCCCGGTGAGGGGCAGGGTCGCTGCGGTGTAGGGCCGTCCGATGGCCCCGGACAGCGCTGTGGCAAGGCGATCGTGATCGAAGGCCGGGCGCTTCTGCCCGGTTGCCGGGTCCGCCAGCAGGTAGTGCATGCCGCCCTTGACGGTCACGGTGTACCAGAGCGCGCGCGACCCGCCGACCCAGGTGGGCGAGGCCATCGTCCCGTACACCAGCCCGCGGGTCCGGTCCGCCAGGGAGGCGGCCCGGGCGTAGTCGGCGGCAGTCCCCTGCGCGGAGAGCGCGCTCGGGAGCAGGACCAGGGCGAGGGGCAGGGCGGATCGGATGCGGATCGACATGGGGGTCTCAGTGTGGGAGGCGGGCCCGGGGTGGATGGACGGAAGATAGGTGCGAGTCCGGGTTGAGGCGCCCCGTGCGGTATCCAATGATCCCCCGCTCCTGCCCGCCGAGTCGGCCGGCCCGGAGGCCTGAGGCGGGTCGGTCTTCGGGGGGGGGCCGACGAGCAGCGGATCCATCGATCCTCCTGGCGCTGTTCGCCCTGTCGGCGGCTACGGCAGTGCTGGTCCGCTGGCGGTTCCTGTAGGGCCCGGTCGGCCCCGGGACCGGAGTTGCGCCCCCAGCCCCTTGACCCTGCCCCCAAAACCGGCTATTCTCCCCTGCTACGGCCGATTGGGCCCAGGGTTAGTCATTCGTCCTGTAAGGTGTATGCCGACGATCAACCAGTTGCTCCGCCATGGCCGCCGAGACCCCGTCTACAAGGGGAAGGCGCCACACCTCAAGCAGAACCCGCAGAAGCGGGGGGTCTGCACGCGCGTCTACACTACGACGCCGAAGAAGCCGGACCTTGGCGACCTTGCGGAGCGCCGAGTTCGGCTTCTTC
>CAYQXR010000070.1:0-1124 GCA_964421625.1 uncultured Gemmatimonadaceae bacterium | reverse complement strand
CGAACTCGGCGCTCCGCAAGGTCGCCAAGGTCCGACTGGTGAACGGGATCGAGGTCATCGCCTACATTCCGGGCGAGGGGCATAACCTGCAGGAACACTCGATCGTCCTGATCCGGGGCGGGCGAGTCAAGGACCTGCCGGGTGTGCGCTATCACATCCTCCGCGGCACGCTGGACGCCGCCGGGGTCAACGATCGCCGCCAGAGCCGCTCCAAGTACGGCGCCAAGCGTCCGAAGCCGGGTGCGGCCGCCGCCGGGGCCAAGAAGGGTGGTAAGAAGTGAGCCGCCGCAAGAGTGCCGTGAAGCGGCCGGTGCCGCCGGATCCGCGCTACGACTCCCAGACTGTCTCCAAGTTCGTCAGCAATCTGATGTACCAGGGGAAGAAGGGGCTCGCGGAGGGGATCTTCTACCGTGCCATGGACCTGATCGAAGAGCGGACCGGGCAGCCCGGCGTCGCCGTCTTCAAGCAGGCCGTGAACAACGTCAAGCCGGCCGTCGAGGTGAAGTCCCGCCGCGTCGGTGGTGCCTCGCTGCAGGTGCCGGTCGAGGTGCGCCCCGAGCGGCGGACCGCGCTGGCCATGCGCTGGCTGATCTCCTTCGCCCGCGGGCGCGGCGAGAAGACCATGGCCGAGCGGCTGGCGGCTGAGCTGATCCTCGCCTCGAAGGGCGAGGGGAATGCCATCAAGAAGAAGGATGATACGCACCGGATGGCCGAGGCCAACCGGGCGTTCGCGCACTACCGCTGGTAGGTGCCGGGGTCCGGCCCTGCGGGGTCGGACCGGGCAGGCGGGTGAAATCGGGTGCATGTGGGCCGCGGGATGGGCCAACCTCTGGACCTTCTACAACGTACGCCGGGGCTCTCTGGGAGGGCCCTCGTCCCGGGGAGACCCGGACGTGGCGCGGAGCGATACCGCGGGGACATCCCCGGCCCGGTCGCCCCGCTTTTTGATTGAGTGATCGGGGCGGGCCGCCAGTCGGACCGCCAGGACATGACTGGACTGAGGATCGACATGGCACGCCAGACCCCGCTTGAGCTCTACCGGAACATCGGCATCATGGCCCACATCGATGCCGGGAAGACCACGACCACGGAACGCGTGCTCTACTACACCGGCAAGAGCCACA
>CAYQXR010000069.1:0-9424 GCA_964421625.1 uncultured Gemmatimonadaceae bacterium | reverse complement strand
GGGGACGACCTTCCGGAGGTCCCGCATCGTGAAGATGTATTCGCCGGCCATGGGGACAAGATAAGCGGGAGGGGCCGGGCGACTACAGTTCAGCCAAGTCGCCTCGATAGCGATGGAGAATCTTAGATGCTGCCCGCCTTCACAGGTGCCTCAGGACACGCCGAACGGCGCAGCGTGACCGGCGCCGTCGGGAATGGCGGCGGAGGGCCGGCATCACCATGCGCGATGATCTTCCCGATCAGCGAGTCCCCGCTGGGCCGAAGCTGGATTTCCACGCCTGCCCGTGAGGGATACCAGGTGATGGTCACCGAGTCGGGTGCCGTGAGCTGCCAGTGCGCAGCGGCCATCGCGCGTCCCTGCGCTGTGGTCGATGGCAGGACCTGGTACCACTGGGCAGACTGCCCAACTCGGGTGGTGTCCAGTCGGATGACCTCCGGCAGGATCGTCCAGGATGGTCCGGGATTGCTGAAGACGCGGTCCCAGGCCCCAGCAGCAACCCGGTAACAGCCGGGCAGGTTGGCCGATGCCTGGACGGCCTGCTGGCCGACAGCGTAGCCTGGGGCGCCCAGCGTTATTCCCAGCAGGAGGGCTGTCTGCGTCCGCGTGAAGATCGGTGACATGGTGGCTCCGAGGGGCAGGGTTAGGATTGAGGAAATGTACCCCCCCCCCCCGGCTTGGCGCTACCACATCGAGCAGCAACCGCCCGTGCCTGCCGCGCGAACTCGTGGGGGAGATCTCGCCCAGAATCGACCCGCAGCTTCAGCCGAGAGCTCGCGCGATGGGGTCGCCCCGAGCTGGGCTTGAGCCCCGCCCTCGCATGAGACCCCGGACTCCCCCATACTTACCTGATACCACGATCCGGCCGCTCCCCCGCGGACATCGGCAGGCGGGGCACACGGCCCCCGGATGGGACCCTCTCCACCCAGGAGACTCGCGATGCAGCAGACGACACGGACGGCCCTCCTCTCCGGCCTGGCGCTCCTCACGCTCCTCGGCACGGCCGGGGCCCAGCGCGGCGGGGCCGCTGCGGCGATCGGCCCCGATGACCCCCGCTACCTGACGGAGCAGACGCGCAAGCAAGGGGGCATCATGCCGCCCGAACAGCTCGCGCTGCGCTTCGATCATCTCGATCACGCCCTCAAGGTGTTTCCCGACCAGAAGCGGATCGAAGGCAACACCACGCTGACGCTCACCACCAAGGCGCCGATCAGCACGGTGATCATCGATCTGTATCCCAAATACACCATCGCTTCGATTGCTATCGATGGCACCATCCTGCCGCGCTCGGCCTGGACCAACCCTGAAGGGCAGCTCCGGATTGCCCTGGCGGAGCCGTTCCCCGCCGGGAAGGAGTTCCGGACCACCGTCATCTATTCGGGTTCGCCGCCGCTCGCCAAGCGTCCGCCCTGGGAGGGCGGGACGACCTGGACCACCACGCCCGACGGGCAGCCATACATCGATACCTCGCTCTGGGGCGGTGGCTGCGATCTGCTCTATCCCTGCCTCGACCACCCGACGCTGAAGCCGGCCCGGTCGGATCTGCGCTATACCGTGCCGGTTGGCCTGATGGCCCCGGGCAACGGTCGGCTGGTGAGCACCACCACCCAGGATGGCTGGACGACCTATCACTGGCAGGCGCGCAGCATCCACACCTACGGCTCGGTGCTGAACGTGGCTCCCTACAAGGTGATGGAAGGGGACTATCAGAGCCGCTTCGGGAACACCATCCCGATGCGCCTCTACTACCTCCCCGGCGAGGAGACCGGAGCCGCCGAACTGTTCGCCGAGTTCCCGCAGACGCTCGACTTCTGGGAGAAGATCATCGGGCCCTACCCCTGGGCCGACCAGAAGATGGGGGTCGTACGCGTGCCATACTCGGGCCTGGAGAATCAGACGCTGATCGGTCACAGCGGGCCCATCACCAAGGGGCCGCGGGGGTTCAACTGGCTGCTGAACCACGAGTTTGCCCATGAGTGGTGGGCGAACCAGTTGTCGAATGCCAACTACGACGACCTCTGGCTGCACGAAGGTCTGGGGTCCTATGCCCAGCCTCTGCTGGCGGAGTATCTGGGCGGCGAGGACTTCTATCTGGCCGAACTCCGCTCCCAGCGGAACGGCATCCGCAACCAGAAGCCGCTGGTGTCGGGCCATGAGCGTCACGAGAAGGAAGTCTACGCCGACACCACGGGGCCGCGGGGCGACATCTACCAGAAGGGCAGTTGGGTGACTCACACGCTTCGTGGCGTGATGGGCGACTCGGCGTTCTTCAAGTCGCTGCGGATTCTGACCTACGGCCGTCCCGATCCACTGCCCGGCAACTTCGAGCCCCAGTTCAACACCACGCAGGGGTTCCTGAAGATCATCAACGATGTGACCGGGAAGGACTTCACCTGGTTCTTCGATGTCTATCTCTATCAGGCGGCGATTCCCCGCGTCGTGATGACGCGCGAGGGCGGCGTGGCCCGGTTCCGCTGGGAAGTACCAGCCAACCTGCCGTTCCCGATGCCACTCGATGTGCAGGTCGGGGACCGCACCATCACCCTGCCGATGACCAACGGCACCGGAGAGATCCCGGTCGAGGCGACCACCGAGGTGGTCATCGACCCGAAGATGAAGATTCTACGGGCTACGCCGTAAGAAGGAAGGATTGCACCCGGCGGCCCAGCCAGTGGGCCGCCACGCCGCCGAGCATGAGGCCGGCCACAAAGCTGAGATTTCCGACCAGGCCGACCGGTAGCAGCGCACCGGCCAGGTAGCCGATGGTCATGCCGAGGTAGCCACCGAGGCCGACGGCAACGCTCCAGGCCAGCGCCACCATGCCCCACTGGAGCCAGGCCGATCGGCGGGCAGGTTGGAGCATGCCGCTGAGGAGGACAGCCCCGAGTACGGTCAGAGCCCAGATGAACAGGATGGTCGTGAGGTTGCTGCTGTTCGTCGTGGCGTTGACCTGGAGCCCGACCCGGCTCTGCCAGTTGGTGCTGAGGACGTAGCCGCCACCGTAGCAGATGCTCCAGAGGAGCCAGCCGGTCAGCACCCGACCGCGGAAAAAGGTCAGCGCGCCCGCCGCGCCCCAGCCGATGAGCCCCACCACGAAAAAGCCGACGCGGGCGTCGCCCTCCAGGAGGGGGGCGACCAGGCCGATGACGGCGAGACCCCAGGCGAGGGGGCTGAGCGGAAGGGTGTGTCCGGTCGCGGGTGCGAGTGGAAGTGCCATGTCATGCTTCATCGCCATACCCCCATGGGTGGCTGGTTCGTCCAGTACAATCTCAGAAGGAGGCTGTACTCGTGGCCCATCAACTCTGCACCACCACCTTCATCCCGCTCACCGTCCACTGCTGGTCCCGGCGATGCAGGGTCAGATGCATGATCGTGAACCCTTTCGTACCCTTGCTCGCCCGGGAGCCGGGGGCCGCGTCGGGATTTGGCGCCTCAGTCAACCTGACCAGGGCCACCACGGTGGCGCTGTCACCCGTGATGGTCGGTGCACCGTAGGCAACGGTGAGGAAGGCATTCCGCTGCATGCAGTTGTTGGCGGCGTAGGCGTCGCACGCCCGGGCCCGCGCGAGGGATGGCGTCTCGATCGCGCCAGCACGCGCCATGCCGGCGGTCACATTGGTGTCCGGGCCGAAGGCAGTCTGACCCACGGCGGCGGAGGCAGCGGCGGAGGGAGTGAGATCAGGCACCAATCGACGGGGGTCGACCTGAAGGATGCGACCCGGCGACGACTTGGTCCACACGCTGTGAATGTGCTGGGTTGCGGCACCGAGAACCGTGCTGTCCGGTGCGGGGACGGAAAGGGGACCGACCAGCGCGGTGACGACAGCCATTGCGAACATGATTCCTCCGGGACAGGACCTCCCCAAAGGTACCCCCCCCCCCCGGATTTCAACCATGCTGGATGGTCCGACACCTCTGCCCGTCCCTTGACAGGACCCCCGCCGGGCCGGTTCTTTGAGTGGAATCCCAACCCCCGGAGTTGCTGCGTGCCCCTGCGAATCGGTGTCCTGAAGGAGACGGCCCCGCGCGAGCGCCGGGTCGCGCTCACGCCCGATGCCGTGGCCGCCCTGGTCAAACGTGGCGCCGAGGTGCTGGTCGAGACCGGTGCGGGCGCCGCATCGTCCTGTCCCGATGCCGCCTACCAGGCCGTCGGCGCTCAGGTCACCGACACCCGGACCGCCGCGGGCGCCGACGTGGTCGCCACGGTCCGCGGTCCCGCCGATTCATTGGTGGGCGAGATCCGCCCCGATGCCGTGGTGCTCGGCCTCTTTACCGGAGCGGCTCTCTCTGCCGGGCAGGCCCTCGCCGCGCGAGGGGTCACCGTCCTGGCACTCGAAAAGGTCCCGCGCATCACCCGGGCTCAGTCCATGGACGTGCTCTCCTCGCAGGCCACCGTAGTTGGCTATCAGGCGGTGCTCCTCGGCGCGACGCACCTGCCGCGCTTTCTCCCGATGCTCACCACGGCGGCCGGATCGATCGCGCCGGCGCGTGCGCTGGTGCTCGGGGCCGGTGTCGCCGGTCTCCAGGCCATCGCCACCGCGCGCCGCCTCGGTGCGATGGTGTCGGGGTTCGATGTCCGCGCGGCGGCCGCCGAGCAGGTGCTGTCGCTCGGCGCCAAGTTCATTGCTCCGGATGCGGTGGCCGCCGACGCCGAGACGGCCGGTGGTTACGCCAAGGAACTGGCGTCCGATCAGCAGGAGCGGGTGCTGGCCGCCGTGGGTGGGGCCATCGCAGCAACGGATCTGGTTGTCTGTACCGCAGCCATTCCGGGCCGGGCGGCGCCCCGACTCGTGACCGACGCCATGGTCGCCACCATGAAGCCGGGGTCGGTGATCGTCGACGTCTCGGCCGAAACCGGCGGTAACTGCGAGCTGACCCGCCCCGGCGAGACAGTGGTTGTGCATGGCGTCACCATTCTCGGTCCTCTGGACCTCGCCTCCACACTGCCCCAGCATGCCTCCCAGATGTTCGCCCGCAATGTCCGCACGCTGATCGAGCATCTGGCCCCGGAGGGAACGCTCGCCTTGACGGCGGACGACGAGATCACCACCCCGATGCGGGTTGCCGCGGAGGTCGGCGCATCGTGAGTCACCATCTGATCATGCAGGTGTATGTCTTCGTCCTGGCGGGTTTCGTGGGGTATCAGGTGATTTCCAAGGTCCCGGCCCTGCTGCATACTCCGCTGATGTCGGCCACGAACGCCATCTCGGGTATCTCGCTGGTCGGCTCGATCGTGGCGGCTGGCTCGCACCAGCTCACCAGCAACATCCTCGGTGGCGTGGCCGTTACCTGCGCCATGATGAACGTCGTCGGAGGCTTCGGGATCACCCGGCGGATGCTCGCGATGTTCCGGCGCGGTCCCGCGCAGGACACCACCTCATGATGGTCCGCGACATGCTCATGCAGGCCGCGTATCTGATCGCGGCCATCTGCTTCATTCTGGGTCTGCGGGGTCTGACGCATCCGGAACGCGCCGCCCGCGGCACCACCCTCGCCGCAACCGGCATGCTGTTCGCCGTGCTCGGCACGCTGCTGCACCAGGACATCGTGACCTGGCCCTGGATCGTCGGCGGCATGGTCATCGGTACGCTGCTGGGGGTGCCGCTGGGCACCAAGGTGCCGATGACGGCGGTGCCGCAGCAGATCGCGATCTCACACGGCTTCGGCGCGCTGGCCGCGGTGCTGGTCGGCGTGAATGAATGGATCGCGCACAGCCATGGCGCCGATCTGGGGTCCGGCACCATGGTCGCCCTGGGACTGGAGATCTTCTTCGGTGGCCTGACGGTGACGGGCTCGGTGCTCGCATTCGCCAAGTTGCACGAGATGATGACCGGCAAGCCGATCACCTGGCCGCTGCAGAACCTCATCACCTTCAGCGCCTTCGCCGCCATGGCCGTGGTGCTTGTGCTGCTGGTGATGGCACCCGCCACACCCTGGGCCTTCTGGGTGCTGGTCGGCGGGTCGCTGTTGGTCGGGGTGCTGCTGGTCTTGCCCATCGGCGGGGCCGACATGCCGGTGGTGGTCTCGCTGCTCAACTCCTATGCCGGCCTGTCATGCGCGGCGACCGGCTTCGCGCTGGACAACAACGTGCTGATCGTCTGTGGCGCGCTCAACGGGACCTCCGGCTTCTTCCTGTCGATGGTGATGTCCAAGGCGATGAACCGCTCCTTCGGCAACGTGCTCTTCGGGGCCTTCGGGGCCGGGACCACCGCCGCCGCCGCGCGCAGCGGCGAAGGGCTCGTCGCGAAGGCCACCACGCCCGAAGACGTGGCCGTCCAGCTCGCCTATGCCGGTGACGTGGTGGTGGTGCCGGGCTACGGCATGGCGGTGGCGCAGGCCCAGCACGTGGTCCGGGAACTTGCCGAACTGATCGAGAAGCGGGGCGGTACGGTGCGCTACGCCATTCATCCCGTGGCCGGGCGGATGCCCGGGCACATGAATGTGCTGCTGGCCGAAGCCAACATTCCCTACGACCGGCTCTTCGAGATGGACGAGATCAACGACCAGTTCGACCAGGTCGACGTGGTGCTGGTGATCGGCGCGAACGACGTGGTCAATCCGGCCGCCCGCACCGACAAGGCATCCCCCATCTACGGCATGCCGATCCTCAATGTCGATCGGGCCCGCAGCATCATCGTCCTGAAGCGGGGGATGAACCCGGGCTTTGCAGGCATCGAGAACGAACTGTTCTTCGACCCCCGCACCCTGATGCTCTTCGGCGACGCCAAGGCCTCGCTGAGCAAGGTCGTCACGGAGGTGAAGGCGCTGTAGCGGCGCTCCGGTTCACTGAGCCGGAGTCGGCTCCACGATGCTGTAGAGGTGCAGGCGCCACGGGACGGCATCGTTCGCGGTCTCGGCGCACAGCAGCGCCAGCTTGCTGTTCGTCAGCGCTATGTGCCGACCCGGCTTGGCACAGGGCACCGTGAGACGCCCCAGGAAATCGGCGTCGCTGTAGACGTCGGCGAAGGTCGAATCGGCGACCCGCCCGATCACCCAGAGACGGCCCCGGTGGTCGAAGTGCAGCGCGTTCTGTTCCAGATGCGGCAGAAACTCCTGCGCCAGCGTGTCGAGCTGATCGCGGTAACTGCGCATCTGCGCGGGGCTCCCGCCTTCGTTCAGGCTGGCCAGCAGGTTCTGCCGGGCGCGCTGGAACTCCGCGGAGTCGCGCCGGGGGCCGGTCAGCGGACGATCGATCACATGCAGCCGACGTCCGTCGTTGTCGTAGACGGCGACGGTATACCGCCAGGGTTCAGCCAGCGCGATCCGCTGTGGCGTGATCGCCAAGGGGATCTGGGCCTGGCGCCGGTTGGCGAGGAAGGCCTCCACGAAGGAGTCGCTGGCCGCCAGCAGCACCCGATGCCCATCCCCTTCGAGCGGCTGCCGCCACACGAAACCCGGGGCCAGCTTGATGAGTTCGGGCCTTGGCAGCGACATGATATCGACCGAATCGCTGGTGACCTTCATGATGGCGCCGCGCGTCGATGACGACATCCGGCGCTGCGTCAGATACCTGCCACTGGCGTCGTAGCGCAACAGGGCATAGCGCCCGAGGTCGAGAATCAGCAGCGTGTCGCCGCGGGCCTGAAGCAGTTTCACGCCATTCGAGACTTCGCCCGGCGCCTCGCCCAGCCGCGCGATGGAGACCAGGCTGTCCACGTCCGGAGCGAGCAGATGCACCATACCCCCACTCATGCCGGCCGGGCTGAAGTTGCCGGGGACGGCGACGACGCCACCATCGAGTACGGTCATGCCCGGCCCTGGCCCCCAGGGCAGGGTGTCAGCCCCCCGGGTGAACTCGATGCGTTCCAGGGTCGGCATGGCTCGGCTCATGGGCGCGTCCGTCGAGGACGGGCCATTCCCGCAAGCGGTGAGCAGGGTCAGCCAGCCCAACCGCCGCAGTCGGCGCAGATGTGAGCTGCTGGATGCCGAAGGAGTTGGGAGGGTAGTCATCGGGTAGGCCCGTCGGGACGTCGACTCAGGGGATCCTGGTGATGCGGCTGACGGAGGTGCCGTGCTCGGACGGGGGCGAACCAGTCGCAGCAGAAAACTAGTGGGGGCATCCCCTCGGACCACCCGTAGCCCGGCTCCCACAGCGGGACTACCACGCCCCGCCCTATATTCGGAGGTTGATTCCGATGGCAGGTTCGGGCCGTGATCGGCCCGGCGATGCCATCCCACCCACCGAGCGGAGGGTTTCCCATGCAGGTCTCGAAGCAGATGATGGCTGTTCTCCTCCTGCTGGGCGCTGCGGCCCCGCTGGCTGCCCAGGGCGGTGCTGCGGTTGCCGCCCCGGCTGCCGCTGAACTGAAGGTGGGCGACCTGGCACCCGACTTCACGCTCCCCGCCGCCACCCGCGATGGTGTGGCCTCGGCGCCGGTCACGCTGTCGTCGCAGCGCGGCAAGACCGTGGTGCTGGCCTTCTTCCCGCGGGCCCGGACGCGCGGCTGCACCATTCAGATGGAGCACTACCGCGACCAGTACGATTCGCTCTTCGCCGGCGGCAAGGCGGCGACGTTGTTCGCCATCAGCAGCGATTCCGCGAAGGTCACCGCGGCGTGGGCGTCGGAAGCGAAGTTCCCCTTCACCTTCCTGGCCGACACCGACATGCGCACGGCGAGAACCTTTGGTGCCGCCTCTGCCACGGCCACGGCGGCGCAGCGGGTGCTCTACGTGATCGGCCCCGATGGCCGGATCGCGCATATCATGCGCCCCTTCCGCGAGATCGACCCGACCGCCTACACCGAACTGGCCCAGGCCATCACGGCGGCGAACCGCGCCAAGCCCTGACGGGTCAGAGGGTATGAACATTCGAGCGGGGCGTCAGAGATGGCGCCCCGTTCAACGTTCCGGCCCGGCCCCCATCTCGGTTGGACTGGTACTGGCGGTGATCACGGGCAGCGCGGGTCGGCGCTGCATCTGGCGCAGCAGGTGGTCCCGGCGCCAGAGCATCCTTCCTGGCTGGCGGATCGGGTTGCTGGTACGCGGGAAGGGCAGGGTCGCGGCGAGGGTGGCTGCTTCCCGGTCGGTGAGCCGGGTCACTGATTTGCCGAAATAGCGTCGTGCCGCCGCTTCGACACCCCACACTTCGTCCCCCAATTCGACGGTGTTCAGGTACAGCTCGAGGATCCGGTCCTTGGGCAGCCAGAGTTCCAGGCGCCAGGTGGTGACCAGCTCCTTGAGCTTGCGGCCGGGTGTGCGCCGGGGCGACAGGTAGAGGTTCCGGGCGAGTTGCTGGGTGATGGTGCTCGCGCCGCGGACATCGTCCCGCCGTGACCACAGGGTCCGCAGCGCCCGCCCGAGGTCGGCGCGGTCGCGCGGGTTACCCCACTGGAACTCCTGGCGCGGGTAGCCGATGGCCCGCCGAAGTTCGACCAGGTCGAGCCCGCCGTGTTCGTAGAAGCGGTGGTCCTCGCCGAGCAGCACGGCC
>CAYQXR010000068.1:242-9930 GCA_964421625.1 uncultured Gemmatimonadaceae bacterium | reverse complement strand
CTGAAGAATCAAGGGTGTTGCACTGATGCCTTGAGTCTACAGCGGCTTCAGCCGCTCAGAACTCGCGCAGCGAGTTCAACCCGCCGAGTCGCGACTTTAGTCGCGCGGCAGACACGAATCATCGCCGTTCGTTGGGACGTCGCGCGGCCGTGATCAACCGGGCGACCGCCGGTCGCCCCTACGCACCTGGTGGGCAATCCCCCCTACGGCGCGGCCTCGAAAAACTCCAGCCCCTGGTCCCGCTCCACTGTGTGCCGCAGCGCCCACTCATCCTCGAACAGCAGAATCGACGCGCCCTTGATGTCGAACAGCCGCATCCGGGACCGCCCCTCGGTGATGGCTTCCAGCACATGGTCGGGGCCGCGGACCCAGCGCGCCAGCCGGAACGGCAGCGGCTCCAGCGTGCAGCGCACGCCGTACTCGTGCTCCAGACGGTGGAGCAGCACGTCGAATTGCAGCATCCCTACGGCGCCGACGATCGGCACCGGTCCGGCGATCGAGTCCTGGTAGAAGACCTGCACCGCCCCCTCTTCGCCGAGCTGACGCAGGCCGGTATCGAGGTGCTTGCGCCGCAGCGGGTCGTTCAGCATCACCCGGGAAAAGTGGGCCGGCGCAAAGCGGGGAATGCCGGCGAACGCGACGCTCCCGCGTTCCGACAGCGAGTCCGACACCCGCAGATTGCCGCGATCGTGAATGCCGATCACGTCGCCGGGCCAGGCCTCCTCGACCTCGACCCGCTCCCGCGCCAGAAACTGCTGCGGCTGCGCCAGCCGCAGCGGCTTGCCGGTCCTGGTCAGGGTCACCGTCATGCCGGCCGTGAAATGCCCCGAGCAGATCCGCACGAAGGCAATCCGGTCGCGGTGCTTCGGATCCATGTTCGCCTGGATCTTGAACACGAAGCCGGTGAACTCCGCATCGGTGGGCCGCACCACACCACCCGCCTCGGTGGCGCGGGGCAGCGGTCCCGGCGCGTGCTGCAGGAAGTCGTGCAGGAAGGGCTCGACCCCGAAATTGGTCAGCGCCGACCCGAAGAACATCGGCGAGAGGGTCCCGTTCAGGATGGCTTCTTCGTCCCACGGCGTACCGGCCGCGTCCAGCAGTTCCAGTTCGCCCAGCAACGTGGCCAGCGCCTCGGACCCGATGGCATCGGCCAGGGTCGCGTCGTGCAGCGGAATGCGGCGCGTCTCGACCAGCGAGGCACCGTGGTCGGCATGCTTGTCGAACAGCAGCACCTCCTGCCGCCGACGGTCGGCGACGCCGACAAAGCCCGCCCCGGTCACGATGGGCCAGGTCACCGGATGGATCACCAGACCGAGGTCGGCCTCGACGTCACTGATGAGCTGCAGCGGATCGCCGCCGGGGCGATCGCATTTGTTCACGAAGGTGAAGATCGGCATCCGGCGCATCTTGCAGACCTCGAAGAGCTGCCGGGTGCGCTCCTCGACGCCGCGCCGGTTGTCGAGCAGCATCACGGCGGAGTCGGCCGCCACCAGGGTGCGGTAGGTGTCCTCGGAGAAGTCGGCGTGGCCGGGCGTATCGAGCAGGTTGACCTGATACCCCTGATACACGAACTGCATCACGCTGGAGGTCACCGAGATGCCGCGCTGCTGCTCCAGGGCCATCCAGTCGGAGGTGGCGTGCCGCGCCGCCCGTCGGGCCTTGACCGACCCGGCCAGATGGATCGCCCCGCCGTAGAGCAGGAGCTTCTCTGTCAGGGTGGTCTTCCCGGCGTCGGGGTGCGAAATGATGGCAAAGGTGCGGCGGGTAGTCAGCGCGGCAGAGGCGGTCTCGGACATGGCGGGGGGGAAGTTACACCGGTCCCGGTTCCCTCCGGCGCCCCGGTACAGTACAATCCAGCATGCCCGCTTCCTCCCCGTCGCCAACCGGACTGACGCCCCGGCACTGGATTGCCCTCACGGCGCTGCTCTCCGGCTGTGTCGCCCTGTATCTGCATCTCTGGAAGATCGGCCTGATGGGCCCGCTGGGCTGCGGCAGCGGCCACGGCTGCGAACTGGTCCAGATGTCGTCGTGGGGCTGGTTCCTGGGCGTCGATGTGGCCCTGATCGGCACCATCGGCTACAGCCTGATCCTGGTGACGTCGCTGGTCGGCATCCAGCCCGCCTTCATCAACTCACGCGGGATCACCCTCGCGCTGATGGCCCTGATCTACCCGGCCATCCTCTTCACGCTGCGCCTGAAGCACGCCGAATTCATCATTCTCAAGACCTTCTGCCCCTGGTGCGCCATCTCGGCGGTGACCATCACGCTGCACGGCATCCTGGTCTGGCTGGACTGGCGGCGTCTGCGTCGGCAGTGAATCACGCGGCGGCGGCGCCTCCGCGGGCAGATGCAACCGGATCTGCCCGTCCAGCAGCCGCGCCTCGCCGCGCACCGGCATGGCCACCAGAAACTCCCGGCCACCGTTGCTCAGTTCCTCGTAGTTGATGCCGTAGGCCGCGATGGCCGGGCCGAGCAGCACCTCGGGAATCGCCAGCCCGTTCACCAGAATCCGTTCCAGCCGCAGGCGGATCACACCGCTGTCGCGCTGCGGCATCCGCAGCTCGGCCACGAACAGCGACGTGCTGTCCAGCAGCAGCAGAAAAGGCCCGAGTTCCTGCACCTTCTCCGGCGGGAAGTCCCGGAGGCGCCCGGAGATCCGCACCACCTGCGAATCGGTTGTCACCCGGAACCCGGTCGAATCCGGAAAGGGCGGCGCACCGACCCGGGCCAGGAGATAGGCCGTGAAATCCCCCACGTCGATGGTCACCGTCGGAGCCAGCCTGCGGATGAAGACCGAGTCGACCTGCGCATTGGCGCGGACCACACCGGCATTGGTCAACCGGGCCCCGTCGAGTTGCTGCGCCGACAGCGCCGTCCCGGGCAGCAGCAGCGCCAGCAGCAGCCGCGCGACCCGCCACCGACCCAACCCCGCCATATTGCCCGGCATCGGTTCGACCGCCGGACCCGCTCTCCCACTCTGGTAACGCTCAGTCATGTCTCTGTCCCTCCTTGCTGCACTCCTGTTCGCCGGCCCGTCCGCGGGACCGTCGGCCCCGCCCCCGATGCGCTGGGGGGCCGATGCCCACCGGATCGTCGCCCGGATCGCCGCGGCCCGGCTCTCACCCGCCGCCGCCCGCGAGGCCAACCGCCTGCTCGACGGCAAGTCGCTGGCCGACATCGCCGCCTGGGCCGATGCCATCCGGGAGACCCGCCGGGAGACCGCTCCCTGGCACTACGTCAACATTCCCGTCATCGATTCGACTTGGCAACCCCGGCGCCACTGCCCGCGCGGTTGCATCGTGTCGGCGCTGGACTCGCTCATCCCCGCACTGGCCGATCAGCAGGCCGCCAAGGCCCGCCGAGCCGACGCGCTCCGGTTCGTGGTGCACCTGGTCGGCGACCTGCACCAGCCCCTCCATGCCGGGGACCGGGGCGACCGGGGCGGCAATGACGTCAAGATCCGCTTCCAGGGCAAGCTGATGACGCTGCACGCCTTCTGGGACAGCCAGTTGCTGCGGGCCATCTCGCCCGACGAGCGGGCCCTGGTCGACCGCCTGGTGGCCCAGGCGGCCCGCCGCCCCGATCTCGACAAGATCCGCAAGGGCACCATTGCCGACTGGGCCATGGAATCCCACGACGTAGCCCGGGCCAGAATCTACGCCGTTCTGCCCCAGGACCTGGTGATCACCCGCAGCCACGTCACCGAGGTTGCCGCCGTGGTCCACGAACAGCTCCTCCGGGCCGGGATCCGTCTGGCCGCGGTGCTGGAACAGGCGCTGGCCCCCTGAGCAACGGCCGGTATTGACATATTCACATTGGTCTATATCTTGGGCCCTGTGATCCACTCGATGCCAACCCGATGACGGAGCCCATCCATGTACGCTGAACCCGACCTGGTCCTCGCCGCTGCCGCTGAAGGCCGCCTGATCGACGTCCGCACCCCCGCCGAGTTCGCGGTCGTGCGGATCCCAGGCGCGCTCAACCTCCCGCTGGACCAGCTCGGCCTCCACGCCCCCCGGCTCGCCGTGCTCGGCATCCCCATCCTGATCACCTGCCACTCCGGCAAGCGGGCCGCCCAGGCTGAGGCGCTGCTGCGCA
This sequence comes from uncultured Gemmatimonadaceae bacterium, assembly GCA_964421625.1. Classification (GTDB taxonomy): domain Bacteria; phylum Gemmatimonadota; class Gemmatimonadetes; order Gemmatimonadales; family GWC2-71-9; genus Palsa-1233. The sequence continues at coordinate 5,832 of CAYQXR010000068.1, read as the reverse complement.
CCTGCGGCCGCACCGCACCCACCCTCCTGGTGGCGGGCGGCACCGAGGGCTGGCGCACCGGGGGCGGCGCGGTCGAACAGGGTCGGCGGACCATCTCCCTCGAACGTCAGGTCCGGATCGTGGCTGGTGCCATCGTGGCCCTGGGCGCTCTGGCGGCGCTGACCATTTCCCCCACGCTGGCAGTCATCCCGCTGGCCATCGGCAGCGGTCTGGTCTTCGCCGGCGTCAGCGACACCTGCCTGCTCGGGCTCGGGCTCGCGCGCATGCCGTGGAACCGTCATGCCCGGCAGGATCCACACGGCCTGGTGGCCACTCTGGAAGCGCAGTGCTGCTCGCCGGGCTGATCGGCTTCCTGCTCGTGGGTATCACCCTCGGGATCCTCGGTGGCGGCGGATCGATCCTCGCCGTCCCGATGCTGATCCACGTCATGGCCATCCCGGCGGGTGTCGCAGTGCCGATGTCGCTGCCGATCGTGGGCTTCACCGCCCTGGTCGGGGCCCTGATGCGCTGGGGCAGCGGCCATGTCCGTCCCCGGACCGCGCTGACCTTCGCCCTGCTGGCCATGGCGTCGGCCTACGCTGCGGCGCGCATCGGCAGCGGCATCGCCGACCGTCCGCGGGTCCTGCTCTTCGTGGCCGTCATGCTCACCGCCGCCGGGTTCCTCTGGTACCGCAGCCGCCAGACGCCTGCCGCATCGCCACCGCGCATTCCGCCGGGCATGCTCCTTCTGGCAGCACTGGGCGTGGGTCTGGTCACCGGTCTGACCGGTGTCGGCGGCGGCTTCCTGGTGGTCCCGGTGCTGACCGGCGTACTGGGGCTCTCGATGCCTCAGGCCACGGCCACCTCGCTCCTGGTCATTGCCGGCAACACCGCAGCCGCCGGCATCGGCTGGTGGGGGAAGGTCTCCCTCGATCCCGTGCTGACCGCCACGGTGACCGCGGCCGCGCTGGTCGGCATGGTCATCGGTACCCGGCTCGCGCCGCGCTTTTCCACCCGCACGCTGACACGGGCGTTCGCGGGTCTGTTGCTCACCCTGTCACTGGTCATGCTGTGGCAGGAGTTCTCCTCGTCCTTCCGCTGAACACGGAGTTCCCATGCTGGTACGCCGCCATTACGATGATCGCCTGGCCCAGGCCACTTACCTGATCGGCTGTCAACGCACCGGCGAGGCGATCGTCATCGATCCCCCGCGCGACATCGCCCCGATCCTCGAGATGGCGCGCAGCGAAGGTGTGCGCATCACCCGGGTGACTGAGACGCACATCCACGCCGATTTCGTCTCCGGTGCACGCGAACTGGCCGCCGCCACCGGTGCCACGGCGCTGCTTTCCGCCGAGGGTGGGCCGGAGTGGCAGTACGGCTGGCTGGGTCAGCCCAATACGCTCGCACTGCACGACGGCGACCGGATCGAGATGGGCGGCGTGCTGCTCACCGTGCGTCACACGCCGGGGCATACGCCGGAGCATATCGTGTTTCTGGTCACCGACATGGCCCGGAGCCCCGAGCCCGTTGCGCTGGTCAGCGGCGACTTCCTCTTCGTCGGCGATGTCGGCCGTCCCGACCTGCTTGAGCGCGCCGCCCAGTACGTCGGCACCATGGAGCAGGGCGCGCGGGATCTGTTCCGGTCGCTGCAGCGGCTCGGCGATCTGCCGGACCACCTGCAGGTCTGGCCCGGGCACGGCGCCGGTTCGGCCTGTGGCAAGGCGCTGGGCGCCATGCCGTCGTCCACGCTGGGTTACGAGCGGCTGACCAACTGGGCCTTCAGCATCACCGACGAAGCCCAGTTCGTGGCTGCCGTGCTTGAGGGGCAGCCCGCACCGCCGGTGTATTTCGCCATGATGAAGCAGATCAACAAAGCGGGCGCTCCGCTGCTGGGCACCCGCACCCCCCTGCCCGCGATCGGCGCCGAGGCACTGTCGGCTGCGCTCGCGGCGGGGCCGGTGGTCGACATCCGCCCGGCAGCGGCCTGCGCGGCCGGACACCTGCGCGGCGCGCTCAACATTCCGCTGAACAAGTCCTTCACGACCTGGTCCGGCTGGCTGCTCGGCTACGATCGCCCCATCCACCTCATCGCCGAGAGTGCGGCGCAGGCCGAATCGGCGCGCACCGCGCTGGCCTCGATCGGCCTCGACCAGGTGGCGGGATGGTTTGCAGCAGCGGATCTGCTGGCGGCTCCTGCCCTCGCCGCCCATCGGGCGCAGGCCCGTCACGGCCTCATTGGCGAGGCTCCCGCCCTGCTCGCCGCCGGGCGCACGGTCATCGACATCCGCGAGGTGGGCGAATGGCAGCAGGGGCACATCGAGGGGGCCGTTCACCATCCGCTCGGTCGGCTGGCCACCACCCTCGCCGATCTGCCCCGCGACACGCCGCTGGCCATCCACTGCCAGGCGGGCGGCCGGTCGGCCATCGGCGCCTCGGTGCTCGAAGCGGCGGGCTTCACCGACGTGATCGACCTGCAGGATGGCTGGCGGGGCTGGGCAGCGGCGGTGGCGACGGGCTGATGGCAGTGACCATGACCCCGGAGACCCTCACCGGGGTCGCCGAGCGCTTCCGGGCGCTGGGCGATCCCTCGCGCCTGGCGATACTCCACGCCCTGCACGATGGCGAGCTGCGGGTGTCGGATCTGGTCGACCGCACTGGCCAGGGTCAGGCCAGTGTGTCCCGGCACCTGGGCGTACTGCTGCGCGTCGGCCTCGTCACGCGACGGCGTGACGGAGCCTGGGCCTGGTACCGCGCCGCCGACGAGGATGTCTGGGCGCTCTGTGATCTGGTGTGCGGGCGGCTGGAACGCGAACGGCAGCGCCACCTGGCACTGCCGCCGCACATCTGAGCGATCCGGTGCCATGCCGCTGGCATGGCGCCGGATGGTGGGCTGCTACTGAATCGCTTCCATCATGCCGAAGATCGGCAGGTACATGGCCACGATGATGCCGCCGACGATGATGCCCAGGAAGAGAATCATCACCGGCTCCATCAGGGCCATCATTCCGCTCACGGCCACGTCGACTTCGTCGTCATAGAAGTCGGCAATCTTGCCGAGCATTTCGTCCAGCCCGCCGGTCTGTTCACCGACGGCGATCATCGAGATCACCATGGGCGGGAACACGCCCGACTTTTCGAGCGGGGCGGCAATCGTGTCGCCGCCGGCGATGGACGTGCGTGAGGCCATGATGGCATCGTGGATGACCGCGTTGCCCGAGGTCTTGGCGGTGATTTCCAGGCCTTCCAGAATCGAGACGCCGGAGGAGACCAGCGTGCCCAGCGTGCGGGTGAAGCGCGACACGGCCGACTTCCGGACCACATCGCCCAGCACCGGCAGCCGCAGCATCAGGCCGTCGATCTGTCGCTTGCCGCCCGTCGTGGCATAGAACCGCTTGAACGCCACCGTCCCGAGCACTCCCGCGAGGATCACCGCCCACCAGTAGGCCTGGAGGAACTCCGACATCCAGATCACGATGCGGGTCGGCAGCGGCAGCTCCATGGCCACCGAGGAGAACATGTCCTGGAAGACCGGGATGACGAAGATCAGCAGGATGGCGATCGCCCCCATGGCCACCGAGATGATGACGGCCGGATAGATCAGGGCGCTCTTCACCTTGCGGATGAGCTTGTCGTTCTTTTCGAGGAAGGCCGCCAGACGGAGCAGAATGGTGTCGAGAATACCACCGGCCTCGCCGGCCGCCACCATGTTCACATAGAGCTGCGTGAAGGCCTTGGGGTGCTTGCCCAGCGCGTCGGCCAGGGTGTTACCGGCTTCGACGTCGAAGACCACGCCCTTGGTGACATCCTTCAGCGCCTTGTTCTCGGTCTGCTGGGCCAGAATGTTCAGCGACTGGACCAGCGGCAGACCGGAGTTGATCATGGTCGCGAACTGCCGCGTGAAGATCACGATGTCGCGGATCCCGATCCCCTGCCCACCGAAGTTGAACGTGATCGCCTTGGGCGCCTCGCGGACCGTGACCAGGAGCAGGCGGTTGCGCCGCAGGTGCCCCAGCACGTCGTCGCGGGTCGCCACATCGAGATTCCCCTTGAGGATCTGACCGGTGGCGGCGTTCTTCGCGGTATACTCGAAAACCGGCATGACTGCTCCTTACCGTGTGGCGGAGAGGCGGGCATCGCCGAAGCCCTGCTCTTCCACCGGGGTCTCCCCGATGGCGCGCAGGAACTCGGACGGGTTGGACGAGACCCGGAGACACTCCTCCCGGGTCACTTCGCGATGCATGTAGAGCTGGTACAGCGAATCGTTCATGGTCTGCATGCCGTGCTTCTTGCCGGCCTGCATCAGCGAGTAGATCTGGTGCACCTTGTCGTCGCGGATCACCGCCCGGATGGCCGGCGTCGCGACCAGAATCTCGGCGGCCATCACGCGGCCCCGGCCGCTGGCCCGCGGCAGCAGGGTCTGGGTGACGATCCCCTCCAGCACGAAGGCGAGCTGGGCCCGCACCTGCGCCTGCTGGCTGCTCGGGAACACGTCGATGATGCGGTTGATCGCCTCGGGCGCCGAGTTGGTGTGCAGCGTGGCCAGGGCAAGATGCCCCGTCTCGGCGATGGTCAGCGCGGCGGAGATGGTCTCCAGGTCGCGCATTTCGCCGACCAGGATCACGTCTGGATCCTCGCGGAGCGCATACTTCAGCGCGCTGGAGAAGGACCGGGTGTCAGTGCCCACCTCGCGCTGATTCACGATGCACGACTGGTGGCGGTGGATGAACTCGATCGGGTCTTCGACCGTGATGATATGCCCGCGCCGCTCCCGGTTGATCTTGTCGATCATGGCGGCCAGCGTGGTCGACTTGCCGGAACCCGTCGGTCCCGTCACCAGCACCAGGCCCCGGGGCCGCTCGGCCAGTCGGGCGGTAACCGGCGGCAGGCGCAGGTCTTCGAAGGTCTTGACGCTGAACGGGATCATCCGGATCACCAGCGAGACGCAGCCGCGCTGCTTGAAGCAGTTGCCGCGGAACCGCGCCAGGTTCTGGATCCCGAACGAGAAGTCGAGTTCGTCGTCCTGCTCGAAGCGCTTTTTCTGGGTCTCGGTGAGCACCGAGTAGGCCAGCGACAAGGTGTCCTTGGGCGTGAGCTTGTGATCGATGCCGGCATTGACGATCTCGCCGTCGACCCGCAGCTTGGGCACCTCACCAGCCACCAGGTGCAGGTCCGACGCATCGCGGGCCAACATGGTCTCCAGCAGGCTCCGCAGATTGAGCCCCGCCCCGCGATCCGCCGGGGGAGCTGCTTCGTTCTGGGTCATTCGGCCGTCTCCTTGAGCACTTCTTCCACCGTGGTCACACCCCGGGTGGCTTTGAGAATCCCGTCCATCCGCAAGGTCAGCATCCCGTCCGCCACGGCCTGCTCCCGCATCTCGGTCACCGAGCCGCCGGTCAGGATCATCTTCCGCAGCGCATGCGTCATGGCCATCACTTCGTACAGACCGGCCCGACCCTTGTAGCCGGTACCGCTGCATCGGTCGCAGCCGGTGCCGCGCTGGAAGGCCACCTGCCGCCAGTGGGCCAGATCACCACCCAGCGGGGCCAGTTCCGCGTCGGAGTACTGGGCCGGTTGGCGACATTGGGTACAGATCCGCCGCACCAGCCGC
>CAYQXR010000068.1:0-232 GCA_964421625.1 uncultured Gemmatimonadaceae bacterium | reverse complement strand
GCCGCTGCGCCACCACCAGGTTGACCGCCGAGGCCACGTTGAACGGCTCGACGCCCATGTCGATCAGACGGACGATGGTGCTGGGCGCATCGTTGGTATGCAGCGTCGAGAGCACCAGGTGGCCCGTGAGCGCGGCCTTGATGGCGATGCCGCCCGTTTCGAGATCGCGGATCTCGCCGATCATGATGATGTCCGGGTCCTGCCGCAGGAACGACCTCAGCGCCGAGGCGAA
>CAYQXR010000067.1:0-10019 GCA_964421625.1 uncultured Gemmatimonadaceae bacterium | reverse complement strand
ATTTCGATCCGCTGACGTCGAAGACGGCCAACTGCATCATCCGCTATCGACCGGACCATGTGGCCGCGGTGCTCGACCGCGACCACGCCGGTCAGGTGGTTCAGGACATTCTGGGCTACGGCGGGAATCTTCCCATTGTCGCGAGTGTCACCGAGGGGCTGGCGCTGGGGGCCACCAGTGTGGTGATCGGGATCGCCCCGATCGGTGGCCGTCTGCCGGAGGAGTGGCGGACCTGGCTGCATCAGGCCATCCTCGGCGGCTGCGACGTGATCTCCGGACTGCACACCTTCCTCGGCGACGATCCGCTCCTCGCCCAGGCGGCCCGCGACACCGGCCGCACCATCACCGACATCCGGCGACCGCCGACCGACCTGCCGGTGGCCAGCGGCAAAGCGCGCGATGTCGCGGCCACCGTGGTGCTGACGGTGGGAACCGATTGCAATGTCGGCAAGATGACCGCGCAGATGGAGTTGGTGCGGCAATTCGTTGCGCGCGGGCGGCGCGCCCGCTTTGTGGCCACGGGACAGACCGGCATCATGATCGAGGGCTGGGGCATCGGCATCGATGCCGTGGTCGCTGATTTCATTGCGGGCGCCGCAGAGCAACTGGTGCTCCGGGGTGCTGAGGATGCGGACATCGTCCTGGTGGAAGGGCAGGGGTCGCTCAATCACCCCGGGTATTCCGGGGTCACCTTGGGCCTGCTGCACGGGTCCTGTCCCGACGCCATGATCCTCTGCCACCAGGCCACGCGCGTGTCCATCGGCGACTACCGCGATGAGGCCTGGGGCATGATGCCCTCGCTGGCGGACTATGTGCGCATGTACGAACAGGCCGCGGCCTGGGTGCATCCGGCACCGGTGGTCGGGATCGCGCTCAACACCTTCGATCTGGCCGAGGCGGAGGCCCGTGCGGCCTGCGCCCGGGCGGCGGCGGAGACGGGACTGCCGGTGACGGATCCCGTCCGGTTTGGCGGGGATGTGCTGGTGGACGCCGTGCTGGGGATCGTGAAGGTCCGCTGATGCGTGGCAGTGCGAGGTGGTGGCGCGCGTGGCTGGTGCCGGCACTGTTGCTGGTCGCGGTACCGATGGCCGCCCAGTCGCCGACCGATCGCCAGATGCTGGCGGCCTGGGAAGATTCGCTGCTTGCCGCACGCTCGCCGAGTGACCTGGCAGGATGGAACCGTCTGGCTGGTGGATCCACCCCGGCAGGCCCGCTGCGGCAGGCGCTGTTCCGGCTGCGTCGCGCACAGCTCGCGGGGGATGCCAGCGATGTGGACCGCAGCATCGAGGCGCTGCTGCTGGAGGCCGCCAGCCATCCTGACTGGCCCTGGCCGCATCTGGCGCTGGCGCGCACCTTCACCTGGCTGCATGGCCAACGCTTCGCCCGGCGGACCTGGACAGGTGTGCCCGATGGCGCCACCATGGCCACCATGGCCTGGCGGCACCTGCTCCTCATGCAGACGCGCGATGCCGCCTTCGGGCGCGGCGAGGCCTACCTCTTCCAAGTGCTGCTGGCCCAGGGCGACCGCGAGTTGACTGCGGAGCAGTTTGACGTGATGCAGCGGGCGATGGAGCAGTCGACGCCACGACCGGAGGCCCGGCTGGTCTGGGCCCGTGAGCGCCGGGCCCGGGGGGCGCTGGAGGAGGCGCTGGCGCTGCTGCATGGCCTGCGGGGCACCTGGGATGCCTCGACCATTGCCCTCGAACTGGCGCGCACAGCCCGGGCCCTGGGTGATACGGCCCGGGCGCGCGACGCCTACTGGGCCGGGCTCGACGACCTCAGCCCCGCTGGGCGTGCGCTCTACCGGTACGATCTGGAATGGATCCTGTCGGAGGCGGAGTTGCTGGCCTTCGATCGCCTCCAGGATGAGGCGGTGGCCGACTGGCTGCGGCGCTGGTGGGCCCGTCAGGATGCCCTGGCCGCCAACCAGCCCGGGGCGGCCCTCCACGACCATCTGGCGCGCTGGGAAACCGCTCTGCGCCTGTTCCGGGTGACGGAGTCCATCGGGCGACTGACCGCCGACGAACGCCTGCCCGCGGCGGAGCGCGGCGTCTGCGAAGGGGACGAGCCCTTGCAGGCATGGCGGCTGCGTCAACCACAACCGTCGCTGCCCGGAGATGTGCGTGGCGGTGATCCACTGTTTGACTCGCGCGGCGTCGCCTTCCTGCGGCATGGCTCCCCCCTGGGGTTTGCGCGGACTCTGGGCGGCCCGGTCGAGCCGGATATCGCCCAGCTCGATGTGCTGATGGGCGAGTCACCGGTCTGGCGATATCTCGATCGGGGGCGGGATCGCTCCCTGCTGTTCAGTCCCGCGACTGGCCAAGGGCTGTCGGGCGCGGCCTTTCTGACCAGTGGTCTGCTTACCGAACGGCCGATGTGGTTCGAAGCGGCCAGTCCGACCGGAGAGGCGACTGTCGATCGGAACCGGGCCCGGTGCCCGCCGCCGACGTTGGCCGCTGGTCGGGACCGCCAATCCGCTACCACGCCGGACCTGAATCGGGTGGTGCCGCGGATCCGGACGCTGTGGGAGGGGACGTCCTCGGCTGCCCTGATCGGGAGTGCCGACCGCGCCCACCGGGTGCTCGTCACCTGGGCCATTGCTGCCCGGCATGTCCGCCCGGTGGCGGGTCCGGGAGGGGAACGGGTCTGGCCGCTGCGATTCCGACTGGTGGCGCGGGACTCGGTCACCGGTCGGGAGGTGGTGCTCGATACCCTGGTGCAGGTGACGGATCCGCCCACGACGGCTACCCGGGGCCATCTGACGGGCTGGTTCGAGGTCGTGCTGCCCAATGGCGAGTGGACACTTGCCATGCGCGGCGATCAGGGGCGGCCGGACGAGGCACTGTACCTGGTGCACCCGCCCCTCCACCTGGCCCCCCACCAGGGTCCTGGCATGACGGACATCCTGCTGGGGGCTGATGGCGGTCGACTCTGGTCGGCGCCCGATGGCCGTGGGTTTCCGCTCCATCCGCTGGGGGCCTGGGGGCGGGAAGACCCGATCCCGATCTATTTTGCAGTCGACGGTCTCATCCCGGGCGAGGCCGTTGAGGTGACCCTCCAGGTGACCGCGCTCGGTCTGCCGGGGTCTCCTCCAGTAGTGCTCGGTCTGCCGTCGTTTCCTGCCAGTGGTGACCGCACCGTCGTGCGGCGGAGTGTCGTGCTGGACTCCCCGTTGCCCGGGCCCTATCGTCTGAACATCCTGCTCCGTGCTGGAGGCTATGCTGTCGAACACTCGGTGGTTTTTCACGTCCTGCCCTGGTGATCGTCGTCCCGCGCTGATGGGCCGGTTGGTCCGGCTCTGCGGCCTGCTGCTGACATCGGTTGCGGCCGCGTCAGCGCAAAGCAGCATCGATTGGAACCGCCTCTCCGCCTGGGACGATTCCCTCGAACAGGTGACCGATCCCGGTCAGCTCGGTGATTGGCGCGCGCTGGCCGCCGCGCCAGGTGGCGAAATGGCCACGCTCCGGACCACTCTCTGGCGACTGCGCGAAGCGGTGTTGCGCGTCGACCGCGGTGCCCTGGCCGTCGCCGCCGACAACGCGCTGCTGGATCGCGGGCGCCACCGGCAGTCGGCCCTGATGGACCTGGCCCTGGCACGGAGCTTTGTGGCCTTCGAACTGGGGCGCGGTGCACCCATGGTCGGCAGCGGTGTGCGCGAGGGCGAGGCCTATATCGACGCGGCCTGGCGCTACCTCCGGGAGGGCATGCAGCGTGACGCAACGCTGCCCGCCATGCGGGATCTGGCGCAGCATCTGCTCGTGGTCTCGGGCGACCGGATCCTGCACGAGGACGCCCTGACCACCATGCAGATTTTCCTGAAGGACCGGTTTCCCCACCCGGATGTGCTGCTGACCGCGGCCCGGCACCAGCGGCACCTGGGGCATCCCGACAGTACGCTGACCTATCTGGGTCGTGCGGCACTGGCCGGTGGTGACCCGTCCCTGCTGGCCCTGGAACGGGCCTGGACGCTGATGGAGCTGGGGGATTCGACCGCCGCAGAGCAGGCGTACTGGTATGGCGTGGAACACCTGACCCCACGGGGTCGGGAACTCTACCGCTATGACCTGGAATGGTTTCTGGATGCCGACTCGCTGACGGCCTTCGATGCGGTGCCTGCAGTCGACACCGAGGCGTGGCTGCGCCGCTTCTGGCGCGGCCGAGACGCCGATGCTGTCAATCCGATCGGGGCCCGACTGCGGGAGCAGTTGCGGCGGCGGGTCTATGTGCTGGAGCACTTCCGGCTGCCGACGCCGTGGCGCCGCACCCAGTTTGAGCGCGTGGAGATGACCGGGTTCGATCCGCCAGCGATCTGCCGCCTGGCCCCGCCCGACAACATGTACGACCTGCTGGGCCGGCAGCCCATGCTGGCCGGTGACCCGCGCAATAGGGAACTGCTGCTGGATCACCGCGGCGTGGTATACCTGCGGCATGGCGCACCCATCGAGCGGATCACTCAGGCCAAGGCGGGCGAAGAATCCACGCTCCTGGCCCGGAACGAATCCTGGCTCTATCTGCTGACCGGCTTCCAGCGGCTGCTGCATTTCCATGGCAGTCTGGCACTGGGGTCGCACGCCGCCACCACGCTGCGTTCCTCGTTGCCGGCCGACCCGGAACTGTATGCCTCCCGGGGACGCTACCTCCAGGTGTATGCCGACGCGGCCGTGAACCTGTACGAAGAAAACCGCATGACGGACTACCCGGACTGCGAGCCGGCCGTGGTGACGGCCGTGGAACAGGCCCGGGAAGATGTCTCGCTGGCGATCACGACGGACACCGACGGACCACCCATCTCGACGCCGTGGCCGGCCACCATGCAACTGCACCAGGTGGGCGATGTGGCGGTCGGGACCAGTCGGGTACTGCTGACCTACGCAATCCCCACCCGCGTGGTGGAGCGGGAGACGGCCCGGGATGGCCGGGCGGCCTTCCCGATCCGCCTGCGGATCGTCGGCTACGATGAGTCCACGCTGCGCTACATCCAGATCGACACCCTGCAGCGGATCATCATGCCCGCCGGGTACCAGGGCAACTGGATCGGTGGCTGGTTGGAACTGCCATTCCCGGTCGGGCACTGGCTGGCGAGCGCACTGATCTCGCAGCCCCGGACCTCGGGCAGTGGGCCGGATACCCTCGGTGGTGCGACGGTCCGCCGACCGGACCTGGTGGTCGACGGGACGCCGCCACTCCGGGTGACCGATCTGGTCGGCGGGATCGCCCAGGGGCCGAGCTGGCGCGCACCCGATGGCCAGGACTTCCCGCTGAACCCCATGCAGGTGTGGGCGCCGAAACAGCCCATGCAGCTCTACTACGAGATCCATGGTCTGGCCGCCGATGCGCGGTTCCGGACCTCGGTCCAGATCCTGGACGGGACAGGTACTGCACGGATCAACGTTGGGACAGTCGCCGACGCCAGCGGGCCCGTCATGGCGGTGCGTCGGGTGCTCGACATCGCCGAACTGCGCGAGGGGAGCTACACCCTGCGGATCCGGATCGAATCGGACGGGCATTCGGTCGAACGTCAACTGCACTTCGTGGTCAAGGAGTAGCCGGTGTCCTGGGCGGTGCGGGCGAGACTGGGACTGGCGCTGATCGCCGCCGCACCGCTCGGCGCCCAGCAGACGGTCAACTGGGATCGCCTGGCCACCTGGGACGACTCGCTCGAACAGGTGACCGATCCGAGTCAGCTCGGTGATTGGCGCGCGCTGGCCGCTGCGCCAGGCGGCGAGATGGCCACGCTGCGGACCACGCTCTGGCGATTGCGGGAGGCTGCGCTGCGCGTCGACCGGGGCGCCCTGGCGGTGGCAGCCGACAACGCACTGGTCGACCGGAACCGTTACCCGCACATCGCCATGCTCGATATGGCTCTTGCCCGGACCTTCCTGGCCTTCGAGGTCGGTCGGGGTGCTCCGCTGATCGGCAGTGGCGTCCGCGAGGGTGAAGCCTATCTCGACGCCGCCTGGCGATACCTGCGCGAAGGCATGCAACGGGACGCGAACCTGCCATCCCTGCGGGCGCTGGCAGTACACACGCTGGTGGTGTCCGGTGACCGGATCATTCAGGACAACGCCGTCACCACGCTGCGGATCCTCCTGCGGGACCGGTATCCGCATCCGGATATTCTGTTGGCGGCCGCGCGGTATCAGCGGCAGCAACTGCATCATGACAGCGCCCTGACCTATCTCGGGCGAGCCGGACTGGCAGGCGGCGACCCCGCTGTGCTGGCCCTGGAACGCGCCTGGACCCTGATGGCCCTGGGGGACTCCACGGCCGCGGAGCAGGCCTACTGGTTCGGTCTGGAGCGACTGACGCCCGCCGGACGCGACCTGTACCGCTACGATCTCGAGTGGTTTCTCGATGCGGACTCGCTGGCGGTGTTCGATGCCGTCCCACTGGCGGACGCCGGGGTCTGGCTGCGCCGCTTCTGGCGTGGCCGCGACGCCGAAGCCGTCAACCCCATCGGCGCCCGGTTGCTGGAACAGTTGCGGCGCCGGGCCTACGTCCTCGAACACTTCCGAGTGACGGTCCCGTGGCGACGGACCCACTTCGAACGAGTGGAATACCGCTTCGACCCGCCGCGCATCTGCACCCTGGCCCCACCTGACAAGATGTATGACCGGCTCGGCAAGCAGCCGACCTTCGCCGGCGATCCGCGCCGCCGGGAACTGCTGCTCGATCATCGCGGCGTGGTCTATCTGCGGCACGGCGAGCCGATTGAACGGATTGGTCGCGTCCAGGCGGACGCCGACGAGGTCATCATTGCCCGGAACGAGTCCTGGCTGTATCTGCTCACCGGGTTCCAGCGTCTGCTGCATTTCCATGGCAGTCAGGCGGTGGGGACGCACACGGCCACGACGCTCCGCGCCTCCCTGCCAGCCAACCCCCAGCTCTACATCTCCCGCGGGAACTACCTCGGGATCTATGCCGAAGCGGCCATGAGCCTGCTTCCCGAGAATCGGACCGTGGACAACCCGGAATGCGAGACCGCCGTGTTGGCTGCGGTGGATCAGTCCCGGCAGGATGTCACCCTGGCCTTGCGTTCCGATTCGGATGCACCGCCGCTCACCACACCGTGGCCCGCGACCATGAAACTGCATCAGGTGGGCGATGTGGCGGCTGGCACCAGTCGCGTGCTCCTGACCTACGCGGTGCCGACCGACTTCGTGGAGCGCGAGACGGCCCGGGATGGCCGGGCGGCCTTCCCGATCCGCCTGCGGATCGTCGGCTACGATGAGTCCACGCTGCGCTACATCCAGATCGACACCCTGCAGCGGATCATCATGCCCGCCGGGTACCAGGGCAACTGGATCGGTGGCTGGTTGGAACTGCCATTCCCGGTCGGGCACTGGCTGGCGAGCGCACTGATCTCGCAGCCCCGGACCTCGGGCAGTGGGCCGGATACCCTCGGTGGTGCGACGGTCCGCCGACCGGACCTGGTGGTCGACGGGACGCCGCCACTCCGGGTGACCGATCTGGTCGGCGGGATCGCCCAGGGGCCGAGCTGGCGCGCACCCGATGGCCAGGACTTCCCGCTGAACCCCATGCAGGTGTGGGCGCCGAAACAGCCCATGCAGCTCTACTACGAGATCCATGGTCTGGCCGCCGATGCGCGGTTCCGGACCTCGGTCCAGATCCTGGACGGGACAGGTACTGCACGGATCAACGTTGGGACAGTCGCCGACGCCAGCGGGCCCGTCATGGCGGTGCGTCGGGTGCTCGACATCGCCGAACTGCGCGAGGGGAGCTACACCCTGCGGATCCGGATCGAATCGGACGGGCATTCGGTCGAACGTCAACTGCACTTCGTGGTCAAGGAGTAGCCGGTGTCCTGGGCGGTGCGGGCGAGACTGGGACTGGCGCTGATCGCCGCCGCACCGCTCGGCGCCCAGCAGACGGTCAACTGGGATCGCCTGGCCACCTGGGACGACTCGCTCGAACAGGTGACCGATCCGAGTCAGCTCGGTGATTGGCGCGCGCTGGCCGCTGCGCCAGGCGGCGAGATGGCCACGCTGCGGACCACGCTCTGGCGATTGCGGGAGGCTGCGCTGCGCGTCGACCGGGGCGCCCTGGCGGTGGCAGCCGACAACGCACTGGTCGACCGGAACCGTTACCCGCACATCGCCATGCTCGATATGGCTCTTGCCCGGACCTTCCTGGCCTTCGAGGTCGGTCGGGGTGCTCCGCTGATCGGCAGTGGCGTCCGCGAGGGTGAAGCCTATCTCGACGCCGCCTGGCGATACCTGCGCGAAGGCATGCAACGGGACGCGAACCTGCCATCCCTGCGGGCGCTGGCAGTACACACGCTGGTGGTGTCCGGTGACCGGATCATTCAGGACAACGCCGTCACCACGCTGCGGATCCTCCTGCGGGACCGGTATCCGCATCCGGATATTCTGTTGGCGGCCGCGCGGTATCAGCGGCAGCAACTGCATCATGACAGCGCCCTGACCTATCTCGGGCGAGCCGGACTGGCAGGCGGCGACCCCGCTGTGCTGGCCCTGGAACGCGCCTGGACCCTGATGGCCCTGGGGGACTCCACGGCCGCGGAGCAGGCCTACTGGTTCGGTCTGGAGCGACTGACGCCCGCCGGACGCGACCTGTACCGCTACGATCTCGAGTGGTTTCTCGATGCGGACTCGCTGGCGGTGTTCGATGCCGTCCCACTGGCGGACGCCGGGGTCTGGCTGCGCCGCTTCTGGCGTGGCCGCGACGCCGAAGCCGTCAACCCCATCGGCGCCCGGTTGCTGGAACAGTTGCGGCGCCGGGCCTACGTCCTCGAACACTTCCGAGTGACGGTCCCGTGGCGACGGACCCACTTCGAACGAGTGGAATACCGCTTCGACCCGCCGCGCATCTGCACCCTGGCCCCACCTGACAAGATGTATGACCGGCTCGGCAAGCAGCCGACCTTCGCCGGCGATCCGCGCCGCCGGGAACTGCTGCTCGATCATCGCGGCGTGGTCTATCTGCGGCACGGCGAGCCGATTGAACGGATTGGTCGCGTCCAGGCGGACGCCGACGAGGTCATCATTGCCCGGAACGAGTCCTGGCTGTATCTGCTCACCGGGTTCCAGCGTCTGCTGCATTTCCATGGCAGTCAGGCGGTGGGGACGCACACGGCCACGACGCTCCGCGCCTCCCTGCCAGCCAACCCCCAGCTCTACATCTCCCGCGGGAACTACCTCGGGATCTATGCCGAAGCGGCCATGAGCCTGCTTCCCGAGAATCGGACCGTGGACAACCCGGAATGCGAGACCGCCGTGTTGGCTGCGGTGGATCAGTCCCGGCAGGATGTCACCCTGGCCTTGCGTTCCGATTCGGATGCACCGCCGCTCACCACACCGTGGCCCGCGACCATGAAACTGCATCAGGTGGGCGATGTGGCGGCTGGCACCAGTCGCGTGCTCCTGACCTACGCGGTGCCGACCGACTTCGTGGAGCGCGAGACAACCCGGGATGGCCGCGATGCCTTCCCGATCCGCCTGCGGATCGTCGGCTACGAAGAATCCTCGCTGCGCTACATCCAGATCGATACCCTGCAACGGATCGTCATGCCGGCTGGATACCGGGGCAACTGGATCGGCGGCTGGCTGGAACTGCCTTTCCCATCCGGGACCTGGCTGGCCACCGCGCTGATGTCGCAGGCGAAGGTGAAGGACAAGGGGCCACCGGAACTCGGTGGTGCCACGGTGCGCCGGCCGAAGCTGGTGATCGCCGACCAGTCGGCCGTGCGCGTGACGGATCTGATTGGTGGCATTGCCCAGGGCCCGTCCTGGCGGGCACCGGATGGCCAGGACTTCCGGTTGAACCCGATGCTGGTATGGGCGCCGACCCAGCCGCTGAACTTCTACTACGAGATCCACGGGTTGACGCCGGGTGCCTCGTTCAAGACCTCGGTCCAGATTCTGGACGGCGAGGGCAAGGCGCGGGTCAACATTGGCAGTACCGCCGAGGCCAGCGGGGCCATCGTGGTGGTTCGCCGGACCGTAGACCTGAGTGAACTGCGGGAGGGGGGCTACTCG